>JAJTDU010000156.1 GCA_021298725.1 Verrucomicrobiaceae bacterium | reverse complement strand
GTTTGCGCGGAGATGCACCGAAGTCGGAGCCACGCTGGCTTCTTTGGTGCCCACACAGGTGTTTGATCTGGTGGCCGCGAAGTTGAGCGCACCGAGGTCAATGCGCGTGGTGCTGGTGGGCGGCGGGGCGATGAGTTCCGAGCTAGAACACGCTGCCTTGCATCTCGGTTGGCCGGTGCGCCGGACGTATGGGATGACGGAAACGTCTTCTCAAGTAGCCTCACAGACAACCGAAGACGGCGAGATGGAAGTGCTGCCGATCTGGGACTTGAGCACGGATGACGCAGGTGTGCTCAGCGTGCGTGGCGATGCTCTCGCGAAGGGCTATGCGGTGCAAGAGAACGGAAAATGGCGCTGGGAGCCGATCTCGGTCGAGGCAGGGCTGCGCACGCGAGATCGTGTGAGTTTGCATCACGATGGAACACGACGTTTTTTACGCTTCGTGGGCCGCGAGTCGGGAATCGTGAAGATTTTGGGCGAACTCGTGGCCCTGGGGCCAATTCAGGAGCGAATCGACTCCATTCGACTCAAACTGCTCCTACACTTTGGTGACGCGGCGGTTTGTGATGTGAGCGATGTGCGCAAGGAAAGCAGGCTCGTTCTTGTCGTGAGCCAGATGAGCGAGATGGACGCTGTGCGACTGCAAAAAGGCCTCAACGAAACGTTGAGGCCGTTTGAGAGAGTCGAAGTGATCCGCACTCTGAATTCGATTCCAAGGGGTGAGCTGGGAAAAGTTCGCTGGGAGGAGCTGCGGGCGCTGCTGTGAGCCTTACTTCTTCTTGGCGTCTTCCTTGGGCGCGGAGCCGTCCAGCGGCGTGATGACCGGACGGTCCTTCATTTCTGGAGAGATCAGATAGCCTTTTGGATTGGCCGGATCGGGCACAAAGGAGATGAGGAATAGCTCCTCAATCTTGTCCGTGAGCGTTTCCTGGGAGGTGCGGACGGTGGCATGGACGAAACCCTTATCCTTCTCCTGCACGAGGCCGAGCACAGTGATTTTGAGGGTCTCCTGTTTCCGCGTGGTCGCCTCGGGGGTAAGCTTGAGCTTTTTGTGCCATGCCTCACGATCAGCCTGATAAAACTCTTGAGCGGTCATGCTTTCGAGTTCGCGAACGCCTTTGACATTGTAACCGGCAAGCATGGTCTCCTCGTCGGTCATGGTGGGAGCGGATTTGATGATCTGAACCGTCTCGCGTTGACGACGCTCCAGGGAAGCTGGCACCAGCAGCGCAGCGGCGGTTTTCCAGTCCTGCATGACCACAGCAGTAAGGTATTTTTTCACTAGAACACCGCAGGGATGATCGAGAGGGAGAGGCTGAGCCACGGCGGTTGAAGTGACCAAGCCGAGGGTGGCGAAAGCGGCGAGGCCGCAAAGAAAAGAACGCACTTGCATAGGGGGGGGTGAAGCAGGCGGTTTGTAGTCGCTGGCCGATTGCGCGTCAAATGAAGAAACCCCTCGTTCCAGAGGATGCATGTGGAGAGAAGCGAGATTCCCCCCCTGACAATGCACACCCAAAGAATTTTTCTTTCATTTGTGAACAAAGCCGACGTATTCTGCGACAAAGCTGACCGCTTAATCTTGCCATGAAACACATCCTACTCACACTTATCGCCGTTATGTCCTTCTCATCATGCGCCTCAGGTCCGAACGCTCAACGCGGCGCGGTCATCGGCGGTCTCGGCGGAGCCGCTGTCGGCGGTATTATTGGCAATCAAAGCGGACGCGGCCTTGAAGGTGCCTTGATCGGTGGCGCAGTCGGCGCGGCCGGTGGCACGGCCATCGGCAACTCGAAGGACCGCCAGCGCGGCTACTATTGATTTCAGACAGGTGTCTGTAAAAAAACAAAATCCATCAACATGAAAAAGAACATCCTTATTCTCATCTCTTCTGTGTCATTGGTTTCCTGTGCCACAGGCCCGAACGCCCAAACCGGCTCGGTGATTGGCGCTCTCGCCGGAGCCGGTGTCGGCGGGATCATTGGCTCCCAAAGCGGACGCGGCCTTGAAGGTGCGGCGATCGGAGCGGGCCTCGGGGCCTTGGGCGGCAACGCCATCGGCAACTCCCGGGACCAGCAAAATGCCAACTCCCAACAGGGCTACTACGACCGCAATGGTCGCTGGCACCCGCAGCAGCAACAGCAGCAACAACAACAGGGATACTACGACCGGCAGGGCAACTACCGCTACTAGTAGGATTATTGACTGAAGTCCTTCTTTGAGCCTGTCTGACGAAGTCTTCGTTGGACAGGCTTTTTGTTTTGGAGGTAATGTTCCAAATGCTGCAAACTCTTGCCGATACAAGACGCTTTTTTCAGGACAATGACTGGCGCACCATGATCAGGCGCATGAACGCACGGGATACACATCCGGTCATTCAGTTCATGAAATACGGCATCTGCGGCGTGGGCGCTGCAATCACGCACAACGGCACCTTGCTTTTGATCACCTCCCTCTGGCTGCCGGTCTGGAAAGGCATGTTGATCGACGGCGTACCGCTGGATGAAGCCAGCCGCGCGTCCAACCTAAAGATGGCCAACATCTGGGCATTTCCTTCCGGCGTACTGTTTGCCTACATCACGAACACCCTCTGGGTGTTCACCCGGGGCCGCCACTCCAGGCTCAAAGAGTTTGCATTGTTTGTAGGTGTCGCTGCCCTCGCCTTCTTTCCAGGGCTGGTGGTTGTGGACTGGTTGGCGGGGCATTTGCACCTACCTTCAACAGTTGCTCAGATCGGGTTTATCCTGACTTCCGTGGTGGTGAACTTTGTGTGCCGGAAGCTTTTCATCTTCAAGCAGTGAGAGTTTGGCCAAGACCGAATCTCATCACCTCCTCTTCCTGGCATGTTGAACATCGTCCTGTTCCAGCCGGAGATCCCACACAATACGGGAGCGATTGGTCGGCTGTGTCTCGCCACAGGAGCACGTTTGCACCTGATCAAGCCGCTGGGCTTTAGCCTTGAGGACAAGCACCTGAAACGTGCCGGGCTAGACTACTGGCAGGAGGTGGATTTGCGCGTGTGGGAATCCTGGGAGGCGCTACGCAGCAAGATAAGCGCGGATGCGGAGGTTTATTTCATCGAGTGCCAGGGCACCACCGACCACTGGGACTCCGCCCTCACCGCGCCCGAGGTTTTTCTCGTCTTTGGGCCGGAAACACGCGGCATCCCGATCTCCGTGATCGATCCTGACAAGTGCCTGCGCATTCCAATGCAAGGCACTCGCAGTCTGAACCTCGCGACAGCGGCAGGGATCGTCATGTACGAGGCACTGCGGCAGCGCACACGAGCAGGCATCCTATCTTGACGCCGCTGCTCATCTGCGGAGCATGAGCACCTCTTTCATGACCCAGGACGCCGCCCCACTTGCCGCCAATGACGTGCATCGCACTTACCACCTCGCGGGACATGATCTGCCGGTGCTGCGCGGCGTGAACATCGAGGTCGCCGCCGGGGAAAAGGTGTTTCTTTGCGGTCAATCAGGCGCTGGCAAAACTACACTGCTTTATGTTCTCGGCGGGCTGGAACAACCGACCTCCGGTGACGTTCTCGTGCATGGCCGCTCACTTTACAAAGCCGCCGCCGCCGAACGCGCCCGCACCCGTAATCAGGTCATGGGCTTCGTCTTCCAGCACTACTTCCTGCTGCCGGAGCTCACCGCGCTCGAAAACGTCGTCCTGCCTTCAATGATCGGCGGCCGCAAGGCCGAAGCACGCGCCCGTGAGTTGCTGGACAAAGTTGGCCTCACTCAGCGCCTCGATCACCTGCCCACTGAGCTTTCCGGCGGCGAGCAACAGCGCGTGGCCATTGCCCGCGCCCTCATCAACAACCCCGGCATCATCTACGCCGACGAACCCACCGGCAATCTCGATGCCAGCACCGGCTCGGGCGTCATCGACATGCTCATGCAAGTCGTTGATGAGGCCAAAAAGACCCTCATCGTTGTCACCCATGACCAAACGCTGGCGAAACGCGGCGACCGCCGCCTCATCCTCAAAGAAGGCCGCCTGGAGGAAGGATGACGGGTGAAAATGACGAATGACGAAACCCGAATGAAGAGGATATTTTGAACTGCGAGGTCTTGCGTTCGTCATTCGACCTTCAAGTCTCCTCATTCTCTCTTCCCATGTCACAGGAACCCGTCACTCCCGAAAAAGATCCACAGCCTAAAACCGGCTACATCAGTTCGTTCATCCGCCTTCTCTTTCTGCTGATTCTCCTGACCGGCCTGCTGCTGCCTTTCACGCCGTTCGCTAGTAAAATGAAGAAAGGCATCCAGGACATCGTCGAGTCCGCCCGAGGCACCAAGGAGCGCGTCATCACTCGCGACGTGCTGCGGGATGTGATCAAAGAGGTGCCGGTCATGAAGGAAATCGTCAAGGAGGTCGTCCGCGAGGTGCAGCCGCCGCTTCCGGACAAATACATCGCCCGCAAGGACATCGATGTTGCCTCGCTCTTCAACGGCATCACCGTCAAAACCAAGCTGCTCACCGAGGAGGGCAGCTTCGCCAGCCTTGAGCGCCTTGATCCCGAATCCTACAAGGCCGAGTTCCAGCTCAGCATCCGTGTACCGAAGGCCAACCAGACGATGGTGGAACTCAGCCGCATCAACAAACACCTCCCTGCCATCCTTCCGGGACTCGATGCCATGCTGCCCGCCGCGAAGGTCAGCGGCTTCTACCACAAGCTCTACGAGAACAAAACCAACCGCGTGCAGAACGACCTCACGCGCCTGAACCGCGTCCTCGACCGCCACAACTTCTACGACACTGAGACCATCCTAGAACTCACGCATCCCACCTCGCAGCGCCGCACCCTCCTCATTCAGTCAGAGATGGATGTCGTCGCCGACGGCTCCGATGGCGACCGCATGCCTACGCTCGATGAGTACATCCACATGTCGGACTATTACCAGCCCTTCACCAGCTACGCCTGGGCCAAGACCAGCAAGACGCCCAACCCGCTGCTCGCGAAGTGGGAGGAGCGTTTGAAGAAAGCGCAGGATGAATTCGCCATGAAAGGCCTCTCCTCCGCACGCAATCGCGAACTCAGCGCCATCATCAGTACGCTGAAAGTCGAAATCAGCGAGATGAAGGCCCGCAGCAGCCTCATCGCCGAAAAAGACCCCTTCGTTGTCATCTCCCTGCTCTTCCGCGGGTATGGCGACCAAAACAAATTCACCCCGCAGATCGGCGACTACGCCGCAGTCATTCATGAGGGCAAAATCTACCCCGCCATCTGCGGCGATTACGGCCCCAGCTTCAAAATGGGCGAGGCTTCGCTCCTCATGGCAAAAACCGTCAATCCGAAGGCCACGCCCTACATTCGCCCTGAAAGTGATCTCAAGGTCACCTACCTCATCTTCCCTGGCACCGCCGAAAAAACACGCTCAGCACCCGATCTCGTGAAGTGGCAGGAAAAATGTGCGTCTCTCCTGGGCGAGGTCGGCGGTATCGGCTCCGGCTATGTGCTCCACACCTGGGACAATCCGTTCAAAAAGCCTGAGCCGCCTCCCGCACCCGGCAGCACCACACCACCTGCTGCGACAACTCCGCAAGCTGGCGAAACCAACTCTGCCCCAAACAAGGCAGGCGACGCCAAAGCGACGGACACGAAGAAATAACCGGCGGCCATTGCCGCAGAGATCATCCTCCGCCAGAAATTACCGCATGTTTTCTACCCGTGTGTTTTTCAAAGCCATTTCGAGCCTTGCCGCGCTCGCGCTCGTCTCCTGCCAGATGCCCGCGCCTCAGGCACCCCTGCCGCAGGCCGGCTACGGCGGTCCGTTCATGCTAGGCGTCGATGTGCTGGCCTCGCGCGGCTTTGATCTGCTGCGGGGCAAGCGCGTCGGCCTCATCACGAACCACACCAGCCTCACCGGTCGTGGCGAGCTGACCCGCACCGTGTTTCAGCAGGCGCTGGGTGTTAATTTCACCGCACTCTATGCTCCGGAGCACGGCATTGATGGCAACATCGGCGCCGGCATCCATGTCAGCACGCGGCGAGACAGCGTGACGGGTCTGACCGTCTATTCGCTCTACGGCCCCACGCGCAAACCGACGCCTGCGATGCTGGCGCCGATCGACGTGCTCGTATTTGACCTCCAGGACATCGGCTGCCGCAGCTACACTTACATCAGCACCATGATCGTCGCCATGGAGGCCGCCGCCGAGAATGGGAAGCAGTTTGTCGTGCTTGACCGACCCAATCCGCTCAGTGGCTGGCGTGTCGAAGGCCCGCCGCTGGAGGCCAAATGGAAATCCTTCGTCGGCCAGATCCCTGTGCCTTATGTGCATGGCATGACGGCGGGCGAGATCGCCATGATGGCCTGCGCACGCGGCTGGGTCTCGCGCGTGCCACGACTCGATGTCGTCAAAATGCAGGGCTGGCAGCGCGGCATGACTTGGCAGGACACGGGTCTGCGCTGGCACCCCACCTCGCCTAATATCCCGCACTCGATCTCCCCCTTCTACT
>JAJTDU010000155.1 GCA_021298725.1 Verrucomicrobiaceae bacterium | reverse complement strand
CCGCAGCGCTGCCCGTGATCACCAACCACAACCCGAATCGCCAGAAAGTCGTGGCCCAATACACCACGGAAGCCGTCAAACTCAGGGGCGATGCCAAACACGGTGCCGCCGTGTTCCAAAAAGCCTGCATGATCTGCCACAAAGTGGGCGAACTCGGCATCGAGGTCGGTCCCGATTTGAAAACAGTCGCCACCAAGCCGCGTGAGCAGCTCATTGAGGCCATCTTTGACCCGAACCGCGCCGTAGAGCAGCGCAACGCCGCCACGCAGGTGACCAAGAAGGACAAGACGCTCGTGGTCGGTCAGCTCGCCTCCGAAACGCCCGGCAACCTCACGATCCGCCTGCCCGGCGGTGCCGAGATCGTCGTTTTGCGCTCGGAGATTCAAGAATTCAAGACGCTGACCACCTCCATCATGCCCGAAGGCCTCGAAAGCGTGCTCACCGCGCAAGATGTCGCCGACGTGCTGACCTTCATCGGCAGCAAATGAGCGTGACAGGCATGGCGGGGATTGGCACACTGCATCAGCCATGGACCCACAGAAGCGTGTGCCGCCTGCTGCTTGAAACCTGCTTTCCAGCCTAAGGTGAGCGCGATGATCGCCGCTGCCGCTGGAGAAGCCTGTCGTTTTGTCGAGATGACGAGCCTTTCACAACGGGGCCAAAGATGAAGCCGCTCCTTGCGGGTCCGCGGCCTTTGGATTTTCTGCACTATCTTTCTCAGGCCTGGCCTGAAGGCTAAGGGCCTAAAAACACCTTTCCCTTGCTTCGGGTGCGTAAGCCCTGAGTTCATCGGACGTTCCAGCACTCCCCGGTTGCAGCCGTCGCAGGTCTCGCCGAAATGGCAGGGCATGTTTCCCAACCGAACGACTTTCACCCTCCTTGGCGCTTTGGCGCTGATGGCCGTGGAGGGTCTCCTGGCGCAGACGCCGGAGACACCGCCTGCCGCTGCGCCGGTCGCCGCCGCTCCTGCCCAGGCCAGTCCGGATCTGCCGACCCTCCAGGCCGCTGCTCGTATCGCGGAGGAAAAAATGCCCGCGGCGGAGCTGCCGCCGCAGGCCTATTTTGATCTCTCACCTGTGCAGCGTGAGCGCTGGCAGAAGTTTCTGCCGCAGACCTTGCTGAAGCTCACCCGCCGCGATCGTGTGCAGATCCTGGTGCTCGGAGACGCGATTCTCGACGGGGCGAAGAAAGACGGCAATGCCGACCCGTTACTGAGGAGCTTTGCCGGGGCGTTTGCGAAGGCACTGGCGAGCCAGTTTTACTACACCGGTGGCGTGCGGGTGCTGCGGCCCGGATCGAAGCTCCGAAGCAAGGAATCCATGGTGATGGGACCAGAAATCCTGCTCCAGCCGATACGCACGTCTAGCATTGTCTCCGCCGCCTCGGCGCTGGCGACGGTGGGGTTTCAAGGCCAGCCGGACCTCGTGATCTTGGCATACGGTCTGGAAGACGGCATGGCAGGCACCCCAGTGGCGGACATCAGTGCCGCCCTGCGCAGTGTGCGTGACACCGTCAAGGGCAACCGCCTTGAAATGATCGTCGCCGGGCCGATCCCCCAGGTCGCTGCTCCGGAGGAGACGAGTCTGGCGCTGACGCGTGGTGCATCCAGCGTGATGCGGGATTTTTGTGCAGCGGAGAAGCTGTTGTTCTCGGACCTGGGTGACTTTTCGCGCCTCATCGTGCCACCAGTGGCCTTGGGCGAGCCGCATCTGATCTTCCCAGCGGTGATGCAGCAATATCAGAGTTGCTTGAACCTCGTCCCATCAGTTCAAATCGCCACACCAACGGCGGAAACACACGAGGCCATGGGCCGCATCCTTGACCAGGATGTGATGAGCGGCCCTCCCCACGTATCCTGGAGCGTGAGCGATGTGAAAGCCACCCTGGCAGGAGAGAACGCTCTCAAACTGGAATTCCAGATCGCCAACACCACGCGTGAGGCGCTCTCACTGACGGTGCTACCGCTTGTGCCTGCCGGATTCCGTCTCAAGGACGCCAAGTCGCAGATCAAACTCGCCGCAGGCGCGAAAGAAACGGCGCTGGTGGATTACAGCATCACTGACACACGCTCACTTCCGCTTCAAGATGCCATGGTGCGGCTGCCGGTGCTCGTGATCGCGGGCAAAGAATCACGGATTCAGGATCTCGTCGCTCCATTGCAGCCCTTCAGCGCCGCCTGGGGGGCGCGGACCCTCTTCAATGCCGAGAAAAACTTTTCACCGGCCATTGAGATCGAAAACACCTCGGGCCAGAGCCTTTCCGCTGCCTGGGAAGTCGAATGGGCCGGGCGCAAGCAGGCAGACAAAGTCAGTCTCGACGCGAAGGGTGCTGAGACCCTGAAACTGACGCTGCCTTTGCCAGTGGATGAAAAGACACCGTTTCGCCAGCGGCTGCCGCTGAGCTTGGCAGTCAGCGCCAATGGTGTGAGGCAGATTTTTGACCGATCCATTGAGGTGGTTCGTAATTTTGGCCTCAAAGAGCCGGTGCCCATGGGCGCAGTGGACGGTCAGGCCAGCGCGGTCACACTGCGGGCGGATGCGGATGGGATGAAGCTCTTTCTCACCTTCGACCTGACCGGGGTCGATCTCGTGGATGACGAAACGGGCAAAGGCTTTGAATTACTGCTCAATCTCGACGCCCGCAGCTATGGCAAGCGCCTCACTCCCGGCGCGACGGCGGCCTTGCGCATCACTGGCAAGGCAGCAGATGGCGTGGCACAGATTGATGAAATCGCACCCTGGGCCTTTGGGAGTGGCTACGCAGCGGTGTTTGATGTGAAGGAACTCACCGCGAAGCTCAGCAGCTCAGCCTCTGGTGCTCGGCGGCTTACGATCAGCTTGCCCAAAACGTATTTGTACTTACACGAGTGGGCGCTCGGGAATGGCAACAGCGAACTCGGCATCAACGCGCGCCTCAGCGGCGGTAGTCGCTCCTATTTTCTAACACGCACTAACCGCCATGGCGACGACGCCGAAAGCCTGAGCGTGTTGGAACTCACTGACAAACCAACCCGCCGCTGGACTGTGCGCGTGGAGTAAAACAAACCTAGAATGGCTGAAGAACGAGCAAGCAAAAAACTGTGGGACCGTGCGGCGTGGAAAGACGCCGGCTTTTTCCTGACCTATCTGCGTCCACACGCCAATGTGTTCATCCCCGCGCTCATCGCGCTGGCGATCACCGGCGGAATGACGATTGTCTTCATCAAAGAACTGGCTGCTGTGGCGGGTAAAGGCATTGGAGGGGCCACGGGACCGGAATGGATGGCCGAACTCCATGACAGCCTGTGGTTCCTGGTGGGCATCGTTGCCATCCAGGCAGTCATCGCGTTTTTCCGCATCATGCTGTTCGCCAAGGCTTCCGAGCGGGCGCTTGCAGCGCTGCGGTTGGACACCTTCAGTCGCATCATCCGCCTGCCGATGGCGACTTTGAACCAGCGCCGCGTCGGTGAATTGGCCTCACGCCTCGCCAACGATGTCGAGGCGATGCGCGAGACGCTGGTGGTGACGATTCCGATGCTCATCCGTCACACGGTGATGCTTTCCCTCTGCCTAATCCTGATTCTGAACATGTCAGTGAAGCTCTCGCTGTTCATGGTCGGCACCATCCCAGTAGTGATCGTGCTGATCGCGATTTTCGGCTCCCGCATCCGCAAGCTGACCAAAAAAGCGCAGGACAACCTCGCCGCCTCGCAGGTCGTCGTGGATGAAAGCCTGCAAAGCATCGTGAGCGTGAAGGCCTTCCGCAATGAAGTGCATGAAATGGCCCGCTATGAGAAAAACCTCGGCGAGTACCTAACCACGGTGATCCGCGCCGCTATTCCGCGCGCCTCGTTCATCGCCTTCATCATCTTCGCCTTCAGCGTGGCCTTGATCCTGGTGACTTGGTTCGCCATGCGCATGCTGAACTTCGGCGAGATCGGGAAAGAGGAACTGACGCAGTTTGCGGGCCTCAGCGGCATGATCGCGGCCTCCTTCATGCAGTTCCCCGAACTAATCACGCAGCTGCAGCGCTCCCTGGGCGCCACAGAGCGCGTGCGCGAGATTTTGAAGGATGAAGTGGAGCCGCAGGACACCGAAAAAGCCGTCGTGACACGCTTCCGCGGCGAGATCGAGATGCGCGGTGTTAGTTTCGCCTATCCCACACGCCCCGAAGCCGTCGTGCTGCGTGATTTCGACCTCAGCGCCAAGGCCGGGCAGCGTATCGCGCTCGTCGGTCCGAGCGGTTCGGGTAAATCGACCAGTGTCGCGTTGCTGTTCCGCTTTTATGAGCCGACGACGGGTGAAATCCTCATCGACGGCCGTCCGATTCACGACATGACGCTGACCGAGTTGCGGCGGAACCTCGCACTGGTGCCACAGGAAGTGCTGCTCTTCGGCGGCAGCATTCAGGAAAACATCGCCTACGGCAAACCGGGTGCGACGGAGGATGAAATCATCAACGCCGCGAAGAAGGCGAACGCACACGAGTTCATCATCGGCCTCACCGAGGGCTACCGCACGCTGGTGGGAGATCGTGGCACGCAACTTTCCGGCGGTCAGCGCCAGCGCATCGCCATCGCGCGCGCCATTCTCGCTGATCCGGCCATCCTGATCCTCGACGAAGCCACAAGCAGTCTCGATGCCGAAAGCGAGCGCCTCGTGCAGGACGCGCTGGACAAGCTGATGGAAAATCGCACCAGCATCATCATCGCTCACCGCCTCAGCACCGTGCGTCGCTGCGATCAGATCCTCGCCATGTCCGGCGGGGCGATCATCGAGCGTGGAACCCATGATGAACTCGTGTCGAAGCCCGGCGGACTCTATGGCTCGCTGGCGAAGCTGCAGTTGGAATAGTGTCGGGAATGGTCTCTGCGTGTGACCAGCAAAACGAGATAGGTTTCAGGCGGTGGACCGCGTTTGTTTTGCACCATGAAATCAATCCTGATCATCGGCTGCGGGAGCATCGGAGAGCGCCACCTGCGTTGCTTTCAAAAGACCGAGCGTTGCACTTTAACGGCCTGCGATGCCAATCCTGCGCTACTTACCACCATGCAGGAGCGTTATGGCGTAACCACGTTTGCATCGTTGGACGACGCGCTGGTAGGGGCAAAATTTGACGCGGCTGTGGTCTGTACGCCAGCGCAGCATCATCTGCCGATGACGCTGAAATTGCTACGAGCTGGGCTGCATGTGTTCATCGAGAAGCCGCTGGCCATCGACACGGCGCTGGTGGCCGAGGTGCGTGGCGTGATCGCGGAGCGGCCGGATCAGTTTGTGGCGGTGGCCTATGTGTATCACTGCATGCCCTGGATGCTCGGAGCGCGGGATTTTCTGCAATCCGGCGAGCTGGGCCGAGTCCTCCAGGCCAGCGCCGTGTCTGGGCAGCATTTCCCGACCTTTCGTCCGGCCTATCGCGAGATCTACTACACGCGGCATGCGACCGGCGGCGGAGCCATCCAGGACGCACTGACGCATCTGGTAAACGCCACCGAATGGCTCGTCGGCCCCTGCACGCGGCTGTATTGCGATGCCGCGCATCAGGCGTTGGAAGGCGTGACGGTGGAGGACACGGTGAATGTCAGCGCCCGTCATAGCGATGTGCTGGTGAGTTTTTCGATGAACCAGTTTCAGGCTCCGAATGAAACCACGCTGCTCATCGGTTGTGAGCGTGGCAGCATCAAAATCGAGCTGCACGAGCGGCGCTGGGGCTTTTTGAGGCATGGCGACAGCACGTGGACCTGGAATGTCACGCCGCCGCTGGAACGCGATGACCTTTTCATCGCGCAAGCCGAGGCTTACCTCGATGGCATGGAAGGCCAGCCAACGCCGCTGGCCACTTTTGAAGAGGCTGTGCAGACATTGAAGTTCAATCAGGCCGCGCTGCGCTCCGCAGCCTCCGGCGCAGCCATCGTCATCGAATGAGCACTGAAATCCGTCTCGCCATGCTCGGCATGATCGAAGGAAACGGTCATCCGTATTCCTGGAGTGGCATCATCAACGGCTACAACCCCGCTGAGATGGCGAAGTGCCCTTACGCAGGCATTCCCGTTTACATGGGCAAGCAACCGCTCGCATCCGTGCGCATTCCTGGAGCAAGGGTGACGCACATC
Organism: Verrucomicrobiaceae bacterium; assembly: GCA_021298725.1. Classification (GTDB taxonomy): domain Bacteria; phylum Verrucomicrobiota; class Verrucomicrobiia; order Verrucomicrobiales; family Verrucomicrobiaceae; genus Prosthecobacter. Next base: position 439 of record JAJTDU010000155.1, on the reverse strand, counting down.
TGGTGCGATGATCCTGCGGATGCTCCCAAAGTGGCCGCCGCGAGCCTCATCGAGCATGTGGTGTCGAAACCGGAAGACGTGATCGGCCATGTCGATGCCGCCGTCATCGCCACGGATGATGGAACGGATCATGTGCGCCGTGCGCGGCCCTTCATTGAGGCTGGACTGCCCGTTTTCATCGACAAACCGATGGCGACGACGATCCCGGAGCTGCGTCAGTTCGTGGAATGGCATCGCGCAGGCAACATCATCCTCTCGACGAGCGGCATGCGCTATGCGCCGGAGATGCGGGCCGATTTTTCACAGCTCGGTGACCTGCGCTGGATCACCAGCTTCACCTGCAAGACCTGGGAACGCTACGGCATCCATGCGCTCGAAGCTGTGGAGCCGCTGCTGGGCCCAGGTTTCCTCACCGTGCAGGCGCACAACGACGCGGGTG
>JAJTDU010000154.1 GCA_021298725.1 Verrucomicrobiaceae bacterium | reverse complement strand
TTTGTCCAGATCGGCAGGCGCGGCAGGAGCGGAACCGAGTTCGGCTTTCGCCTTAGCGATGGCGGCGGTGATTTGATCGGCCTTGGTCTTGTTCAGAGCGATTTTTTGCTGCTCGGCCTTCGCGGCGACGAGTTTGGCTTCGAGTTCCTTCAGCTTGGGCTGCTGAGCAGGGTCTTTCTTCGCAGTTTCGAGCGCCGAGTTGGCATCGGTGACGGCTTTTTCGGCTGCTGGCAGTTTGGCGGCCTCGGCGGCGGCTGGAGCGAGCGCTTTTTCTTGAGCGGCGATCTTGGCGGCTTTTTCGCCGTAGGCTTTGATCGCAGCCACACGGGCTTCTTTGTCCTTCACGGCTTTGGCTCGGGCAGCCTTGAGTTCGTTGAGTGCTTTTTCCTCGTTGGCGATCTCACCTGGGTAGGCCTTACTGCGGCGTTCATTCTCGGCGATTTCGGCGCGGACTTTGGCGAGAGCTTCATCGCGGGCTTTGGCATCGGCCTCGGCTTTTTTGATGGCCTCTTGCAACGAAGGCAGCTTGCCGGTGAGTTCAGCGGTGCGTTGCTCCGTTTGGACGATGCGCTGGGCGATCTGGGAGGGATTGCTGACGTAGCGGGCGGTTTCGGTGAGGGCGGTGGCACCAAAGTTCCACTGGATGACTTCACCGCGCCAGTTGCCGGAGATGGCGGATTTGGAATCGTGGCTGGCGACGACCTTGGTCACAAGATCTCCCTGGTTCGGGGCTTCGCCAAGTTTGGTGCCGTTGATGTCCCAGGTGCGGACAAGACCGTCGTTGCCGGAGGAGACGAGCTTACCATCGGGCGTGAACGAGACGGACTGCACGCCGCCGCCGTGCGCGGCCCATTCCTTGACTTTTTTGCCCTCGTTCATCTCCCAGATCATGATGACGCCGTCGGCCGAGCAGGAGGCGAGGATGTTGGCATCGGCACGCCAAGCGACGTCGTTGCAGGCTGCTTTGTGCTGGCCGAGGATGTAGAACTCACCGCCGTTTTCGGCTTCCCAGACCATGACGTTGCCGTTGCGGTCGCTGGTGGCGAGTAAGACGCCGTCCGGGCTGAATTTGGTGCTCAGAATCCACTCGGTGTGCTTGCTGATGACGTATTCTTCTTCGCCTGTGCCGGTGCTGTAAACTTTGACCTTTTTCGAAGGGCTGCCGATGACGATGTGCTTGTGATCTGGGCTGATGTCGGCCGACATGACTTGGTCGAACTCCTTGCCGACTTCGGTGATGCGTTTGCCGGTCTTCACGTCCCAGACGATGGCGTGGCCGTTTTTTCCCGCACGACCGCCGCCCATGACGAGGAGGGAGCCGTTGCGGCTGAATTGCAGGCTGCGGGCGTAGCCCTCAGTGTAGGGAAAGATGCCGACGAGCTGGCGAGTGTCGGTGTCGTAAAGGAGGATCTGTTTGGGCGCGGCGAGCGCGAACAGCGAGGTCCAGGGGCTGTAGGCCATAGCGGTGACGGCCGTGGTGCGCGGGGTGACGACGACGGGTTCCAACAGGACGTGCTCGGGTTTGGCGATGGGACCTTCCGGTTTACCGCCGGTGACGGCGACGGCCATGTCCACTTTCGGTTTGGCGGATTTTTTGGCGATGGACGACTTGGTGTCGAGGATGCCGCCCTTGATCCAAGCAGCGAGTAAATCGAGATCCTTGGTGCTCAACGGAGCGCCTTCTGGCGGCATGAAGGGTTCTTCTTTTTTCGCGCAGGTGGTCCACAGACGGCTGCTGTCCGCGTTGCCTGCGTCCACCACGGCTCCGCCGCCGCCGCCGGTCATGAGGGCGCCGAAGCTGGTAAGGTCGAGATCACCTTTCTTCTTGTCCGGGTTGTGGCAGGAGAAGCATTTGTTCTCCAGCAAGGGCCGGATGTGGTCCTGATAAGTGATTTTTTCGCCAGCGTCCTGAGCGTGAAGGGACACTGAAGCAAAGGCCGCGCAAGTCAGCGTGAGGGTGGTTTTGGACATCATAAGGGGATGATACTTTGAATTACGCACCAGGGGAGCGTGGACTTTCGGTAGAGACAGAGAGGTTATGAATTGATCAACGGTGTCGAGGCAGGGGCGGATTGCACCATTTTGACGTTCTGGGCTGACGTCAGCGGGTGGATGCTCCGTTAAGGAAGAGGTTCGATGAGAGCTGAAGATTGCCTTCCGAAGGGGCGCGGGTATGACTTGTGCATGAACGCTGCTGAACTGTTTGACCGTGCCAAGCTTGCCGCGACCAAGGCCCATGCGCCGTATTCGCATTTCCAGGTTGGATGCGCGTTGCTGACGGCGCAGGGAAACCTCTTTACCGGCTGCAATGTGGAGAACGCCAGCTATGGGCTGACAGCTATGGGCTGACGATTTGCGCGGAGCGGAACACGATTTTTCATGCGGTGGCCGAGGAAGGGCCGGGGATGAAGATCACCATGCTGGCGGTGATTGCGCTGGGACATGAGTTTCCGCCGTGCGGGGCATGCCGGCAGGTGATCGCGGAGTTTGCGGGGCCGGAGACGACGGTGTGGTTTCTGAGGGATGGAAAACCGTTCGCGATGACGATGGCGGAGTTGCTGCCAGCGGGGTTCAGGATATGAATCCCGCCGCATGACTCTTCCACCGACCGTTTCACTCATCGAAGAACCCGCTGGTTATCCGATCCTCGTCATCAGCCACGCTGCGGCGACGGGCCGCATCGCGCTGAACGGGGCGCATGTGATGGAATGGACACCCGCAGGTGAAAAGCCGGTGTTATTCATGAGTTCACAGGCCGTGTTTGAGGCAGGAAAGCCGATTCGCGGCGGCATTCCCGTCTGTTGGCCGTGGTTTGGCGGGCATCCGACGCAGTCCGACCAACCAGCCCATGGTTTTGTGCGCAATCTGATGTGGAACGTGGGCGAGGTGACGGAAAACATCGCTGGCGTCACTCTGGAGTTTCTTTTGAGCGACAGCGATGAATCACGCGCTTTCTGGCCGCATCGGTTCGATCTACGCATGGAGGTGAAACTGGGCGCGCAGCTCAGCATCGCGCTGCACATCAAGAACACCGACGAAGCCGCTTGGTCGATGACCGGGGCTCTGCACACCTACCTCTGCGTCGAGGATGTGACCGAGGCTGCCGTGATCGGCCTGGACGATGCCTTTTATGTGGAGAGCCGGCTTTCGCCGGAACGCATGGAGCAAAGCGGTCCCGTGTATTTTGATCGCGAAGTGGACCGGAATTACGAATCACGTGAAACCGTGCGCCTGCTCGACAAAAAAGGCGGCCGGACCATCGTGGTCGAGAAATCCGGCAGCCGTGCGACCATTGTGTGGAATCCGTGGATTGAGAAATCGAAGCGCCTGAGCGACCTGCCAGATGAGGCCTATCCGCATTTTGTCTGTATCGAAGCAGCCAACGCGGCACCGGATGTCATCGCAATGCCACCAGCCAAGGAGCATGTGCTTTCACAGCGCTTGAGAATTCAGCGAGATTGAATGTCATGCACTGGCCTTGTGAGGTGATGGCCGCCACTTGATTCACAGTCGTGCGCGTTGCTTGACCCCGCGCCCTGCCTCGCCATCACTTGCGACCGTGTCGGACGGACCACCATTGATCGACCGAGTTCGCCTGCGCTCTAACCAGTGGCGCAAGCTGCGGTCCATTGTGCTCAATCTGGCCACGACGGACAGCTTTTACGGTAAAAAAATCCGCGAGTGGGAGCTGAAGGTCAGTCGGCTGAACCGCATCGACGATTTTATCGCGCAGGTGCCGTTCACGTCGAAGGCGGACATTCAGGCGGATCGAGCGGAGAATCCGCCCTTCGGCACGAACCTGACACGTGCCATTCATCAATACACGCGCTTTTGCCAGACCAGTGGCACCAGCACCGGGCAGCCGATGGCTTGGCTGGACACGCCGGAAAGCTGGGAGGCGATGCTGAAATGCTGGCAGCGCGTCTTTGAAGCTGCCGGACTGGTCAAAGGCCGCGACCGCATCTTCTTCGCTTTCTCGTTCGGGCCGTTTCTCGGCTTCTGGACGGCGTATGAGGCGGCGGCGAAGGATTATCTCGTGATTCCAGCGGGTGGCTTGTCCAGTCAGGCTAGGCTGGAGGCGATGGCCCGCTACGGGGCCACCGTGCTGTGCTGTACCCCGACGTATGCACTGCGCCTGGGTGAATTGATCGGCGAATCCTCCGGCGTGGAGCGCATGAGCCTGCGCATTAACAAAATCATCGTCGCCGGTGAAACAGGTGGCAGCGTGCCGGAGGTGCGCAGTCGTCTCGAAAAGCTCTGGGACTCGCGGGTATTCGACCATCACGGCATGACCGAGGTCGGGCCGGTGAGTTACGAGGCCGAAGACATGCCTCGGCAGCTCATTGTTCTGGAGGATGCTTATCTAGCCGAGGTGGTCGATCCGAAGACAGGCAAGGAAGTGGAAGATGGTGAATGCGGCGAACTGATTCTTTCGACGCTGGATCGCACGGCCTGCCCGCTGCTGCGTTATCGCACGGGCGACTGGGTGAAGAAGAAGCTGCATCGCGGGCGCTTGATCCTCGACGGCGGTATTTTGAGTCGTTTAGACGACATGGTCGTGGTGCGCGGCGTGAACATCTATCCCAGTGCGATCGATGCGGTGGTGCGGCAGTTCCCGGAGGTCATCGAGTTCATGGTGGAGCAGCGAAAAGTCGATGCGATGGACGAGATCGAGCTGCTGGTCGAGGTGGACGGCAATGTCGCGAAACCGTTGCTCAAAAAGATCGAATCGAAGCTCCGTGACACGTTTTCCCTGCGCATTCCCGTCAGACTAGCCGAGCCGGAGAGCCTGCCGCGCCACGAATTTAAAGCCAAGCGCTGGCGCCTTGTCCCTGCCGACTGATTTTCCCAACCATGCCACTCATCGAACTTACCAACCTCTCCAAGTCCTACACTGATCCCGGCAGCGGGGCGCGTGTGCCGGTGCTGCGCGGCATCAATCTCAAGATCGAGCAGGGCGAATCGCTCGCGATCGTCGGCCCTTCCGGTTGCGGCAAGAGCACGCTGCTAAACATCCTCGGCACGCTCGACACGCCGGACGAGGGCGGCATCGTCTTTGATGGCGAATCGCTGGCGCAAAGCACGCCGAAGCAACTCGCCGCTGTGCGCAGCCAGAAGATCGGCTTCATCTTCCAGCTTCATCACCTGATGCCGCAATGCTCGGTGCTGGAAAACGTGCTGCTGCCCACCTTGGCGCTGAAATCCGCCGCCAACCTCGCGCGTCAGCGGGCGGAGACGCTGCTGGAGCAGGTCGGGCTGAAAGACCGCATGAGCTGGAAACCGGCGCAGCTTTCTGGCGGTGAGCGGCAGCGTGTCGCCTTTGTGCGTGCATTGATCAACCAGCCGCGCTTGATCCTGGCCGACGAGCCCACCGGAGCACTCGATGAGACCAACGCCGTCGTTTTGACGGAACTGCTGCTGGAACTGCAAAAGACCAACGGCGTCACGCTGGTGCTGGTCACGCATCACCGCGAGCAGGCGGAGTGCATGGGCCGAGTGCTGAAAATTCACGAAGGCATCCTGTCATGAATCTGCAGGATTACGTCCTCCAGTCCGCCCGCCATTACTGGCGCGGGCACCTCGGTTTGCTGTTCGGCACCTTCCTAGCAGGAACGATTCTTACCGGGTCGTTGCTCGTGGGTGATTCGGTGCGCGCAAGCCTGCGGCGTGTGGCGGAACTGCGCCTCGGGAAGGTGCAAGGCGGCGTGCTCGGTGGAGACCGCTGGTTCACTGAAAATCTGGCCCGCAAAACGAAGTCCGCGCCCTTGATCATCGCCACCGGCTCTGCCAGCGCGGCGAATGGCAAGGTGCGTGTGAACGGAGCGCAGGTGCTCGGCGTGGACGAGGCATTCTGGAAGCTCAGCCGTAGCGGCAAGCCCATCGCTTTGGACAAATCGTTCGTGGTGATCAACGAAGCCCTGGCCCGCAAGCTCGATTTGAAGACCGGTGACACGATTTTGGTGCGCTTGGAGCGTCCCAGCGCCATCTCGCGTGATGCGCCGCTCTCTGGCAGCACGAACGAGGATATTTCCCTGCGCCGCACGATTGGGGCGATTGTCAGCGCGGAGGATTTCGGCGCGTTTCAGCTCAGCGCTTCGCAGGTGCCGCCGGACTCGGTGTTTGTGAATTTGGCCGACCTGCAAAACCAACTGGAGATGGACGGACGTGTGAATGCGCTGCTCAATCCGCAGTTCACCGCGCTACGCGCGCAGTTTGAGGGGCAGCGCACGCTGGAAGACTTCGCGCTGAAGCTCACCCGCATTCCTGGCGAGACCAAAGAGTGGGAACTCAGCACCAGCCGCGTGTTTTTGGACCGCAGCGTGGCGGAGAGGATTTTCGAGTTCAAAGGCACCCGTGGTGTGCTGACTTATCTGGTGAACGGCATCACCTCCGCGCAGGGTGGCACACCTTACTCGATGGTGACCTCCGTCGGCAACGGCAAGGAGGATGAGATCACCATCACCCAATGGCTGGCGGACGATCAGCAGCTCGTCATTGGCAGCGAACTCGAGGTGAAATACTTCGTCGTCGGCCTGGGGCGTGAATTGAAGCAGCAGTCGGCCAAATTCAAAGTGGCGGGCATCTTGCCGATGGATCATTCGATGGTCACGAAGGCCTGGACGCCGGAGTTTCCCGGTGTGTCCGACGTGGACAACTGCCGCGACTGGGAGCCGGGCATCCCGATGGACATGAAGGCCATCCGTGACAAGGACGAAGAGTATTGGGACGAGTTCAAAGGCACACCGAAAGGTTTCATCTCGCTCGCGGCCGGGCAGAAGCTCTGGGCCAATCGTTTTGGCAATCTCACCGCCATCCGCATGCCGGATGAAGGCCAGACTGCCGAAGCGAAGTCCAACATGCTGGCGCTGCGGCTGAACCTGTCCGACATCGGCCTCGTGCCGCGTGATTTCAAAGCCGATGCCAGTGCGGCGGCGCAGGGCAGCGTGGACTTCGGCGGGTTGTTCATCGGTCTGAGCATGTTCCTCATCGCGGCGGCGCTGGTGTTCGCGGCGCTGCTGTTTTTGTTCACGCTGGAGCGTCGCGCCTCGCAGATCGGCCTACTGCTGGCCGTGGGGTGGACGCGTGGCATGGTGCGGCGTGCCTGGCTCATGGAAGCGGGCGTCATTGCGCTCGCGGGCATCCTGCTCGGTGTGCTCGGTGGCATCGCTTACACACAAACCGCACTGCATGGCCTCTCTGCGGTGTGGAGTGGAGCCACGCAGGGCTTGGAACTCGTGTTCAGTGCGAGTTTTGGCACCTTGTTCAATGCCGCGCTCGCCACGCTCGTTGTGGTGCTTCTAACGTTGTTCTGGGCCAGCCGGAAGCTATTCAAAGTAGAGACGCGTGATCTGCTGGCAGGCTCTTGGAGCGATGATTTGACGCCGCAGGCTGCCCGCAAGAGCTCAAAGATGATGCTCGTCCTCGCAGTGTTCGCACTGGTGCTGATGGGCGCGGGATTTTTCATGAAAAACCCCGAGGCAGTGGCCGGCATGTTCTTCGGCTCCGGCATGCTGCTCATGATCGCGGGCCTGCTCTGGCTGCGCGGCTGGATGCGGCGTGACAGCGGAGTTTTGGCCAATTCGCTGTGGCAGATCGGCTCGCGCAACATTTCGCGTCGTCCTTCACGCAGTCTGGCGGTGATCGGCATGATGGCAGGCGGCATCTTCCTGGTGGTGGCGGTGAACGCCTTCCGCATGAGCGCTGGCGATGACTCGCTGCGCAGTTCCGGCACAGGCGGCTTTGCGCTCATCGGCGAGTCATCGCTGCCCGTGTATGAGGATCTGAATGTGAAGACGGGCTGGGAAGCCTTCGGCTTGGACGAAAAACTCATGCCGCAGGCGCGTGTGGTGCCGTTCCGTGTGCGGGAAGGGGATGATGCGAGCTGCTTGAACCTCAATCGGGCGCAGAAACCGCTGCTGGTGGGCGTGGATGCCACGAAGCTGGTGGGTTCGTTCGCCTTTGCCTCGGGATCGTGGGAAAAAATGGCCGACACGTCGTTTGTGCCCGCCATCGCCGATCAAGCGACGGCGATGTGGGGCCTGGGCAAAGGCGTGGGTGACACGCTGGACTATCAGGACGCGAGTGGGAACACGTTTCAGGTGAAGATCGTCGGTCTGCTGGCCGGTTCGGTGCTTCAGGGCAAGATGATCATCAGCGAGCAGGCGTTTCTGGCGAAGTATCCCGACGCGGCCGGCTATCGCTTCTTCCTGATCGACGCGCCGCGTGAGCAAGCCGCCGAGGTCGCCGCGCATCTGACGCGTCAGCTGGAGCAGCGCGGTCTGGCGCTTGAACCCGCGAAGCAACGTCTGGAATTGTTCATGAGCGTGCAAAACACCTACATCGGCATCTTCACCGTGCTGGGCGGCCTGGGGGTCTTGCTGGGCACCGCAGGCATCGGCGTGCTCATCGCACGGCACGTGCTGGAGCGTCGCGGCGAGTTGGGACTCATGCAGGCGCTGGGATTCCAGCCGGGATCGCTCCGCCTGATGATTCTGGGGGAGCACAGCGTGCTGCTGGTGCTGGGTGTCATCCTTGGTGCCGCCACCGCCGCACTGGCGGTGATTCCTCAGTTGATCGGCAGCAGCGGATCGCTGCCTGTAGCGTTCTTGGTCAAGCTCATTGCAGGGGTGCTCGTTTTTGGCCTGCTGGTGTGTGTAATTGCCGTTTCGAGCGCCGTGCGCGGGAAGCTTACGGAGGCGCTGCGGAGGGAGTAGCGCAGGGGTTGATGGTTGGAAGTTGATGGTCATGAGACGGGGCGTCTTGCTGGCCATCAACGATTAACCATTCACCCTCAACCCATGTTGCGGCCTTACTCGCTCTTGAACAGACGTTTGAAGAAGCGACCGACTTCGAGGCCGGTGTCGCCGGTCCAT
>JAJTDU010000153.1 GCA_021298725.1 Verrucomicrobiaceae bacterium | reverse complement strand
CAGCACAAGAGACCAGCGCAGCACAAGAGACCAGCGCAGCACAAGAGACCAGCGCAGCACAAGAGACCAGCGCAGCACAAGAGACCAGCGCAGCACAGGAGACCAGCGCAGCGCAGATGCGTCGGCCGCAGTCCAATTCCCCTCCCCCAACGCCCTCACCCGCACTACAAACCGCCAGCTCGCTTCAGAAAATGAAGGATCAGGGCATGTACCGGAACCAATACTTCAAGGAAATCGAGTGCTTCGATTGCGAGCACAAGTTCAAAACCGGACGCTCCGCCAAATCCGCCAACTGCCCCGCCTGCGGTGCTTACATCTCGCTCGAAGACGTGGAGATCAACATGACCTCCACCCAGCCGGTCAAAACACGCGGCAATGTGCTGGTTCGCAAACGCGGTCGTTTATCCACCAGCAGCGTGCATTGCCGCGATCTGGAATGCCAAGGCCTCATTGAGGCCAACGTCATCTGCTCCGGCGACGCCGCCTTCCGCACCACCGGCAGCATCATCGGCGAGATCCGCTGCCAACGCTTCGTCGTGGAAAAAGGCGCTGATGTGACCTTCCTCAATCATGTGCATGCCACTGAGGTCGAGATCCAAGCCCGCGTCACTGGCACCATTTTCTGCAACGGCCCCTTGCTCATCGCAGCCAACGGCTCCGTCAATGGAGATGTCACCGCCCGCTCCGTCTCCATCGAGCCCGGAGGTGAATTGAATGGCGCGATGAACATCGTGCGCGGAAAGAGTCCGGCTCCAGCGCCCAAACCGGGGGCTTGATCCAGACCTTTCGCGTTATGAGACCGCGTACGCTCCTGCTTGTGGCGGCACTCGTCATCATCGTTGTTGCCCTCTATCGCATGGATACACGAAACCCTATCCATCTGGGCTTCTCCCACGTCATGCAGATCATCACCCGCGATCAACTTTCCCTGCCTTACGCCCTTCCGCCCCCGCCGGAACAATGGCAGCCCATGAGCGCCGCAGATCGCCTCGCCAACGTGCGCTCACGCCTCCTGCCCAAGCTGCACAGCGAACTTGCCGCCAAACAACTCAAGCTCGGTCAGCCCGCCTTCATCCGCATCTTCAAGGAAAGTCGTGAACTCGAACTCTGGCTGTTAAGCAGCGAAGGCTGGCAACTCTTCCGCACCTACCCCATCGCCAACTTCTCCGGCAGCCTCGGCCCCAAAACGCGTGAAGGCGACAGGCAGGCTCCGGAAGGCTTTTACGACGTCACGCAAAAGCAGCTCAATCCCGCCAGCAGCTACCACCTCTCCATCAGCATCGGCTACCCCAATGCCTACGACCGCCATCATCAGCGCACTGGCAGCTTCATCATGGTGCACGGCGCTGTCATCAGCGTCGGCTGCTTCGCCATGACTGATCCACTCGTCGAGGAAATCTACCTCATCGTCGAGTCCGCGCTCAACAACGCGCCCTCCGTCCCCATCCACATCTTCCCCTTCCGCATGATCCAGGAGCGTCTGCAAAAAGAATCCACCTCCCCACACCTCGACTTCTGGCAAAACCTCCGCCCCGCCCACGATCTCTTTGAGAAAGAGCACCGCGTTCCTGCCATCACCCTCCAAAACGGCCACTACCACACTGACTGACCCGCCGCCTCACCTCTCACCTCTCACCTCTCACCTCTCACCTCTCACCTCTCACTTGCGCTCCCTCACCCTCACCGCCCCCAAAACCTTCACTTGGACCACACTCCCCGCAGCGGAAGCTCCAGGGCCGCATACCGTCCTCGTCGCCATCCGTGCCATCGGCATCTGCGGCACCGACTTCAGCGGCTACCTCGGCAAGATGCCCTTCATCGAGTTTCCGCGCATCCTCGGGCATGAGCTCGGCGTCGAAGTCCTCGCCGTCGGTGAAGGCGTTACGCATCTCCAGGTCGGTGACCGTTGCTCCGTCGAGCCCTACCTCAACTGCGGCACCTGCCACGCCTGCCAACGCGGCAGCACCAACTGCTGCGAAACACTGCAAGTCCTCGGCGTGCATTGCGACGGCGGCATGCGCGAGCGCATGCTCCTTCCCGCGCCCAAGCTCCACCCCTGCAACACCCTCGACTTCGAGCAGCTCGCCCTCGTCGAAACTCTGGCCATCGGCTGCCACGCCGTGAACCGCGCCCAAGTCACCGCCTCCGATGATATTCTCATCATCGGAGCCGGCCCCATCGGCCTCACCGTCCTCGAATTCGCCCGTGCCACGAACGCCTCCATCACCATCCTCGAACTCAATGCCGCCCGCCGAGAATTCGTCGAGCAACACTACCCCGGCGTGAATGTCGTCGCGTGCTTGCCGGACGCACCCGCCTTCCAGATCGTTTTCGACGCCACCGGCAATCCAAACTCCATGGCAGGCACGTTGCGCTTCGCCCGGTTCACCGGCCGCATCGTCTATGTCGGCATCACCAAAGAACCCGTCCTCCTGGACGATCCCCTCTTCCACCGCCGCGAATTGTCCCTCCTCGCCAGCCGCAACGCCGTCGCCTCCGACTTCCCGCGCATTCTCGCCATGATCCAATCTGGCCAGATCAACACCCGCCCCTGGATCAGCCATCGGTGCGAGTTTGGCGAGCTGCCTGAGCAGATGGAAGCGTGGTTGTTGCCCGAGTCCCGTGTGATCAAAGCAGTCGTGGCTCTCGCACAATGACGAATGCCGAATGAATGACCAAGCGCGAAACGCGACTCGACCTTCGTCATTGGTTCTTCGGACTTCCTTCGTCATTCGGAAATTCGTCATTCGTCATTTGCCCCCAGCGCTCTAACGTCCCACAGACTTTCTGCCAACCCACCGCTTCCATCTTCCCACCATGCCAACACTGACCGTCCAGCCCCGCGCCCGCCTCTTCCACGGTCACCTCTGGGTGTACGCCACCGAAATCCAGAAGCGCTTTGGCGATCCCAAGCCCGGCGACGTCGTCCATCTGCAAGACGTGCGCGGCAAGCCGCTCGGTAGCGCCATTTACAATCCCCAGTCGCAGATCTCCGCGCGTCTCTTCTCTTACCGCCGCCAGGATCTCGATCTCGACTTCTTCACCCGCCGCATCCAGCGCGCCATCAAGGTTCGCGAAGCCTCTGGAGTCGATCTGAACCTCTGCCGCATTGTTTGGAGCGAGTCCGACGGCCTCCCCGGCGTCATCATCGACCGCTACGTCGACTTCCTCGTCCTCCAGACGCTCACCCTCGCGATGGATCTGCGCAAAGACCTCATCATCCAGGCCCTCAACGACACGTTGAAGCCTCGCGGCATCGTCGAGCGCAACGAAGCCGCCGTGCGCAAGGCCGAAGGCATGGAGCAGGTCAAAGGCGTCGTCAGCGGTGAGACACCCACGCCCTTCGTCGTCCGTTATCAGGGCAGCGCCTTCCACGCCGACCTCCTCGAAGGCCAGAAGACCGGCCTCTACCTCGACCAGCTCGACAACTACCAGCTCGTCTCCGCTCTCGCCAAAGGCCGCCGCGTGCTCGACTGCTTCTCCAATCAAGGCGGCTTCGCCCAGGCCTGCGCCCTCGCTGGAGCCAGCGAAGTCACCGCCGTGGACATCAGCGAATCCGCCACTGAGGTCGCCAAAGCAAACGCGGCCATCTCCGGCACGAAGATTGAATGCATCGCCGAAAACTGCTTCGACTTCCTCAAGCGCAACGAAGCCGCCGCCGCCCGCTACGACTTGATCATCCTCGATCCGCCCTCCTTCACCAAAACCAAAAGCTCTGTGCGCGATGCCCTGCGCGGCTACAAGGAGATCCACCTTCGCGCCATGAAGATGCTCGAGCCCGGCGGCATCTTCGCCACCTTCACCTGCTCCCACCATGTGAGTGCCGAGGAATTCCACAGCAGCATCACCGACGCTGCCGTCGATGCCAAGAAGACGCTCCGCCGCGTCACCACCTACACGCAGCGCCCCGACCACCCCATCCTCGCCACCATTCCCGAAACCGAATACCTCCGCGGCTATGCGTATGAGGTCGTCGCTTCGTGGTGATCCAAGAACGTGAAACAGGCTGCCAGCCTGTGGGCTCCACATCCCCTCCAATCTTCCCTCTTGTCACCCCCTCGGTGGGTTCAGCGTGTCATACGCCATCCGATGCCGCCGCCCACGGTGGTTTCTTGAAACGTGGCTTCGGCGGGTCCCGTGGCTGGGTCCTGAGCTCCCACCGCCCCGTGATTTCGCCCGACCCGCGCCAGGTGCCTGACTCGCTCCAGAGAACGGGAAGCCGGCGCCTCCCCAGGCGGGCCTAAACCGAAAAAACAGGCTCCTTCACGGCAGAAAGGGGGCCTTGAACCGAAAAAAGGCAGCCTTCGCCGGAGAAAGGCTCGGCACATCTGGAGCGAGGAGGCGGTGACGGCTGGCCGAGCGCCGATGGATGACTCAATGCAACCTATGGATCAGCGGAACTCATTGATGATGAAGGCTCAATGTGACAGTTAAGCAACATTGCGGGTCCCTGCTTGAAAGATGGGCAGATTAACCCAGTGATCGTTTCAGCAGTTCAGATTAAGCCCAATCGTTTTTAAAATTAATCTCTCGAATGTCAGCCACCAAAAGTCGAAACAAACCCATTCGCGCCCAGTCTTTCATCGTCAGGCTGGCGCTGTTTCTGGGGCTGTTTGAGATGATCGACCAGTGGCCGGTGATCGTCCAGCATCTGGACAAACATGCGGCGGCAGACTATCCGCAATATCTGCACGTGCTGATGAGCGCCTGTGCGCGAAACGCCGAGCATCTGCATTTGGGAGCGCGAACACTGATCTGGCTGGTGGGGACTTCGCTGGTCAACTGCATTTTGGGCCGGTTCTTCTGGGATGGCCTGCTGGTACGGGTGCTCGGCCGCCCGGTGCCGAGTGTGCTGAAGGATCTCGGCACGCTGTTGGTGTACGCGCTTGCCACTATCTGCATTGCGGCGGTGATTTTTCATCAACCCATCACCGGGTTTTTGACCACGCTGGGGGCTGGGAGTGTGGTGCTGGGCCTGGCACTGAGAAGCCTGCTGTCTGACGTTTTCACCGGAGTGGCGGTGAACTTTGATAACAACTTTGCCATTGGTGACTGGCTGATCGTGCCCTCCAGCACGGGTGAGGGCGGCACGGTGGGCAGGGTGGATGAGATCAGCTGGCGCTGCACGCGGCTGAATTGCGAGGATGGGACCACCGTGGTGGTGCCGAATTCGATCCTGGGTGAGGAAAAAGTGATCAACATCTCCCGCCCTTCAGCATGGACGCGCTACCAGGCGGAGATCACCATTGATTACTCAGTGCCGGTGGAACGTGTGCGCCACATCCTGCTTTCCGCTTTGCAGGCGGTGAGCCTGAAGGAGGGATTTTCCAAAGACAACGAGCCCAAGGTGCTGGTGGGCAAAACTGGCAAACGCGGGGTGGAGTACCTGCTGCGCTACTGGATTCATCCCTGGCAGCCACTTTCGCCGAGCACGAGCCGTGACCTCGTACTGACTGCGGCACTGCGGCATCTGCAGACGGCGGGCATCACCCCTGCCTACACCAAGGAGGAGGTTTATTATGACAAACTGCCCGCAAAGCACTTCCAAGGCCACAGCGTCACGGACAAGGTGGCACTGCTTTCCCGCATCACTCTGTTTGAGCGTCTGGCGGAGGAGGAACTGAACCACGTGGCGGCGGAAATGCAGCGCCTGCAACTGAGCGCGGGTGAAACTTTTTTCCGCCGCAACGATGAGGGCAGCTCGCTCTTCATTCTCATCGAGGGGCTGCTCAATGTGAAGGTGGACCTGCATGGTCATGGGACGGATGAAATCGTGGGCCAGTTGTCCCCAGGCGAGTTCTTTGGCGAAATGTCTCTGCTGACTGGTGAGCCGCGCTCCGCGACCGTCGTGGCCCAGACCAACGCGGTGTTGTACGAGATCAACCGTCCGACCATCGTCCAGCTGATCAAGCAACGCCCTGAGATTTCCGAGTGCATGTCCCGTGCCGTGGCGCAGCGCCAAATAAACATGGAGCAGGCCCGAGCGCGCATAGCGGACAGCGATGCGGCGGCGAAAGAACAGAGCATCGCCCAGCAGCTGATGGGCAAAATGAAAAGCTTGTTTAAAAGCAGCGGGGTGGAGTGAGGCGGGGGCTGGCTGAACTCAGTCCGCCACAAGCTTGTTCACCGTGTAGTACGCCATGCGATGCCACAGCGGTGTCCCATCCGTGGCCTTGAGCTTTGGCAGTTCAAATTCATGCACGTAGCCAGTGCGCAGCCCCGCACAGATCACCTCCAGCACGAGCCCATCGTCAGACAGCTTCGCACTGGAGATAGCCAGCCTTGCTATTCCAGCCGCGGTTGGATTCGCCCACGACGAGGGATCCATCCGGCAGCGTCGTCAGCGCCAGCGCGGCGCATTGCAGGCCGTCCACAAACGGGAAACACGCGCCCTGATACTCGCCACCGACTTTTTCCAAAAACACGCGGTTCACGCCGCTGAGCACGAACTCGCCGAGGAAGAGCTGCCTCTCAAACGGACCGAACTTACCACCGCTCTTGTCACAGGTGATGCCGGTGCCGCTCTGGCCCATCTTCACATACGGCAGCCACACAGCAGGTGGTGTGTAACCCTGCACCGTCTGCATCGCCTCGGCCACGGTGATGCCGTCCGCTTGCTTCGCGGCGATCTTCACCGGCGACTCCGGCCGCATGGCATCGGGTATCGAGTCCGCATGCGAGAAGTAAGCGCCTTTGCGAATGTGAAACAGCGGTGTGGTGGGCATCCAGTTGCCCTGCTGATCGGTGATGAAGATTTCGCCATCCGCATCCTGCCCGATGCCGCAGGGGCTGCGGAATCCCGCGCACCACGGCTCCATCTTGCCTTCCGGCGTCGTGCGCATCACCCAGCCGCGCCAGGGCGCGTGCGCGGCATCTTCACCAGCGCCTTTCCAGCCCTTGCCCATGCCAGCATTGAGCGAGGTATAGAGGTTGCCTTCCTTGTCGAAGACCGGGCCGTAGGCGTACTCGTGGTAATTGCCCGAAA
>JAJTDU010000152.1 GCA_021298725.1 Verrucomicrobiaceae bacterium | reverse complement strand
CGACCAGCTTTGCACCACGCCCGGGAAAGGCCTGCATCGCTCTTGGCGCGAAGGCGAACGCGGCCCCAAGGCCTTCGCCATCGACTACGCCTGCCTCATCCACGGCCTGCTTGATCTCTATCAGGCTTCCTTCGACGTGAAATGGCTCCAGTGGGCCACCGCCTTGCAAAGCGAGATGGACGCCCTCTTCCTCGACACGAAAAACGGCGGCTACTACAGCGTCCACACCGACATGCCCAACAGCGTCCTCCGCATCAAGGAAGACTATGACGGTGCCGAACCCTCTCCGAACTCTCTCGCCGCCCTCAACCTTGTGCGCCTCAGCGCCCTGCTCGCCAAGGACACCTGGAAGCAGCAGGCCGAGAAAATCTTCGCCCTCTTCGGCTCCACGCTGCAAAGCAGCCCCTCCTCCGTGCCCGTCATGGCCATCGCTTTCGATCTGCACCATCGCGGCAAGCAGCAAATTGTTCTCGCCGGTGATTCCACCACGCCCGAGTTCAAAGCCCTCGCCAATCATCTCCACCGCAAGTTCCTGCCCAACGCCGCCCTCCTCCACGCAGATGGCAGCACAGCCCAAGCATGGCTCGCGACACACAACGAAGCCATCGCCGGCATGAAACCCGTCAGCGGCCAACCCGCCGCCTACGTCTGCCAAAACTTCACCTGCCAAGCTCCGGTAACGACCGTGGAGGAATTGGAGAAGGTGCTGGGGAAATAGGTAAAAAACTCTGACACGCCATGCCCCGCGCTTCGACAGCCTCTCAGATTCGCAAACTACCGGATACCATTTCCGGTCTCTGGGCACTATCCGCTCTGACGCCATTCCGCAGTCGTGCCGCCTATGAAGAAGCCGCCAGCCTGTGCAATCGCTTCGCTGTTCGCCGCCTCAACGTCGTCCAACGTGAGTATTTCCGCGAGCTGCTGGAACTCGTCGGAGACTACGAGGCCGAGCATGGCGAAGAAGCCAAGACGCTGCGAGAGCTGAAACGACTTGCTACACGGCGGACAACCTCAGCTCATTGACCTGCCCGATGCCTGTCCCAAACTTTCAACCCATGATGCTGCCAGTGCTGCGACGAGCAACGCTTGCAGAACCCGGCACCATAGGTTCTGCCGACATGCGTGAAGCGGTGATCCAGGAATTCAAACTGACTGAAGCTGATTTAGCGGAACTGACTCCGAGCGCCAAAGAGAGCACTCTCATCAATGAAGCGCATTGATTCCGACTACTTCGCCGAAGGCGAGTGACCCTGCGGACTCTCAAACGCACATGCCGGAGGCGTGGTGATGCTTGTTTTTTACTGCAATCCCGTTCTTGTTTTTGCCCACCTTCATCGCTAAATCACGCGCATGTCCCTCCAGCAAGATCGCGAAGAACTCCGTCAAATCCTCCAGGCCAAGTCCGTCAAGACCGGCAAATTCACACTCGCCTCCGGCAAGGAGAGCGACCTCTACGTCGATTGCCGCGTGACCACGCTCGACTCACGCGGCGCGGTGCTGGTGGGACGCGTGCTGCATGACCTGCTGCGCCAGGAAGAAGCGAAGCGCGGCCTCAGCATCGGCTCCCTCGGTGGTCTGACGATGGGCGCGGACCCCATCACGCTCGCGGTAGCGATGAGTTCCAGCCTCGCGGGCGATGCGACGCCGGTGCAGGCCTTTGTGGTGCGTAAGGAAGCCAAAGGCCACGGCCGCGGCAAGCGCATCGAGGGCAATTTCATCACCACGCAGCCTGTCGTCGTGGTGGATGACGTGATCACCACCGGTGGATCGACTCTGAAGGCCATCGAAGCCATCGAGGAGGAAGGCGGCAAGGTCGCCTTTGCGCTCATCTTGGTGGACCGCTCCGAAGGCGGTCGCGAAGCCATCGAAAGCAAGGGTTACCCGGTCGTGGCGGCCTTTACGCGGGCGGATTTGGTGTAGATTCGACTGGCAGTCGAATCCGCAGGGACCATTCGGCTCCGATTGCCAATCGAAGCTACTTGAGGCGCACCTGCGCGTGGTAAATCGCGGCTTTGTTGCCTTCGTGGCTGGAATAATACGTCACATGCAGCACGTCATCGTGCCAATAGAGGCCGGGATAGCTGCAATCGCCGCCGCTGGGCAGTTCGAGCAGCGGGGTGAGGCTGTTTGAGGTCAACGTGTAGAGCACCATGTGCGCTCCCGGCGTGGCACCAAAGCCGCGTGAGCCAGCGATGAGCTTTCCATCTGGCAGCTCGATGAAATTCGGCCCACCGAGCGGCACTCCGGCCGAGGCCCAGGTCCATTCGCGGTAGGGAGCCTTCGCCAGGCCGATGGCCCCTCTGCGATCGCCGCCCTGACGCGCCACCAAGGCGAGGGCGCTGCCGTCTTTGAGAAAGCGCAGCGTGGTTTCCGCAGGCTGGCCGGGCACTTGCATGATGGAGGAAAGCTGCCAGACGGAGCCGTCCGTGCTGGCGTAGGTTTTGAGCGACCACTCTGGCTCGGGCGCAGGGCCGCCGGAGTTCGGGTGGATGTTGAAGCTGGCCGCGTAGAAGCGTTTGTCCGCCGGATTGATCGTCGCACGCCAGAGAGTGTCCCCTTTGGCGAGGAGTTTTTGCAGCGGTGTCCACACCTTGCCATCCTGCGTGGTGGCATAGCGCGACTGCCGGCCCTGCGCGGCGGAGTGGCCGGCGCAGAGCAGGTAGAGCCGCTTATTATCCGGCGTGACGATGAGCTTGGGATCTCGCAGATCCGTGCCTGCCTCGGCGATCGTGCCCTGGTCGATCCACACTTTGCCGGTGGAGGAAAGCAGAATGCGGATGACGCCCTCGCCCGTGGCCGAGCTGGATTCGCGGAAGCAGCAGTAGAAGAGGTTTTGGAACCGCGTGAGGTCAGTGAAGGCGTTGTGGCCGGCCTGTTCCCAGATCTTTTCCACCGACAGGAGCTCCGCCTGGGGCGCCTGTGCATGCAACTGGCTGGTGAGGAGCCCAAGGGCACCGAGAACGATGGAAAACAGGCGTGTAGTCATGACAACGGTGAAGATACGCGGCAGGCGCGGCTTTTTACTTCGACATCTCCTCCTGCATGATCTGCATGACCTTGGGCATGATGACTTTCATCTTCTCCTGGGTCAGGGTCATCACGTCTCCCACCATGCCTGCCTGCTTCGTGACGAGCATCTGGCCGGTGGGCGTTTCCATGTGGGCGATGATGTCCGTGGCCTCTTTTTCGGAGAAATTTTTGCCATAAGCTTCGATGAGATCCGGCTTCATCTTCTCCCAGCTCATCATTTCCAGCAGCGTGTCCTTCACCTTTTTGATAGCCTTGGCAAACTTGTCCTGCTGCTCCTGAGGTAGCGCCTTGATCTGGTCTGAGCTGGTGCCCAGGCCGGATTCAAAGCCCGCCACGAGGGAGGCCTCGAACTGCTTCTGCACCTGCAGGACGGTGATCAGTTTCTCGACAGACGCACGGTGGGAGGCGGCCAGCTCCGCATGCGCGGTGGCGAAGGTCAGGACGAGGGTGGCAAGAGTGATGAGTTTTTTCATGGCTGTGGACCGCCTGCGGCGGTTGAGGCAAGTGGTTTAGCGCATCCGCCCACAAACGTGAAGACCAAACCGTCGCCGCACGAAAAAATCACCGTTTCTTTGGCCGGGTGGCAAAGAAGAGCGCGATGCCGAGGCAGGCGACGAGGAAGGTGCCGAAGGTCATCACGGTGAGCACGAGATCTCGCAGATCCTTGTTTGGGATGAAGCCGAGCTTGTGGAAGTTGGTGAAGATGGTGGCCTCAAACTGGCGCTGCTTGTCGGTGTGGCGGGTGACGCTGCCGGTGGTGGTGGAAACGTACACGCGCGATTCCAACGCGTCGCCAGTGTCGAACCGATGCACCGGCAGGATGCGGAAGATGTTGAGGTACTCGGTGTTGAAGGCGGTGAGGAAGTCCGTCTTCTTCACCTCGACTCCGGCGAGGAAGTTTTTGGCGATCTCGGTCGCGTAGGCTTCATCCTGAGCAGGATCGGCCCTACCATCGACCGCGCTGACGTATTGCGGGCCGCGTGAGGCCTTGGTGTAAATCTGATACCATGGCTGGCCGCCGATGCCGCGCAGATTGACCGCCTGCACCTCGGGATTGGGCTCGCTGAGCTTGGAGACGGCCTCGGCCACGGTGAGCTTGATCGCGTTCACATCCATGCCGCCACCGGAAGGCCGCGCAGAGGGCGGCGGTGCCTGTGTGCGTGTCATCACGTTGTGAATGACACCGCTGCCGGAGGCAAGGAGGACGGAGAGGCTGAAGGCGAGGCCGAGCCAGCGGTGGAGTTTGCGGATGAGCTTGGAAGACATGAGCGGAGGTGCGGAGGGCTGTAGAATAGACGACTGAGTAAAAAAGGAGAGCGCAGGGCGGATCGGGACTCTAGGCCCTCCGCTCTCCGCGTCGCGAAGCGACTACCACTTGAATTCCACGCCCGCGTAGAACGCGCGGCCATCACCTGGGAGGAAGACGGCACTTTGGGCGGGGAGGGTGGCATTTTGGACGACGCCAGTGGTGGGCGAGTAGTTTTTGTCTGTGAGGTTGCGGGCCTCGACAAAGAAGGAGGTGCCTTTCTTGGTGCGGAAGCCGAACTTCAGGCCGAGCAACGCGTACGGATCGGCGAAGGTCGTGCGGGAGAGGTCGGCGGCGAATTTTCTGGGCGACCACTCGACATTCGGGCCGCAGTAAAATCCGCAGGGATGTTCATAGAGCATCTCGGCACGGTAGTAGAACGGCGGGATGCCTGGCAGCATGCGGTCCCCCCAACGCGCGTCTTTGGCGAAGCGGAAATCATTCCACAGGAAGTTCTGGCGCAGCACGACGCGGTCGTAGTCGCTGTCTCCCGAGGTGGTCAGATTGCGCAGCAGGTCGGCATTCAGCGCCAACTCGATGCCCTGATGGATGGTGCGGCCCGCGTTGGTGGTCAGCGTGGCATTGCCAGGAACACCGAGCGTGAGCATTTCATCGTCGATCCACGCATAGTAGTAGCTGAAGTCCCAGGCGACACGACCGGACTCGCCACGCGTGCCGATTTCGAGCGTCGTGGCGGTTTGAGGCCTCAAAGCGACCAGCGCGGGCACACCGGCTCCGATGGCGGTCAATTCACCAAAGGACGGCGGCTCAAAGCTGCGGCTGGCATTGAAGTACACCTGCGATTTCGGCGTCACCTCCCACAGCAGGCCTAGTTTCGGGCTAAAGCCCCAAAATTCCTGACGATCGTCGTTGTTCAGGCCGAACAGCGTCTCCTCATTCAGGTCACGGTTCGCAAAGGTGACGGAGGAGCCGACGATGAAGGACAGCGTGTCGGTGAGATGAAGCTGGTCCTGGAGGTAAAAATTCAGGTTCATCGACTGCAGGCGGTTCTGCGCCACGAGTGCGCCGCGCTGGCCGCCCACGTTGTTGTAGCGGTCGTCCTCCGCATTGCCGTACATGAAGTTCACACCCACGGTCAGATCGTTGTCGAGGCCGAGCAGATGATTGCGGCCGTCGTAACGAAGATCGAAGCCGATGTCGTTGCTGAGCTGGTCGATCACCTGGAAAATGGGGTGATCCAAGTCTTTCCAGGACCAGAACAGGGAGAAGGCCAGCGTATTGTCACCATCGGAATACGTCAGCTTGTTGGCGAGGCGGAGGAGCTGGTAATCACGACGCTGCCTGCCCGCGAGACTGGCGGCGTTGGCCTGCTCAGGGTTGGCCTCAAATTGCGCCTTCGTCAGCGAGCCAGGGAGCTGCGATTTGCTGTCCACCCAGGTGAGGTAGAAGCGGTTTTCAAGGTTCGCGCTGATCTTGGTGCCGATGTTGGCAAAGATGCGCAGGCTTTGCTGCTCGCTGTAGTCACGGAAGCCGTCTGTTTGCGAGGAGCTGATACTGGCATAGACGTCCGTGTTGCCGCTGACGAACCCGGAGGAGATCTGACCGCGTCGTGTGTTGAAGCTGCCGGCCTCAAAGCGCGCCTGGAACGGACTGGCCGTGTGGCCGGTGTTGGAGATGAAATTGATCGCCCCACCGAGGGTGGTGCCGCCGTATTGCAGGGCGTTCGCACCGCGATAGACCTCGATGTAGTTCGTGGCCAGAGGTTCGACGGCCTGCATGTCGAATCCGCCGTCTGCGAGGTTCAGCGGCACTCCGTCCTGCATCAGCCACAGGCCGCGGCCATGGAAGGTGCGCTGGATACCGCTGCCGCGGATGGACAGGCGCGACTCCTCCGCACCGAAGCGCGATTGGACGAAGACGCCAGGGGCGAAATCGAGCGCGTCCTTGAGCGTGCTGGCACGGCCACGTTTGTATTCTTCAGCATCGACGACGCCCGCACCACCGGGAATGGTTTTGGCGAGCTGTTCCTTCTTTTCCGTGACGCTGGGCACCGTGATGGAAGGGGATTTCTGGGCGGTAATGACGACCTCGTTGAGAGCCGTTGCGGATGTTGGGGGAATAGGGGTCTGCGCGAGCGCAGCGCCGGTGAATGAGAGTAGAATGAGATATGGGAACGGTTTCATCAAATGAGGATAGGAAATGATCGATGCATCAAGGACGGCATGGGCATGAGGAGCAGCCCGGACATGCGAAAAATAATCGCCCCCGCCCGGAAAACGGCGATGTGCTGCCGTTGTGAGGAAGTGGGCCGGACAGGAAATCCAGGCGCTGCCTTCAATTCAGCAGCGCGGCTTCACAGGCTCAGGCCAAAGACCGCCGGGGCGGTGGTGTGTCCGGTGTGTGATTCAACCCATGAAGCTTTGCTTCGGCACGGACGGGATAAACTGGGGAAGGCGGAGCGCTGATGATGATGGCGGGAACAACGTCCGCGATGAGATGTAGCTTGAGCTTGCCATCGGCCTTAGGTGCCTGCTTTTCATCCGCCGGGGTGCCCTCAGTGGTTTTGGCCAGCTTGCACAGCGGGCAGGGATGCGCGCCATCGAAGGTCTCGGTCACTCCCTGCGCCACCGAGCCTTTCTCCAGGCTGTAGGACACCAGCATGCCAGCCCAGGCGGCCGACTGGATGACGACGGTGTGCAGCCCGATGGAAACCATCAGGCCAAGCACCATGATCCATCGTGCGGCAGCGAACATGGTGATCATTGAAGCGTGTGAGCTGCCGAATCACAATGAAAAAATCTGACGAAACCGTTTGGGAGGTCACTTCATCGTCTCAAACCACGCCAGCATGTCGAGGATCATCTTCGCTCTCCAGACTGCCACTGAGGGTTTTGCCATCGCTGGTTTGCAGCGTCACAAGGCGGAATTTCTCGTCGATGAACTTCGAGGGGCTCAGGATGTGATCCAGCAGATCCTTCCGGCCAAAGCGGGCTGAGACTTGCGTGAGGTCCGGCCCAAAGACACCGGCGGGCAGTGAGGAATCGGCGCTGACGCGATGGCAGAAGACACACTGCGTGCGGATCAGCGCATCGCGGGCGCTGTCGCGGTTGCGTGTTTTCGCGTCCATCTTTGCCAGCAGCGGCTCCAGGTCTTCGAGCTTCCAATTTTTGAAGGTGTGGCCCGGCAGCGCATGCGGTGAGAGAGCGGCAGGCTTGGGTGGATGAATCAAAGCAGCCAATTGCACCGCTTCGTGTGGTTTCAAGGCCGCCGCCAGTTCGCTGCGGGTGTCGCTGATGGCTTTAAAGAAGGTGGAGGCACCGTTCATCTTCTCCGCGAGGTTCAGCGCCTCAAACACGACCTTCCGCTGCTCCAACGTCCAGCCGTCTTTGAGATAGCGCAGCATGAAGGGATAAAACAGCCGGTCTTCGGATGACGTGGCCGCTTTGAGCAGCGGCATCGTCTTTTCGATGACCTGCGGCGACTTCAAATAGACCAGCAGGCGGCAGAGTTCGCGATTGAGGAGGGTTTCATCGGCGGGGTAGGCCGCCCAGGCGTGGAGCTTGTCTTGGGTGGAAG
>JAJTDU010000151.1 GCA_021298725.1 Verrucomicrobiaceae bacterium | reverse complement strand
GCCTTCGTTGAAGGCCCAGACGACGAGGGATTGGCCGCGTCGGCAGTCGCCGCAGGCGAAGATGCCGGGGATGCTGGTGGTGTATTTCTCGTGTTCGGCTTTGATGTTGCTGCGAGGATCGGTTTCGAGATTGAGGGCTTCGACGAGGGGCTGCTCAGGGCCGAGGAAGCCCATGGCGAGCAGGACAAGCTGCGCGGGGAGGACTTTTTCGGTGCCGGCTACCTTCTGCGGGCCGAAATTGCCTTTGTCGTCTTTCTTCCACTCGACATCGACGACGTGGACGGCTTTCACATGGCCATCGGCATCGCCTTCGAAGTGGGTGGCGGTGGTGAGATAGACGCGAGGATCGTCGCCGAACTTGGCGGCGGCTTCTTCCTGGCCGTAATCCATCTTGTAGGTCTTGGGCCACTCGGGCCACGGATTGTTGGCGGCGCGGGTCATGGGCGGTTTGGCCATGATTTCGAGCTGCGTGACGGTTTTGCAGCCGTGACGCAGGCTGGTGCCGACGCAGTCGGTGCCGGTGTCGCCACCGCCGATGATGACGACGTCCGTTGCCTCGGCGGTGATGTATTTGCCGCTCGGATCGAGCACCGCCTTGGTGTTCGCCGTGAGGTAGTCCATGGCGAAATGGATGCCTTTCAATTCGCGGCCGGGAATCGGCAAATCACGCGGTTTGGTGGCTCCGGTGGCGACGATGATGGCGTCGAAGTCTTTGTGGAGCTGCTCGGCGGTGATGTCGGTGCCGATGTTGACATTGCACTTGAAGGTGACGCCTTCGTCTTCGAGCAGCTTCACGCGGCGGAGGACGACTTCCTTCTTGTGCCTTTGTCGATGATCGAGACTTCGATGTTCTTGATCGTGACAGGCGGGTTGTTGATGCCGAGCACGCAGGAGCCTTCGCACGGGGCGGGGCAGACGCGGCCGGTGAATTCGGGGAAGTTGTTGGTCTTATGGAGGCGGTCGAGCGCTTCTTTCCAAAGGCCGCGATAGACGAGATCATTCCACTCGGGGATGATGTTGTTGATCGGGCAGCCGGAGGCCATGCCGCTGATGAGGGTGCCGCTGTGGCAGAAGGGGATGCCGCAGTCCATGCAGCGTGCGCCCTGCTTTTTGAGGTTCTCTTCGGGCAGGTGAAGATGAATCTCCTTCCAGTCCTTGATACGCTCGAGCGGATCGCGGTCAGCGGGGAGTTCGCGGGTGAATTCGATGAAGCCGGTTGGTTTTCCCATGTCTGTGTGTCTTGCGGTGAAAAGTGTTGAGCGTGTGGAGTGATGCTTTAGGCGAGGTTGTCCCACTCGTTGGGATCAATGCCAGCTTGTTGAAGAATGCGTTTGGTCAGTGACCAGTCGATGTCGCCGCCGTGCGGATTGGGAATCGGAATGGGGCGACCTTGCGAGTTGACCATGCTCATGTGTTTTCCGCCTCCGTAAGGTCCGCTCCAGCCGAGCAGCTTCAGTCTGCGGATCAGGTCGCGAAGGCTAATAGGCTTCGGCATTCAGTGCGGGTTGAGGGTTGAGATCAATGCCAGCGATGACCGGCAGCTTGTGGTGGTGCTGCAAACCCACGAGAAGCCAGGATTCAAAAATCTCCGGCATCTCGGCTTTGCATTCCTCGATCGTGGCTCCCTCAGTCCAAAAGCCCTGGCATGGAGGCACGGTCGCGAAGTAACGACCGTTCTCCATCTTCTCAAACTCCGCGAGTTCCATCGCGGCTCTGATGTAGGCTGTGATCATGAGGGGATTTTAATGTGCGGCGAAAAATAAATGCCAAGAACGGAGTTTCTAGCCCCCACCCACGCGGGAGGCGTCCTTCGAGTTGGATTCAAAGGCGGCGATGAGGGCGTCGTCGCCGGTGAGGCCGTCGGCTTTGGCCTTGTCGAGGGCCTTGAGCACGCGGGCGTAGTCGCGGGGCAGCACTTTGACGAACTGCTTCACGCTCTGCTCCCACAGCGCGAGCACCTTGAAGGCCTTCTGGCTCTTGGTGAGTTCAGCGTGCTGCTTGATGAGGCTTTCGAGAGCGTCGATTTCCGCCTGATCTTCGAGGGCGAAAAGGTCGCTCATGCTGGTGTTGCAGCGCGTTTTGAAGTCGCCCTTCTCATCGAGCACGTAGGCAATGCCGCCGGACATGCCCGCAGCGAAGTTACGTCCCGTGGTGCCGAGCACGACGATGCGTCCGCCGGTCATGTATTCGCAGCCGTGGTCACCCACGCCTTCGACGACGGCATCCACGCCGCTGTTTCGCACGGCGAAGCGTTCGCCCGCGATGCCGCGGAGGAAGAGCTGGCCGGCGGTGGCGCCGTAGAGCGCGGTGTTGCCCGCGATGATGTTTTCCTCGGCGGCAAAGGTGCTGCCTTCCGGCGGATAGACAATGATGCGACCACCGCTCATGCCCTTGCCGACGTAGTCATTGGCGTCGCCGGAGATTTCGAGCGTGACGCCCTTGGGAATGAAGGCACCGAAGCTCTGACCGGCGCTGCCATTGAAGCGCAGGTGCACGGTGTCATCTGGCAGGCCATACCAATGCTTCTTGGTGATCTCGTTGCCGAGGATGGTGCCGACGGTGCGGTTGACGTTGCGGATCGGCAGCGTGGCGGTGACTTTTTCGCCCTTCTCGATGGCGTCTTTGCACAGCGGGAGGAGCGTGGTGATGTCCATGCTCTTGTCGATGCCGTGGTCCTGCGCCTCGGTGCAGTAGGCGCCGACTTCGGGGCCGACATTCGGACGGTAAAGCAAATTGCTGAGGTCAATGCCGCGAGCTTTCCAGTGATCGACCGCATGACGCGGCTCGAGCACATCGACGCGACCGACCATGTCCTCCAGCTTGCGGAAGCCGAGCTGCGCCATGAGTTCGCGCACTTCCTGGGCGATGAACTTCATGAAGTTCACGGCGTATTCAGGGTCGCCGTTGAATTTCGCACGAAGCTCGGGGTTTTGTGTGGCGACGCCGACGGGGCAGGTGTTCAAATGGCAGACGCGCATCATGATGCAGCCCATCGTGACGAGCGGAGCAGTGGCAAAGCCGAATTCCTCGGCACCGAGCAGCGCGGCGACGACGATGTCGCGTCCGGTCTTCATCTGGCCATCGGCCTCGACGACGATCTTCGAGCGCAGGTTGTTCAGGAGCAAAGTCTGGTGCGTTTCCGCGAGACCGAGTTCCCACGGCAGACCGGCGTGTTTCACCGAGGTCTGCGGCGAGGCACCGGTGCCGCCGTCGTAACCGGAGATGAGCACGACATCGGAGTGCGCCTTCGCCACACCGGCGGCGATGGTGCCGACGCCGACTTCGGAAACGAGCTTCACGCTGATGCGTGCGGCGCGGTTCGCGTTCTTCAGGTCGTGGATGAGCTGGGCAAGGTCCTCAATGGAATAAATGTCATGATGAGGCGGCGGCGAGATGAGGCCGACGCCCGGCGTGGATCCACGCACCTTCGCGATCCAAGGATACACCTTTGATCCAGGCAGCTGACCGCCTTCACCGGGCTTTGCACCCTGGGCCATCTTGATCTGGATTTCGCGGGCTTGGCTCAAATAGAGGCTCGTCACACCAAAGCGACCGCTGGCGACCTGCTTGATGGCAGAGTTCTTCGAATCGCCCTTCTCATTGGTCCACGTGTAGCGCTCGGGGTCTTCGCCACCCTCACCGGTGTTCGATTTGCCGCCCACACGGTTCATGGCAATGGCGAGAGCTTCATGCGCCTCGCTGGAGATGGAGCCGTAGCTCATCGCGCCTGTTTTGAAGCGCTTCATGATGCTTTCGACGCTTTCGACCTCTTCAATCGCCACCGGAGTCTGCGCCTTGAAGTCCAGCAAGCCACGCAGCGTGTAGATCTGCTTCACCTGCGTATTCACCAGCGCGGAGTATTGCTTGAAGGTCTCGTAGTTGCCCGTGCGGACGGCTTTTTGCAGCGTGTGGATCGTCAGTGGGTTGAAGAGATGAGCTTCACCTTCTTTACGCCACTGGTAGTCCCCGCCCACATCGAGCGCATGCACCTGCGAATCGCGATCGGGGTAGCCGCGCATGTGGCGCTGGATGGCTTCTTCGGCGATCACCTTGATGTCGCTGCCTTCCACGCGAGTAGCGGTCCAGGTGAAATACTTGTCCACCACGCTCTTGCAGAGGCCCACGGCTTCAAAGATCTGCGCACCGCGATAGCTCTGCATCGTGCTGATGCCGATCTTCGACGCGACTTTGATGACGCCCTTCGTGGCGGCTTTGATGAAGTTATAAACCGCCTTCTTGTGGTCCACGTTCACGAGCAGCCCCTGGCGGATCATGTCGTCGAGCGTTTCAAAGGCGAGGTAAGGATTGATCGCGCCGCAGCCGAAGCCGATCAGCGTGCAGAAATGATGCACTTCGCGCGGTTCGCCGGACTCCAGCACGATGTCGCACTGCGTGCGGGTGCCCTTGCGGATCAAATGATGATGCAGGCCGCCCACGGCCAGCAAAGCCGGGATCGGAGCCTTTTCGGCCGAAACGCCGCGATCGGTCAAAATGAGGATGTTGCGGCCATTTTTGATCAAATCGTCGGCCTGAGCGCAAATCGCGTCCATGGCGGCTTCGAGGCCCTTCGCGCCTTGTTTCGGGTCGAAGGTGATGTCGAGCGTCGCAGAGGCAAATTCGCCGCTGGCGATGGCTTTGAGCTTCGCCAGCTCCTCGTTGCTGAGGATCGGCGTTTTGAGTTCGATCAAATGGCAGCTTTCCGGCTTCGGATCGAGCAGATTGCCCTCGCGACCGATGGTCGTGATGGGCGACGTGACGATTTCCTCGCGGATACAGTCGATCGGCGGATTGGTGACCTGGGCGAAGAGCTGCTTGAAATAATCGTAGAGTAACTTGGCCTTGTTCGACAGCGCGGCGATGGGAATGTCCGTGCCCATGGAGCCAATCGCCTCCACGCCATCGCGGGCCATCGGCGTCATCAGCATGCGGAGGTCTTCCCAGGTGTAACCAAAGGCTTGCTGGCGCTTCAGCATCGTCTCATGGTCCGGCAACGGGGCAGGAGCACCTTCGGCGATGTCCGCGAGCTTCACGAGCTTCTTGTCGAGCCACTCAAGGTAAGGCTTCTCGGTGGCGATCTTCTCTTTGATCTCGTCGTCCGGCACGATGCGGCCTTCTTCCATGTTCACGATGAACATCTTGCCCGGCTGCAAACGGCCTTTGAGCTTCACATTGGCCGGATCGACCGGCAAAACGCCCGCTTCCGAGCCCATGATGACCAAATCATCATGCGTCACGTAGTAGCGCGAAGGACGCAGACCATTGCGATCCAACGTCGCGCCCATCATCGTGCCATCGGTGAACGCCACGGATGCAGGGCCGTCCCACGGCTCCATCAGGCAGGAATGATACTCGTAGAAGGCCTTTTTCGCCTCGCTCATCGACTCATGGCCGCTCCACGGCTCAGGAATCATCATCATCATCGCGTGTGGCAACGAGCGGCCGCTCAGCACGAGCAGTTCCAGCGCATTGTCAAAAATGGTCGAGTCCGAGCCATCCACATTGATGACAGGCTTGATCTTGTTGATGTCATCGCCAAACAGCTCCGAAGCGAACAGCGACTGACGGGCGAGCATCCAACTGATGTTCCCACGCAGCGTGTTGATTTCGCCATTGTGGGCAATGTAGCGGTAAGGATGCGAATGCTCCCAGTTCGGGAAGGTATTCGTCGAGAACCGGCTGTGCACCAGCGCCAGCGCCGACTCCATGTCCGCATCGCTAAGGTCGAGGAAGTAGCCACCCACCTGCATCGGCGTGAGCATGCCTTTGTAGACCAGCGTGCGGCAGGAAAAGCTCGGCACATACCACACCGGGTCCACCTTGGTCACGCGGATGGCGTTGTGTGCCACCTTGCGCAGCACATAAAGCTTCCGCTCAAAGGAAAGATCATCCACCGCCAACGCATGACGCTTCACAAACACTTGGCGCACCAGCGGTTCGCTCGCCTTCGCGGATTTGCCCAGCGTCGAGTTATCCACTGGCAGTTCACGCCAACCCAGGACCGGCATGCCTTCTGCCGCAGCTACTTTTTCAAATTCAGCCTTCGTCTTGGCCCACGAATCGCCACCGCGGGTGGTGAACACATTCGCCACGCCATACTGCCCCTGAGCCGGAAGCTCAAAACCAGCGGCCTGCGCCGCCTTCGCGAGGAATGTGTGCGGCACCTGCAGCAGGATGCCTGCCCCGTCGCCAGTATTCTCTTCCACGCAGGCACCACGATGATCGAGGTTCTCGAGGATCTGCAGCGCATTCGCCACGATGCTGTGAGATTTCTTCCCCTTCATGTGGCAAACAAAGCCGACGCCACACGCGTCGTGCTCGAATTGCGGATCATACAGGCCTTGTTTCTGGGGGAGTCCGTGATTTCTCATTATTTTTTGGTACGAAAGGGGGACGCATTTAGGCGCAATCAAGTGGGCAAATCAACCAGCATTCTGCCTGCCAGTCCGGCCTCTATTTTCCAGACGGCTTGGCATTGGCAAGACCGCTTGCATCGTCCGCCCCAGACCGCTAAAACAATCGCATGGTACGTCTCACGATTCTCGGCAGCGGCAGTTCGGGGAACTGCGCTGTGATCTCGACCGAGCGCACCACGCTGTTGCTGGATGCCGGACTCAGCGCCAAGCAGATTTGCCTGCGCCTCGACGCCTGCGGTTTCTCGCTCGACATGCTCGACGGCATCCTGCTCACCCACGAGCATCAGGACCACGTCGGCGGGATTGAGGTGCTGAGTCGAAAAAAGCAAGTTCCGCTATTTTGCACTGCTTTGACCCAGGAAACCCTCGCGGGCAGCCTGCAATTTCGCACCCCGCCTTCCTGGCGGCTCATAACCACTGGATCGGCCTTCGAGTTCCAGGATCTGCGCATCGAATCCTTCCCCGTGCCGCATGACGCCGTCGATCCGGTCGGATTTGTCATCGCCGACGAAGAATCCCGTCTCGGAGTGCTCAGCGATGTGGGTTTCGTGACGAATCTGATCAAGGACCGCCTCCGCAACTCTGACAGCCTCTTCATTGAGGCCAATTACGACACCCAACTGCTCGAAAACGACACGAAGCGCCCCTGGGCCACGAAACAGCGCATCAGCTCACGCCACGGGCATCTGTCGAATGAGCAGGCCGCCGAACTCGTCCGCGAAGTGGCGCATCCCGGGCTCAGCCATGTGGTGCTGGGGCATTTGAGCGACGATTGCAACGATCCCGCCACCGCCGCCCGCCACATTCGTCAGGCGCTCGATGCCGTCGGGGCCAAAGAGGCCCGCGTTGTCTGTGCCGAGCGCCACAAGCCCACCCCGACCCTCGAAGTCGTGCGCCCACGCCGCAGCGCCAGCGTGAGCTTCTGCTTCGCCGCATTCTTGCCCTCGTGCTCATGGCCTGTCTCTGGCTGGCGTGGTGGGTTTTCGGGCGTTCTCCGGAGGCCCAGGTGCGTGCGGCCCAGGTGGCGCTGATCGAGGCCGTCGAAGGGCGTGACTGGGACGAGGTGCAGGAGTTTCTCGCGGCCAATTACACCGACGCCTACGGCCACACGCGTGAGTCGGCGATTCAGGATGGCAAAAAATACCTCAGCGGCTTTTACACCCTGACTTTAAAGACCGATCAAACGACCGTCAGAGCCGCGAAAGGGCAGGGGATGGTAACGATGATGATCCGCCTCGAAGGCAACGGCATCGGCTACAGCCAGCTCGTGCTCGGCCACGTCAACCAGCTCACCGAGCCGTGGACTTTTCACTGGAGCAATCCCGGACGTTGGCCCTGGGACTGGCAGGTGAACATGATCCACACGATCAGGTGAGGTGAGAAAGGGGCCCGCACAGAGGATGGCCTTCGGCGCGCTTCGCGAGGTGCGGACCACTTTACGGCACGCCGTGACCCTTCGCTGCCTGCCACAAACCGTACCAATCCTCGCGCTCCAGCTTGATCTCCGCCGCTTTCACCACGGCCTGGATGCGCTCCAGCTTGTTGGTGCCGATGATCGGCAACGGCGTCGAGGGATGTGCCATGATCCAGGCGTAGGCGAGTTGGTCCAGCGTGGCACCGTCGTATTTGGCGGAAAGCTCGGCGGCCTTCGCGTGCAACCTTGCGGCGGCGGGATCGTCTTGGTTCATCAAGGCACCCTTGGCGAGCGGGGACCAGGCCATGGGCAGGATTTTCAGCCGCTGGCACTGGTCGGCCGTGCCGTCATAGATCGGGTCCATATGCAGCAGGCTGAACTCGATCTGGTTCGTGACGAGCGGCTGGTCCATACGCGAATTCAGCAGGTCAAACTGAGGCACGTTGTAGTTCGAGACGCCGGCGCTGCGGATTTTGCCTTCCTTGAGCAGCTTGTTCAGTCCCTCAGCTGTTTCATCGGCGCTGGTCAGCCAGTCTGGGCGATGAACGAGCAGCAGGTCGATGTGATCAGTGCCCAGGAAGCGCAGAGATTTCTCAGCGCTCTTGATGATGCGGGCGGCGGTGACGTTGTAGTGGGCGACCTTGCGGTCGGGATGGAACTGGCACGGCACATAGATCCCGCACTTGGTCACGATCTCGATTTTGCTGCGGAAGGCGGGATCGAGCTTCAAAGCCCCGCCAATGGCCTCCTCGACGAGATAACCGCCGTAAATCTCGGCGGTGTCCAGCGTGGTGACGCCCAGGTCGGCGCAGGCTTTGAACCGGCTCAGAAGCGCCTGGGGCGAGCAGTTGGCCTTGTCCTCCTCATCCAGGATGCGCCAAGTGCCATAAGCGAGGCGGGAGAATTCGGGTCCGTTGGGGGCGATGCGGTGGCGGGTGATCATGGGGCGCGATCTTTGTCGGTGGCTGCCCTTTCGACAAACAAAAAACGGCATCTCTCACGAGATGCCGTTCAGAAAATGTTCTTGCCTTTAAAATCAGGCGGGCTTGGTCAGCGCACCCACTTTGAGCGCGAGACGGCTCTTGAAGCGGGAGGAGGTATTCTTCTTGAGCACCTTGGTCTTGGCGGCTTTGTCAGAGGCGGCGGAGAATTCGCTCAAGCTGGCGGCGGCGGCGGCGGCATCTTTCTT
Organism: Verrucomicrobiaceae bacterium; assembly: GCA_021298725.1. Classification (GTDB taxonomy): domain Bacteria; phylum Verrucomicrobiota; class Verrucomicrobiia; order Verrucomicrobiales; family Verrucomicrobiaceae; genus Prosthecobacter. The sequence continues at coordinate 2,920 of JAJTDU010000151.1, read as the reverse complement.
TTCCACGGCGGCGAGCACCTTCTTGCGCAGGGTGCGGATGCGGTTTTTCACCGGCTGGTTGTGGGCGGTGCGGACCGCGGTTTTGCGGATGTCTTTTTCTGCGGAGCGAATGTTGGCCATAAAAGGGTCGGAGGGAAAGGGCGGCGAGAATAGGATGCCAGCCCCGGCCTGTCAAACTGGAATCCTGTTCCTGTCCCGCCGCCGGTTTTTCCTTGGCTATGCGGGCCTGATCCGGTAAAACGACCTTATTCCAGTCATGATCGAAATTGAAATCTATGCCCCCGGCCTGCGTTCGGACTCCAGCATGCTGCAGCTGCGCAACCAAATGGACCAGTTCCCCCGCGTTCGCTACAAGATCGACTCCCGCCACGATCTGGTCTATTTCGAGATCGACAAGCCCGGCGACATCAGCCAGCAGGAGATTCATCAGATTTTCGACGCCATCGACCTCCAGCCCCGCTTTGTCGGCCAGATTCCCGAAGAACTGCGCAGCGGCAACACCGTTCGTCTTGTCTGAGATCAGGGCTGCCGTCCCAGGAGTGCCTGCACAGACTCCTTCATGCGATTGAGCACATAATACACCGTCTGGCTACGCAGCCGCACCAGCTCCGTGCCGATGATGCGCGGCACAAAATCCTGCGGAACGTCCAAAACCGCCTGCGTGGTCGATCCATTCAGCCCACGGCACAAAATGACCGTTAGCGCCCGCGTCAGTGTCTGAACTTTGGGACCAAGGCTAACCGCAAAGTGGACGCCACCGTCTTGTTCGAGCCGCACATGCACCCCGACCGTGTCCGTGCATTCCGCGTCCTTCCGTACGTCCTCCAAATCAAACGCCTCGCCTTCTTTGGGCGCGTGTTTGGCTGCCTGGGCCGCTAGATCGATCAAATTCTCCCGCCGCTCACCTTCCGGCAGCGATTCGAAGAACGCGATCAATTCGCTCAGGGCGGCGGGATATTCGGCCATGCTCACTTCTTCGCTGGTTTGGCCCACAAATCCACCACCGGCATCTCGGTGAACTTTTTCCAGTGCGTCTCGCTCTGCTCCTGCGTCGCCACGCCGTCGTGGACCCACAGTGCGTAGCGCACGCGCAGCTGGTTCGCCTCCGTGACCTCCATCGGCGTGTCCAGACTGAGGCAGCAGCCCATCCAGCCGTCATTCCGCACATGAAAGGCCGTTGGGTTGTGCGGGTTCATCGGGTGATTCATCAACGTGATGCCGCCGTAGCCGTCCGCGTCATTCGTGATGCGCCCGCTATAGTCGCACCACCGCGCCGGCTTTCGAAACACCGCCTCCTCATTGAGCAGGCCCTCCGAATTTAAAATGCGGCCGCCGCCGTCATGCACGCCGATGCTCTTTGCCACCCGCACGGCGATCAAGCCGAAGCCGGTGGCTCCAAACGTCGCCGTCTTGCCCTTCGGTGGCGAAAACTCCAGATCCACGATCATGAACCAGCTCTTCGCGCCATCCAGCGGTCGGATCTCCGTGCGCCGCACTTCCGTGAGCTGGATCGACTTGTCGGCCTCGCTGATCCAGTGGTTCACCATCCGCATTGAAGCGAACTCATCCGTGTCCTCGTAGCCTTCACGTGACACCTCCACATTCACGATGCGGCCCTGCTTCTTCGCGTAATCACCCCAGAAATCGAGGTCGTTCACCATGTTGTGCGTCACCCACACGCTGTTGTGATGCGAATGCGTCAGCGGATCATGCGGATGCCCCATGCGCGTCAGACTCACGTCGCGTGAAGCCCGGATCGGATGCCAGAACGGCCGCATGTCCTGCGGATCGTAGTGCATCGCCGTCAGCTCCCGCCCTTCGAGTTGAAACGAGGTGATGTGATGCGGCAGCGGCACCGCTTGCACGCGCGGAACCGGCTTCGCCGAAGGCAATTGCGCCAAAACGAATGCGGCGGAGGCAAACAGAAGACAGAGAACTTTCATCCCACCTCAAACGCCCGCTTTCGGCCATTTTCCCTGCGCAATTTTCCATTTTCCGTTCTTCCCTTCGCGGATCCTCCCGCTACGTTTCACGCTCTCCACCATGAAGACACTCCTTCTATCCTTGTTGTTCGCCGCGTCCTCCTTCGCGGCCACCATTCCTGACACCGCCAAAGTCGGCCAGTTCTACGCCGGCTGTCAGGCCTACAGCTTCCGCATGTACAGCGTGTTCGAAGCCATCGACAAAACCGCCCAGGCCGGCGGCAAGACCATCGAGTTCTATCCCGGCCAGAAATTTGACGACACCTCGAAGTGGGACCACAGCGCCACGCCGGAGATGATCGATCAGGTGATGAAACAGCTCGAAGCCAAAGGCCTCACCGCCGTCGGCTACGGCGTCGTCAAACTTGGCAAAGACGCCGCTCAAGACCGCAAGGTGTTCGAGTTCTGCAAAAAGGTCGGCATCAGCATCGTCGTCACCGAGCCTGATGTGGCCGGACTCGACGGCATCGAGGCGCTCGTGAAGGAATTCGACATCAAGATGGCCATCCACAACCATCCCAAGCGCCCGCTCGATCGCGCCTACCTGTTCTGGGACCCCGATTACGTCCTCAGCCTCGTCAAAGATCGCGATCCCCGCATGGGTGCCTGCGCCGATGTCGGCCACTGGGTCCGCAGCGGCCTCGATCCCGTCGAGTGCATCAAGAAGCTCAAAGGCCGCATCTTTGACAGCCACATGAAGGACCTCACCGAGTTCGGCAACGTCAAAGCCCACGACCTTCCCTTCGGCCAGGGCAAGAGCAACATCGCCGGCATCCTCGCCGAATACGCTGCCCAGGGCTACCCCGGCCCGCTGCACTGCGAATACGAGCACAACTGGGAGACCAGCGTGCCCGAGATCACCCAGTGCCTCGAGTTCGTGAAGAACTGGAAGCCAGCGAAGTAATCGCCAGCCATCCACAAGGAGCGGGGCCTTCCAG
>JAJTDU010000150.1 GCA_021298725.1 Verrucomicrobiaceae bacterium | reverse complement strand
CGCGTGCTCGGTGGCGCCCATGCCATAAAGTAGCTCCTCGCGGGATTCGTTGAAGCGCTGCTCCTCCAGCAGCGTCGAGTAAACCTCACGCGCCTTTTTGAAGTCGCCCTGCTCCAGCGCGGCACGGGCGTCGTCAGGCGTGGGGCCTTTGGGCTGGAAGATGGAGGCCAAAGTCTCCCCCATGCTGGCCGCCTGTGCGGTTGGCTGAGGAGCAAAAGAGAACACGGCCAAGGCGAGCACGAAAGGACGTGCGGACGTGCGCGGCAGGGCGCTGATGATCCAGGCAAGCATAAGGAAGACCATACCCAGACTCAGCGGCCATGCAAAACGCTCTATCGGTCGGGAGGTCTGGCGGTTGGCGGACTGTTGCTCGGTGAGACGGTCCAGCACGGGTTGAATGGCGTTACGATTGAGAGGCTGAGTGCCGAGCTTGAGATAGCGCCCGCCGGTCATGGTAGCGAGCTGCTGCAGGACACCGTTCTCGAGCTGTGAGCGCACTACATTGCCCGCCTCGTCGCGGATGTAGTCGCCGTCGATCTCAGGATTCGGAATCAGCGTGCCACCTTCGCTGCCAACGCCAACGGTGACGATCGTCACGCCCTCATTGGCGATTTTTTGAAGCTGCGAAGTGAGGTTTTGGTCCGCATCACCACCGTCGCTGAAAATGACGAGCGCATAATTGCTCTTCGGCAGGTTTTTGATGGCGCGCTGGGTCACATCCAGCAGGTCGGCAATGTTGCTGCCGCCCCACTCAATGATGGTGTGGTCAAAGATCTGCAAGGACTCGATGATGGCTTCATGGTCAGTGGTGAGCGGCGCCTGCAAATAAGCACGACCGGCGAAGGCCAACAGGCCGACGCGTTCACCCGCGAGTTCGACGACCAGATCGTGCGCGGCAAGTCGTGCACGGGTGAGGCGGTCAGGAGCGACATCACGCGCGAGCATGGAGCGCGAGGTGTCGATGGCGATGAAGACGTTGCGGCCCTTGTCGGGAATCTCGAGCTTTTCCTCCCCCCAGCGCGGCTGGGCCACGGCGAGGACGAGGCAGGCCATCGCCAGCGCATAGAGCACATAGACGAGCCACGAACGCCAGAGCGAGCGACCGATCACCAGCGAGGGGCGCAATCGTGCGGCGGTGAACAAGCGCTCTGCCTGCGAGCCATGCGCATCTACCCACAGCTTCAATCCCACCAGTGCGGGAAGGATCAGTAGGAACCACAGCAGATGTTCGTGGGCAAAGGTCATGCGAAATCAAGTGACGGCAGGCTCAGGCGCAGAATGCAGCACGGTCAGGGACAGCAGCAGGCCAAGGAACAACGCCGCGGCGGAAATCGCCAGCGGCCAAGGAAACAACTCCTCTGTCTCAGTGATCTTGCGGTGCTCGATCTTGGTTTTTTCGAGCTTGTCGATGGTGGCGAACACATCGCTGAGAGAGCTGAGATTTTGCGCCATGTAGAACTGGCCATTGCCGATGCCGGCGACCTCCTGGAGGGTTTTTTCATCGAACAACTGCTGTCCCACCGGCGTGAAGGTGCCGCGACGCGGATCAGGAATGCTGTGGATGCCCGGTGTGCCGATGGCGATGGTGTAAATCTTGATGCCGAGCGTTGCGGCGAGCTTTGCGGCGTCCTGCGGACTGAGGCGGCCGGAGTTGTTCGCGCCGTCGGTGAGCAGCACAATGACCTTGCTGGGCGTTTTCTCTCGGCGCATGCGATTGGCAGATGAGGCGATGCCGGAGCCGATGGCGGTGCCATCCCCCACACGCTGAGTCTGCACGCGATCGAGATTGTTGATGAGCCAGTCGCGGTCCAGCGTGAGCGGGCAAGGCAGGTACGTCTCACCAGCGAAGGCGACGATGCCGATGCGGTCGCTGCGGCGGCCCTTGATGAAATCTGCCATGACGCGTTTCGCGGCGGTAAGGCGGTTAACCGGCTGGCCGCCAATGTAGAAGTCCTCGATCAGCATGGAGAGCGACACATCGACCGTGAGCATGATCGAGATGCCCTCTGCCTTCTCCTCGTCATAAGACAGCACCTTCTGCGGACGCGACAGCGCGGCGACACCGAAGACGAAGCTGATCAGCACGAGGCCGAAGATGAAACCGCCGACACCACCCCGGGCGGGCCGCCCAAGATCACGCAGCAGAGCGGTGGCAGGAAACTTGATGGCTGGACGCCTGGTACGACGTGAGCCGCGCAGGATCGCGAACAACGGCACCAGCAGCAAAAGCAGCAACCACAGCGGATGCAGGATTTGGAAGTTGGGGACGCCGGGGATTGTCATGGTTTCTCCTCCTGCAAACGTGCGAGGGCTTGCTCAATCAACGTCACTGACTCCTCAGCCGTGCGCGGGGCGGGCATGAATGAAATATCATCGCAAAGCCGAGCCACCGGCTCAAAACGCTCACGCCAGAGGCCCTGAGCACGTGGAACGGGCACCCCGGGCAGGCGCTCTGGCTGGTTTCCATCGAAAATCTCATGCGTGGTGCGCGCCGGGGCGGGCACGGAGTAGCGCTCCATCAAATAGCGCCGCAAAATCTGCGAAATGCGGTGGCTCATGTCCTGCGGCGGGATGCTTTCCATGCGGGCACGCAGGTCGTTCAGTGCGCGAAACGCGGAAGTCCACGGCTGGCGCAGTGGCGCAACCGGCACATGCTTGGGCCGCAGCAGCAGCCAGATCACCAGCACGATCAAAAGCACCAGCAACAGCCCGACGGACCACCCAATCCACCACGGCGAGGGCAGCGGCACGTTTTCTGGCAGCGGCAGCGCAGGATGAGGCAAGGGAGGCGGAACTGGCGCAGGTGCCTGAGCCAACAAGAAGCACAGCAGCTTCATCCGCGCCTCCTTCGTTTGCGAGTGCGGAAGTACGCCTTCAAGGCAGGCACATAGTCCTGGTCCGTGCGGATGGCGATGCGCTCAACGCCACAACGACGCAGCAAATGCTCCAAGGCCATCTGCCGCTCCGCCACGCGTGCCGCAAACTGCTCACGCACGGCGGGGTGGGAGGTGTTGACGAGAATTTGCTCGCCCGTCTCAGGGTCTTCGAGGCAGACACGCCCGGCCTTCGGCAGCTCGATCTCGCGCGGGTCCATGATCTGCGCCGCGACGACATCATGCTTGGCCGCGACGCCACGCAGGCTTTTTTCCCACGAGCTATCGGTGGTAATGAAATCGGACACCAGGATCACCAAAGCACGGTGGGCGATGCGGTTGAGCGCCAAATCGAGCGCAGGCTTGAGATCGGTGCCCTGATGCTTTGGTTGGTTGTTTAAAATATCCCGCAGCACGCGCAGCGCATGCGACGCACCTTTGCGTGCGGGCAGATACTGCTCCACCTGATCGGAGAACAGCGTGAGGCCCACCTTGTCTTGGTTTTGCACGGCGCTGAAGGCAAACACTGCCGCGATCTCTGCCGCGCGCTCCCGTTTCGAGTCATCCTGGCTGCCATAGTCGCCGGAGCCGCTCACATCGACGCACAGCATGACGCTCAGCTCACGCTCCTCGACGTACTTGCGCACAAACGGGTCGTTCATGCGCGCGGTGACGTTCCAGTCGATGAAACGCACGTCGTCACCGGGCTGGTACTCGCGGAAATCATCGAACTCGATGCCCTGCCCTTTAAAACGCGAGTGATACTGCCCGCCGAGCATTTCCTTCACCATGCCGCGCGTCAGCAGCTCAATGCGCCGCACGCGCTTCAAAATGCGCGTGAGGCGTGCGTCGTTGTCGGTCTGCGCGGGTTCCCGGTTCACGGTGGGGTGGAATTAAGGCACCGGCAGCTTGTCGAGCAGGGTCTTGACCACGTCCTCGGTGGTGACGCCTTCAGCCTCGGCCTCGTAGGAGAGGAGGATGCGGTGGCGGAGAATGTCGGGAGCGAGATCCTTAATGTCCTGCGGCACGACGTAGTTGCGACCGTTGAGGAAGGCGAGCGCCTTGGAAGCGAGGGCGAGATTGATGGTGCCACGCGGCGAGGCACCACAGCGAATGAGCAGCTTCAGATGCGGCGCGAGCGTCTCGGGATGGCGGGTGGCATTGATGATGGAGACGATGTAGTCGCGGATCTTCTCATCCATGAAGATCTTGTTCACCACGACGCGGCTGGCGGAGATAGCGGCCACGTCGGTGATCTGGCTCACATCGAGCTTTGGCGCAGAGGTGGCCATGGCATCCAGCACCATGCGCTCTTCGAGCGGCGTGGGATAAGTCACGCGGACTTTGAGCAGGAAGCGGTCGAGCTGGGCTTCTGGCAGCGTGTAAGTGCCTTCTTGATCAATCGGATTCTGCGTGGCGAGCACCATGAAGGGATCTGGCAACTTGTGCGTGTTTTCGCCGAGGGTGACTTGGCGTTCCTGCATCGCTTCGAGGAGAGCGCTTTGAACCTTGGCTGGGGCGCGGTTGATTTCGTCTGCCAGCACCAGATTGGCAAAAATCGGTCCGAGACGCGGGCTGAAGGTGCCATCCTTCGGATGATACACCATGGTGCCGATGACATCCGCCGGCAGAAGGTCGGGAGTGAACTGGATGCGCTGGAACTTCGCCTGCAAGGTGCCCGCCAGCGTGCGTACGGCGAGGGTCTTGGCCAAACCGGGGACGCCTTCGAGCAAAACGTGGCCGTTGGTCAGCAGCGCCACGAGCAAGCGATCCACCAGCATGTTTTGCCCCACGAGGACGCGGGCGATTTCGGTGCGAAGCGGAGCCACCCACGAGGAGGCTTGGACGATGGCTTCATTGTCAGGGACAGAGGGGGAGGCGGCGGAGTCGGGCATGTGAGAGTGCGGTACAGGTCAACGGGGCGGCATTCCACGTCAACCTTCAAGGATCACAGGTTAAACGCCGCCCAGCCCTGTTTATGTTGCTGGAAATGAGTGCGAATTGGTCTTTGATCGCCCCATGACCCTGAATGAACTCCGTGAACAAGTCTGCGAGGCGAACCGCGCCCTCGAACCCAGCGGCCTGGTGCGCCTCACCTGGGGCAATGTGAGCGGGATCGATCGGGAATCAGGCCTGTGGGCGATCAAACCGAGCGGCGTCGATTATTTGGCGCTGAAACCGGCCGACATCGTGGTGCTCGATCTCGAAGGAACGGTCGTGGAGGGCAAACTGAGGCCCTCCAGCGACACGAAGACGCACCTAGTGCTCTACCGCGAGTTTCCGCAAATCGGCGGCGTCACGCACACGCACAGCCTGCACGCCACGATGTTCTCCCAGGCTGGGCGTGAGCTGCCCTGCTTCGGCACGACGCATGCGGATCATTTTCACGGCACGGTGCCCATCGTGCGTGCGCTCACTCCTGAGGAGGTGGCGGCGGATTATGAGCATCACACCGGCGTGGCCATCGTGGAGCGCCTGCGGGAGCTGAAGCTCGATCCTCTCGAAATGCCCGCTGTGCTGCAGCTTCACCACGCGCCCTTCACGTTTGGCAAAAACGCGATGGACTCGCTCCACAACAGCATCGCCCTCGAAATGTGCGCTCAGATGGCGCTCGGCTCCTTCTCACTGAACCCCACCCTGCCGCCGATCCCGGCGCACATTTTGGAAAAACATCACCTGCGCAAACACGGACCAAGCGCGTATTACGGCCAGAAGTAAATCCCTTTGGAAAACGTGAATCCTACTCATTTGTCCTCATACAAACGTCATTCGATGCTGTGGCTGGCGATTTGGGCACTACTGCCAGCATGCTCCAGCGAAACCCGTGATCGGCTTTGGCAAAAGTATGATCCTGCTGGTTACAAGCATGCCCATAGCTTGGTTTTCAATCCCAAGAAGTACCAACGCGAAGCCGCGCAGGAGCCATCCAAACTGGAGCCATCCGAGCTGGCGGATGAATCCGAATGGGATTTGAGGCGTAAGCCTGAACCGTAACGATGGAGCGCAGGGCCGTCGGAGGCTCCCAGACCAGTCGAAAAGTTAGCGGGGATGGTCGTTTGGAGGTGGCGATGTGCTTCGCGCCAAACATCCCCAACCTACGAGGGAGGCATTGTGTCATTGACCCAGCAGGTCGGCCTCAGCCGAAACCTTCAAAAATCACATTCATTTTTTTAAAATAATAAATGCTGATTACAAATATTATAATCAAAAGCTCCCCTAACAGGATGCTTTTTCGAATGATTCATCTGCCACTTCTCACTTCTCACTTCTCACCTTCCGTCATTTCCACCGCCCTTCCCACCCCAGCAGCGCCCGCTTCCGCTCCCATCCCCACCGATACTGCCCAATCACTCCCGTTTCTCGGATCACCCGATGACAGGGGATTAAAAACGCCAGCGGATTGCTCCCCACCGCCGTTCCCACCGCCCGCGCCGCGCTCGGCTGCCCAATCGCCGCCGCCAAATGGCCATAACTGACCACCGCCCCTGGCGGCACCTTTAGAAGAGCACGCCAAATCCGGAGCTGAAACGGTGTTCCCCGCACCAGCGCCTTCAAATCCGCCCTCGGCCCCATTTGAAACACCTGCGCCGTCATTTCCCGCGCAAAAGCATCATCCCAGCGCACTTTCGCCCTCGGCCAGACCCGCTCGATCTCCCCAGGCTCCTCGTTTTCGACAAAACCCAAGTGGCACACCCCGCGAGGCCCATTCCCGAGGCAGCACAGGCCAAACGGCGTCTCCGCAAAGCCTGCGTCAATCACCCA
>JAJTDU010000011.1 GCA_021298725.1 Verrucomicrobiaceae bacterium | reverse complement strand
TCCAAAACATTCACGAACTCAGCACCCAGTCCGGGTTCACGGCTGTCATACCAGCGCATGGCCTCATCGACGTCGCAGAGGGCGCAGGGGGACAGAGCTGCCTTTTTCATATCAGGCTTTCGCGAGCAGGCGCGCCTTCGCCTCGCTCCAAGGGATCGCAGCGGCAGGATTGGCTTGGAGTTCCTCGCGCCGACGGTCGAGTTCGTCCATCTGGGCACCGCTCAGCGGAAAATCCGCATCCTCGGCCACCACCGTGTCCCAGATGTCTTCCACCAGTTGAATGCGCTGCCCGAGGGGCAGCTGCCGGATGTCTTCGAGTGCGATAACCATGGGCCAAAGGTGGGTTCAGTCGTGAAAAATGGCAACGGGGGATTTGTAGCTCACCTCCGCATCAAAAACTCATCCAGATTCATGACCACATTCGCCACGGCGGTCCAGGCGGCGAGTTCGGTGACATCAGCACCAGCCTCCACAGGTCCGAGCGGCTCGGTGGCCATCTTCGTCGCGGCGGCGGTGTCCTTTTGATACGTCATGAGGCTTTCCGAATGAAGCTGCATCAACGCGGTCGATTCGGTCACTGTGGGTGCCCGCGAGAGACAGATGCGGAACATCAAATTCAAACGCTCAGCCGGGCTTTTGGCCTCGCGGACGATCCGCCGCGCCATCGCCTGATGCGTTTCGATGAAGACGGGGTCGTTCAGCATCACGAAGGCCTGCAGCGGTGTGTTCGTGCGGCTGCGGCGGATCATGCAGACCTCGCGATTGCCCGCGTCGAAGGTCGTGAAGCTGGCATACGGCGAATTGCGCCGCACTTCGGTGTAAAGACTGCGGCGATGCGCGTCCTCGCCGGTGCTGACGGTCCAGTCGTTGCTGCGACCAAAGGCGGTGCTCAGGCCAAGATTCGGTGTGACGGGGCGCACGGGCACGCCGAACATCTTTTCCGAAAGCAGACCGCTCACCGCAAGCGCCTGATCGCGCAGCAACTCGCCCGTCGGACGGAAACGCGGCCCACGAGCGAGCAAACGGTTATCAGGATCGCGTTCGTTGAGTTCCGCCGTGGATTTGGAGCTTTGGCGATACGCCTCGCTGTTGATCATCAGCTTGAGCATGTGCTTGAGGTCCCAGCCGCTGTCCATCAGCTCGGCGGCGAGCCAGTCGAGCAATTCGGGATGAAACGGCAGGTCGCCCTGGCTGCCAAACTCCTCGCTGCTGCGCACGATGCCGGTGCCGAAGAGGCTTTCCCACAGGCGATTCACGGTCACGCGGGCGGTGAGCGGGTTGTCGCGGCTCACGAGCCACTTCGCCATCGTGAGGCGGTTCTTCGGCTCCTTTGCCGGCAGCGGATGGAAGACCGCGGGCGTGGCCTCCTTCACGTCATCACCCAAGGCCTGCCAATTGCCGCGAAGCTGCACTTTCGTCACGCGGCGCTGCTTCGGATCAAGATCACGCATGATCGGCACCGTCACCGGCTTGATCGCGGCGAGTTCTTGGGTCGCCGCAGTGAGCCGCGTGCGCTCGGCGGCGGATTCTTTGGCGATGTTGCGCACATAATAGCCCACGACGGCCGTCTGCTGCTCCGGCATGCGTTTCGGCTGCGCCAGCGCGGCGATGACATTCGCCGGAATCTTCGCCGCTTGCTGCACACGAGCATCGCCCGTGAAGCTGAGGCGGAAATTGCCGAGCGTGTGCTGCTTGAACTCGCTCTTCTGCTCTAAGGTCACGCGCAGTTTCGCACCCGCAGGCACCACGATGGGCGAGTTGGTCAAAAGCGTGAGCGTATGCGGTTTTTCCGCCGCGCCACCGACGGCCCAGCCCTTGCTTTTGGCTTCCAGGAACTTCATCGCCTCGAAACCACTCTGCGAGTAATCCGCTAGCGCGGTGGTGAAGCTCAGGGCCACGGGTCCGCTGACCGCAAAGGCCTTTTCCTTCGCCGGCGCGGGCGTGGGATCGCTCTTCCACAGGACCTGGCGTTTCTCATCCAGCAGCACGACGCGGAACCCATCGAGACGTTTGCTCACGCCATCGAGCCGGTTCCACACCACCACGCGATCCACCGGCTTCGCGGCCTTCAAATCAACCTCCCACCACGGATTGTCGTCGTTTCCGCTCGTGTGCGACACGCTGCCCTTTTTGTAGTCGCCGTCCGTGTTGCCATCATTGGCACGTTTCGCCGCGGCGTCTTGATACTGGCTGCTGTGACTCGCCACGCCCTTCAGCGCGATGTTTTCCGCAGCGCTGAAAACCTGCACTTCAGCCAGTTGCAGCATCATTTTGGCCCCCGGCAGCTCCACGCGGACGAATCGCGCCAACGGAGCCGCTTTGGCATCCGACGGCACCACCTCGGCTTTGAGGCTGGTGAGCACAAAATTGCCAAAACCGGCCTGCGGAGCCGTTTCGAGCCGCAGAGCGCTCAGTTTATCGCCCGTGAGCGGCAGTTCGACTGTGTAGCTGGCGGTGTCCTTGTTCTTCGCGAGGATCACACGACCATCGTTTTCGATCTTCGCGTCGCTTTCACTCACTTTCGACGGCTTTGGGCTCTGCCAGCCCAAATCCCGCGCAAAACCGCGATCCCACGCGTCGAGTCCAGCGAGCCATTTGGCGTCCGGTTTCGTGAATTTCGACTCCAGCGCCGCGATCTCGGTTTTCAGTGCCTCGCGCTGCTTTTTCAGTTCCGGCGTGTCAAAGCTGTGCAGCGGCACCTCGTCCTTTTTGTCGCTATCCGCGCTTTGATTGAGGAAGGCGTAGAACTGGAAGTACTCATTGATCGTGAGCGGATCGTATTTGTGCGTGTGGCACTGCGCACAGGCCATCGTGGTGCCCATCCACACCGCGAAGGTCGTGTTCACGCGGTCGATGATCGCCGCGTTGCGGAATTCCTCGTCGTCCGTGCCGCCTTCGTTCTGGGTCATCGTGTTGCGATGAAACGCCGTGGCGATGAGCTGGTCGTCCGTCGGATTCGGCAGCAAATCGCCCGCGTTTTGCTCGATGGTGAACTGATCGAAAGGCATGTTCGAGTTCAGCGCACGGATGACCCAGTCGCGGTAGGCCCAAATCTCACGCGGCTGATCACTCGGATAGCCGGAGGAGTCCGCGTAGCGTGCCAGGTCCAGCCATTGGCGGGCCCAGTGCTCGCCGTAAGCGGGTTGATTGAGATAAAATTCCACCGCATCGCTCAGTTCGGACCGTTCAAAACGCGCCAGCTCGTCCAGTGTCGGCGGCAGCCCAGTTAAATCGAGCGCCACACGGCGAATCAGCGTGGCCCGCTCCGCCGCAGGAGAAAACGACAGCCCTTCCTTCTTCAGGCGCTGCGCCAGAAACGCATCCACGGGATTCTTCGCAGCGGCAGGCACGGCAGGCCTCACCACCTTCTCATAGCTCCAATGCTTCCCCCACTTCGCGCCCTGTTTGATCCACTCTTTTAATAAGGCGACCTGCGCCGGTGAGATCGTCTTGTGCTGCTTCGGCGGCGGCATGACCTCATCGGGATCGGTGCTCACGATGCGCTGGATGAGGGCACTTTTTTCGGGATCACCCGGCACCACGGCAATGACGCCGTCGCTGTTCTTCTTCGCGGCGGTTTCGTCGTCGAGGCGCAGGTCGGCTTCGCGTTTTTTGTCGTCGGGACCGTGGCAAAAGAAGCAGTTCTCGCTCAGAATCGGGCGGATCTGTTTGGAAAAGTCGATGGGCTCCGCGAGGGCGGAGGTGGCGAGGCAAAGGGTGATGAGGGGACGGATCACGCGAGACAATACGCCTCCGAGAGCTCTTTTTTGGCTTGATGGCAGCATTCTCCATCAGACTGAGCATGGAGAACTGAGCACTTTACCACTCCCGCTCTACCGCTACCATCCGCGCTCCTTTCCCCAGCCATGTCCGCCGTCCCTACCGCCGCCCAAATCCGCCAGACCTTCCTCGACTTCTTCAAGTCGAAGCAGCACACCATCGTCCCCAGTGACAACGTGGGCTACACCAGCCGCGACGGTGCCCGCATCTTCACCAATGCGGGCATGAACCAGTTCGTCCCCATCTTCCTAGGCGAGCGCAGCGCGGATGTGGACACTTGGCCCGGCGTTTTGGCCAAAGGCCTGCCCACCCGTGCGGCGGACACGCAGAAGTGCATCCGCGCTGGCGGCAAGCACAACGACCTCGAAGACGTGGGCCTCGACACCTACCACCACACCTTCTTCGAGATGCTCGGGAACTGGTCCTTCGGCGACTATTTCAAAAAAGAAGCCATCTCCTGGAGCTGGGAACTCATCGTCGAGCGCTTCAAATTCCCCCCGAGCCGCGTCTTCGCCACCATCTACCAGCCGAACAAGGAAAAAGGCGACCCTGCCGACCGCGATGAAGAAAGCTGGAACCTCTGGGCCGAAAAATTCCGCTCCGTCGGCCTCGATCCCGACATCCACATCGTCAACGGCAACAAAAAGGACAACTTCTGGATGATGGCCGACACCGGCCCCTGCGGCCCCTGCACCGAGATCCACATCGACCTCACGCCCGGCCCCATCGAGCTGAGCGAGGACCGCCAGCGTGAAGGCGCCAAGCTCGTCAACGGCAGCGACGCCAGCTGCATCGAGATCTGGAACAACGTTTTCATCCAATACAACGCCAACCCCGATGGCACCTTCACCCCGCTGCCTGCGCAGCATGTGGATACCGGCATGGGCTTCGAGCGCCTCACCAGCATCATCCAGGGCACGAAGAACTTCACCGACTTCGAGACCGCGAAGATCAGCAACTACGACACGGATGTCTTCAAACCCATCTTCGATGAGCTGACCAAACTCAGCGGCAAGCACTACCTAAGCACGCTGCCGAAAGCGAACGAGCAAGGCCACGTCATCCCTGTCGCCGAGCAGGAAAAGATCGACGTCGCCTTCCGCGTCATCGCCGATCATCTGCGCACCCTCAGCTTCTCCATCGCCGACGGTATCCAGCCCGGCAACAGCGACCGCAACTACACCCTCCGCCGCATCCTCCGCCGCGCCGTGAAGTATGGCCGCACGCTGGAGTTTAAAGAACCCTTCTTCTACAAGCTCGTCGATGTCCTCGCCGCGCAAATGGCTGACGTGTTCCCCGAACTCCGCGTGAAGAAAGAGCAGGTCAAAGCCGTGCTGAAGCTGGAGGAAGAAGCGTTTAACCGGACGCTGGATCGCGGCGTGGCGCTTTTTGAAGATCAGGTCGCCTCAGTCGGCTCAGACCGATCTCTGAGTGGTGCTTTCGCCTTCCAACTCTACGACACCTTTGGCTTCCCCATCGACCTCACCGAGCTCCTCGCCCGCGAACGCGGCTTGACCGTGGACACCGCTGGCTTTGACAAGCTCATGGACGAGCAGAAGCAGCGTGCTCGTGAAGCCGGACAGAAAAATAAACAGGTCGTCTCCGTCAGCGAGATCGAAACCAAGGACGCCACCAAGTTCATCGGTTACGACACGCTCGAAACCGACGCCAAGGTGCTCGAAGTCGTCGCCATGAAGGACAAGACGGCCGTGGTGCTCGACTCCAGCGTTTGTTACGCCGAAATGGGCGGCCAGATCGGCGACAGCGGCCAGATCATCATCGGCGCGAACGCCTTCCCCATCTCCAGCACGACGAAAGTCGGCAACACCTGGCTGCACTTCATCGAAGGCGAAGACGCACCCGCCGTCGGCTCCAGCGTCCGCGTGGCCGTCGATGCCACCCGTCGTCACGCCATCGAGCGCCACCACACCGTCACGCACATCCTGCATTGGGCGTTGCACGAGGTCGTTAGCCAAGACGCCACGCAGAAAGGCAGCAACGTCACGCCGGACAAGCTCACCTTCGACTTCAACAGCGCCGCTTTGACCGCTGCGCAGCTCGCCGACATCGAAAAACTCGTCAACGAGCGCATCGTGGCCAACGACATCGTGTCCTGGACCGAAGTGCCCTACACCGACGCCAAGGCCAACAGCGGCATCATGCAGCTCTTTGGCGAAAAATACCCCGAGAACGTCCGCGTCGTGCAGATCGGCGGCAAAGCGCATGCGCTCGATGGTTGGAGCATGGAACTCTGCGGCGGCACCCACACCCGCCACACCGGCGAGATCGGCCTCTTCCGCCTCGTCGCCGAAGGAGCCGTCGCCGCTGGCGTGCGCCGCATTGAGGCCATCGCCGGCATGGAAGCCTACCACGCCGCCAAGGCCGATTCCGACCTCCTGAAGCTCCTCGCCGGCAAAGTTAGCGCCCAAGGTGCCGCCGACCTCGAGAAGAAGCTCGACCAACTGCTCACGCAGCAAAAAGAGCTCGAAAAAGCCCTCAAGTCCGCCCAGCAGCGCGAAGCCAGCGGCAAAGCCAAAGACCTCCTCGCCACCGCTGAAGGCAACGCCATCATCGCCAACCTCGGCGACGTGGATGCCGATTACGCCATGGCGCTGAACGACGCCCTCAAAGGCCAATTCGGCGGCGTGATCGTACTGGCCGCCACCGGCGGCGGAAACGTCACCCTCATGGCCAACGTCGGCAAAGATCACCAAGCTAAGGTCCAGGCCGGCAAAATCATCCAAACTATCGCGCCGATCGTCGGCGGCAAAGGCGGCGGCAAACCCGACTTCGCCCGCGGCGGCGGCAAGGACGTGAGCAAAGTCGATGCCGCGCTCGCCGAAGCGCGGAAGCTGATTGGGTAGTGTACTCCCACCTTTAGGCGGTTGTGGACGTTGATCGAGGTAGGGACGGCGCATTCAATCGCGCCGTACCCCCGCCGAGCAGGCCTTTGCTTTTCGTATGAAAGCTCGTGTTTTTTCTCAAGCGCCATTACGCCCACTTCCGCCGCCTTCTCCCCTGACCCGTGGTGAAGCAGTCACTTTAAGCTCAATCCCGGCACAATGTTGGAAGCCTTGCTTTCTGACTAGGCGTGATGCATGAATTCTGCTCAACCGATCGAACGATGCGGATGGTTGTGCCATCTAACAACCCCGCTTAACCTCTCCAGCAGCACATGATCATTCCCGTCCTCCTTCGAACCATTTTTCTGTCATTGCCCGCGTTTTTGATGAGTTGCAGCGCCCCCGCTTACAAGGAGCGCGGCTATGCCTCCTACATCGCGGATCAATACGCGGGCCGCATGACCAGCTCCGGCCAGCCCTATTATGCGCAGGGATGGACTGCCGCGCACAACACCCTGCCCTTAGGCACCGAGGTGAAGGTCAAAAACAACTACAACCGGCGCTCGGTGAAGGTCATCGTCAACGACCGCTTCCCGCACTACCCCGGCCGGGTCATCAATCTCTCCCGGGCGGCGGCGGAGTACATCCAGATCCCCTACAACCAGCTGGCTGATGTGGTGGTGACAGCCAAAACCATTCCCGGAGCCAAGCCGCAGGGTGGTGCTTTCAGACAAAACGCGCCTGCGCCAGCCGCGAACTATGGAACCCCGCAGCCCTCTAACTACGGCGCTCCACCAGCGAACTATGGTGCTCCGCCGCTCACGAACTACGGCGCACCGCCCCCGGGTTATGGCACGACCGCTCCACCTGGAGGCATTCCTCCACCGCCGCCGGGTTATCCCTCGCGATAAGCGGCTTGTGAGGATGGCTTAGGAGATGCTTGAGCGTCTAGCTGGCTCTCAGTAAACCAGTAGTTGCGCAGAGACGTGCCGGGGATGCCGGAGCGGACCAAGATGAGGTCGTCTCGAAAAACACGCGGGAGACGCGAGTCGATCACGAGGTCGTGTCCCGCGTCCGATTGGCAGAGAGTTTCGAGATCTCTCTCGCTGACAAGGATGTGCGCGTGGGGGTGCTGCTTGAGCAGGACGAGCGCCTCGTTGAGTCCGTCCGCGGCACGAACGTCGTGACGGTGGCTCAGCCTGCTCTCTGAATCATCGTGGGAAATGATGAAGTGATCCTGCCCCTCCTGATGAGTCTCGATCCAGGAGTGCAACTGCTGAGTGTCTTGCTGAATCCAGCTCTGCCAGGTCCTCCAGGTGCTGAAGGCGATCATGACAGCCACCATGGCCGCGAATCCGGCCCAAACCGGCCTCCAGTGGGCATCCGGCTGCTTTTTGAGCTTCGTGTGGGCAGCCCAGGAGGCGCTCCTGCGCCCGCAAACATAACATTCGGAGCCGAGCGAGGGGAACAGCCCTCCCCAAAACTGATTCAGGCGAATCCACCAGCGCTGGCTCTCGAGCCAGCTTCCGGTGAAGCGGACGCCGTGGCTACCCGTGACAAATTCAGGCTCCAGACCGGTGTCCGTCATGAGATTTCTCCAGCGCTTGGGGGAAAGGCAGTTGATGTGCCCGCCGGGCACCACTTGGCCAAGACGCAGCTTCCGGCACAGCCAGCTTTCTCGTAGGCTTGCGAGCCAGTGAGGCATCGTGGGGCTGCCTCCGAGAAAAATGCCCCCCACACGCAGCACGCGGCTGATTTCCGCCATGGTGCTTCCCGGACGCGGGAGATGCTCCATGACATGATTGTTAACGACCACGTCCATGCAGCCGGACTCGACCGGGAAAACCTCGTCAAAGTTGGCGCGGATGACCTCGTCGTAACGTGCATTCTCCAGGCACTCCCTGCGCACATCCCAGTCAAGGCCAACCCAGCGCTCCACCGCGCCCTCAGGCGTGAAAAACTTCAGCCACCCACGCTCACAGCCGACATCGAGCACCCTCAGAGGCCGTCCCTGGCGGCGGGATTCCTCAGTAATCGCCTGACCGACCCACCAGTACCGCAGCATGCGGATCGAAAACACCGAGCGTGACAGATGCTGAACCAAAACACCATCCGCATTGCCTGCTTTGGCCAAGAACTCATCATTCCGAACCAGCGGCCATTGAATGAAAGGGACATGCCGAAAAGCAGAAGAAAGTGGAATCAGTGCCATAAAATGGGTGAATAAAGCCTCTGGGACAGGCCAGGCCACGTCAATCTTGGCTAACTCCAGCGATTGCCCGATATACTGTAGCGGATTCCGCCACAGTGCGGCACGACAAAAAAATAGTGGTTGGTTTCCCTCCTCCGGCTCAGGAGTTTTCCACTCAGCCTCTCCAGGCACCCGAAACTTGGCATCCAAAGGAATGGCGTGAAGTTTTTCGCCACACTTCAAGCGCGGCAGTCCATATCATCCGTGCATGCAGACTCCGCCCGATTCAGATCCTACCGCCGACGCCAAACTGGCCAGACAGGTCGAGCAAGGCAACGACAGGGCATTCCGAACCCTGATGGAGAGGCATTTGCAGCCACTGCGCTCGTTCCTGGCCCTGCGCGCTCCCGTGCCCGACTTGATCGACGAGGTGGCGCATGATGCCTTCGTCTTCGCGTATCAAAACCTCGGCGATTTTACCCATGGCTCCATGCAGCCGTGGCTGCGCAGCATCGCGCACAATCTGCTGCGTGACCGGTTGAAGGCGTATGCCCGCGAGACGGTCAAACACGCACGCTACTCCGAGATGGTGCGCTGGGAAATGGCACTGGAGGCTGCTGACAAGCCGGTGAGCACCGAATCGGACCATCTGGCCAACTGCATTGAAAAATTGCGCCACCATCAGCGCACGATCCTGGACCTGCGGTATGAAGCGCAGCTGAGCAGCGAAGAGATCGCCCAGCGCACCGGACGCAGCACGCTGGCGGTGCGCACGCTGCTGATGCGCGTGCGCCAGCAACTGCGCCAGTGCATCGAATCCCAACTCCAGCAAACAACGGCATGAACGACAACGAAGCCATCGACAAGGCCTTGGAGGGAGTGCTTTCCAATGAGGAATGGCAGGCGCTGACGAACGATCCGCAGGTGCTCAAGAAACTAGAGCTACAGCTCGGCATGGACGCGCTTCTGCGTGTGGCTCTTGAGAAGGCCGGCACGCCGGAAGCGCTGACAGAAGCCATCGAAGCCAGCGTGGGCGCGTCTCCCGTCGAAGATCTCATGTTCAGCATCGAAGCGGCGACCACTGGCACACGCAAACAGCGGCGCTGGTTCACTTCATTGCCACGCTGGACGACAGCCGCCGCAGCGGTGCTCATCGGATTTATCAGCGGCAGTTTCGCGTGGCCGGATGTGTTTCTGTGGCTCGACCTCAACCGGCCCCGATCACACTGGCGACCGCCCCAACGCCCAAGACTGAGCCAGTGGCGCAGGTGGTGGCAGTTCCAACTCCGGCACCGATGGTGGTGGTGCCAAAGTCAGCCCCCGAAAAGAAGCCCGCCACCGCGCCTGCAAAACCCGAAATAGTCGAGGCCTCCTTGCCGCCGCCAATGCATCTCGCCTCCAAACCGAAAGGCGACATGACTTTGGTCATTCCAGACGCCTCCATGAAGGTCGATTTTGAAAAGCATGTGCTCCCGATCCTGGAGCGCTCGTGTTTCGAGTGTCACAGCGGCCAGTTGAAGAAGCCCAAAGGCGGCATTCGCCTCGACGACCTCGAGTCAATCCGCGAAAAAAGCCGCTCGGACAATCTCCTCCTACCACACAAGCCGGACAAAAGCACGCTGGTGAAATCCATCTCCTCCAATAAGGACGATGACGATCTGATGCCGCCGCCGAACGAGGGCAAGCCGCTCAGCGCGGAAGAGATCGCCCTCATCCGCCGCTGGATCGATGAAGGCGCAAACTTCGGCTCCTGGACCTCAATGCGGGCAAAAGAAGTCGTCATCTCGACACAAAACGAAGTGGTGGATGTTTCCAAACTGCAGGCCGTCGCTGAGCGCATCGATGAACTCATTGAAGCGGACCTGACCAAGCACAGGATGGAGCCGCGTCCGCTTGCGAACGATGCCACTTGGCTGCGCCGCGTTTACCTCGACCTCGTCGGTCGCATTCCCAGCGGTGATGAAACAAGGCGCTTCTTCGCCGCGAAGGAACCCGACAAGCGCAGCCGCCTGATCAACGCGCTGCTAGCCTCCAACGGCCACGTCAGTCACATGTTCAATTACTGGTGCGATCTGCTGCGTGCCAAGGACAATCTCGCCGAGGGGGTGCAGGGAGATTTTTATCTCGCCTGGATCAAACAAAGCATCCGCGACAACAAACCCTTCGACGAATGGACACGCGAACTGCTCAGCCCCGAAGGCTACGGCTGGCGTGCTCCTGCCGCCGGTTACTACCTGCGCGACGGTGAAAACCGTGCCGCGAACATCGAGAGCACCGCCACGCTCTTCCTTGGCACACAAATCTCCTGCGCACAGTGCCACGATCATCCTTACAGCCGCTGGACGCGCAAAGATTACCATCAGTTCCTCGCCTGGACCTCCGGCATCAAGACGGCCTCGAAAGAAGATGCCGTCGGCATCGTCGAAGCCGAAAAAATCCGCGAAGCAGCGGAGCGTTATGACCGCCTGGCGATGGCAGGCATGAGTTACGAACGCCAGCAAAAGTATGAACGCATCAAGGAGGCGCTCCTGGCCCTCCAACGCGCGGCAGGTGGCGCCGGCGTCGTGAATGACGCAGGCAGCCCCGCTGTGCTGCCGGAGGACTACCAGTATCCCGACGGCAAGCCTGGCGATGCCATCCCCGCCGCCGTGCTCTATGGCGAACCACCACCCGCCGGCGAACGTCCGGCGGAGACACTGGCCGCATGGGTCACTTCACCGCAAAACACGCGCTTCAGTCTCACGCTTGCCAACCGTCTGTGGGCCAAACTTTTCGGCCTGCCCTTCGCCGGGCGCGTCGATCAGGTGCGTGAGATCGCGGACTGCGAGAGCCCCGACCTCGCCCAATACCTCGTCCATGTCGTGCGCGAGGCGAAATACGACGTGCGGCAGATTTTGCGCATTCTCTGTCTCACCCGCACCTACCAGCGCGAGGCCGGACTGCCACCTGACGACAACGAAATCGTTTACCGCTTCCCCGGCCCCATCGTGCGGCGTTTGAGTGCCGAGCAGGTGTGGGACTCGATGATGGCGCTCGCCGTCAAAGATCTCGATGTGAAGCTGAACTTCGATCCTCCCGGCGTCGCTGCGCTCGAAACCGCCGTCGGGGCGAAAAAAACCAGTGATGTCACCGGCGTGGCACGCAAGATGGCCGGCGAGGAAGAACGTGAGATGAAGGCAGACCAGCGGCGCGCACGGCTGCGCAAAGAAATGGCGAAGGAATTTGCCGGTGGCGGTCTGGAGCGTGCCTCCGAGCTGCCGCAGCCCGCCCCGGACGGACATTTTCTGCGCATGTTCGGCCAAGGCAACCGCGACTCCATCGGCGACGCCTGGAGCGCCTCCACCGTGCCGCAGGCGCTGCTGATGCTGAACAGTGATTTCTTTGATCACGTCGCACGTTCCGGCAGTCCGCTCGCCGAGAGCCTACGCGGCCTCAACAACCTCCGCGATGTGGCCCGTGGTGCCTTCCTTGCCGTGCTCACACGCGAACCGACGCAGAAGGAGCTCGACGCTTGTCAGGAAACGCTCGGCGACACTCGCAACGCCAAGGCGCTCGCCCGCATGCTGCTCTCCACCGCCGAATTCATGTTTCAAAAATAACCACTGCTCCCATGAATCATCCTTTGAACCGACTCGATGCCCTCGCCCGCCGCGAATTCATCACCCGCATGGCCAAAACCTGCCTTGGCGTCAGCCTCGTGCCTCCGGCGAGCCTCGCACGCGCGCTCGAAACCAACGCGCCGAAATTCGCCAGTCATGTGATCTATCTCTACATGCGCGGCGGCATGAGCCACCTCGACACCTTTGACACGAAGCCGGATGCCCCCGCCGGCTATCAGGGCTCCACGCGCACCATCAAGACGAAGTCCGATGATTTGCAGATCTCCGGCTACTTCCCTAAACTCGCGGACCACGGCAAAAAAATCGCCGTCGTGCGTTCCATGCATCACACCCAGGGCGCACACGAGCAGGGCATGTACAAAGTGCTCACCGGCTATGAAGCCTCCACCTCCATGAAGCACCCCGCGCTCGGCTCGTGGGTCGCGCGTCAGGTGACGCAAGGCACCTCCACACTGCCCGCTTACATCCGTCTCGCTGACCTCGCCGGACATCCTGGCAGCGGCTTCATGGACGCCCGTTTCGCGCCCGTGCCCGTTTTAGATGCCAGCAAAGGCCTGGAGCACACCCAGCTTCAGCAAGGCGACTCCATGACCCACTTGCGCAAGCGCACCGGACTCGCCGAAAAACTCAACAGCGACTTCCTCAAACGCTTCCCCATGGACGGAGTGAAAGCGCACTCGGATGTCTTTGCGGATGCCATCAAGCTCATGACCAGCAAAGATCTCGACGCCTTCGACATCACGCAGGAGAAAGGCAAACTCGTGAGCGACTACGGAGCCAACTACTTTGGCCAAGGCGTGCTCCTTGCCCGTCGGCTCGTTGAACGCGGCACCAAGTTCGTCGAAATCGAACTCGGCGGTTGGGACACGCATTCCAACAACTTCACCACGGTCGAAGCGCTCGCCAGAGTCGTGGATGATGCCGTGAGCACGCTGCTGGAGGACTTGGAAGCCTGCGGCTTGCTGGAAAGCACGCTCGTGGTGCTCACCACCGAGTTTGGCCGCTCGCCGAAGATCAACGGCTCCGGCCGCGATCATCATCCCATCGCCTTTTCATCGTTCATCGCCGGTGGTGGCGTCAAAGGCGGCCAGGCCTACGGCAGAACCGACGAGACTGGCACTCGGGTGATCGAAAACCCCACCACGGTGCTCGACTTCCATGCAACCATCGGTGCGCTGCTGGGCGTCTCGCCGCATGATCTCATCCCCGCTGGCAGCGGTAGCTTCAACATCTTCGGCGGCACCGGAGCCAAACGCGGCGTGCCGATTGCGCCCTTCGTTTGACCGGCTCAGGCGCTGTTTTTCGCCAGTTTTCTCTTCAGTTTGCGCAACAACTCGGCATTGCCCTCCAGCTCCTCCATCAGCAGCGTCAGCACCTCCAGGGTCTGGCGGCTGATGTGGTGCTCCATCCCTTCCACGTCCTCGTGCACGGTTTGGGGGTCCAGGCCAAAGCTGGCGAGCAACCGCGTGAGCACCTCATGCCGTCGGGCGATCTCTGCGCCCACCTTGCCGCCTTCCTCAGTCAAAACCACGCCACGATAGCGCTCATAGACGACAAAACCCTCCGCATCGAGCTTCTGGATCATGTTCGTCACGCTGGCCTGCGAGATTTCCAGATTCTTGGCGATGTCCACCACACGGGCGTAGCCCTTGGATTCGATCAGGTTATGAATCTGCTCGAGGTAGTCTTCGATCGCGGGTGAACCAAGGTGGCTGGTGTGTTCCTGACGTTTGGCGGGCATCGCGGCAGAATGAGCCAGAACGCACACAGGGAAAGAAGAAACTCATGACTGGTGAACAAATGTTAGGTCAGGCTAAAACTTCTTCTTGCTCATCAGCTTGAGCTGATGTTTTTAGCCCGGCCTAACTTTATCATGCGCGCCCATCTTTTCATCATTGGTCTGGTAACCGTCTGTGATTCACTTGGCCTTGCCCAGGGCATTAGGGAGATGAGCACTGACCGCCCCGATGTCACTGAGTCGGCCTACTCGGTCGCGAAGGGCATGTTTCAGGTGGAGAAGAGCTTCTTCGACTACGAGTGGGAGGCAAACGGCCCCGAAAGTGTCGATTCGTGGATCTACGGCCAGATGAATTTCAAATACGGACTCGCTACCGATACCGACCTTCAGCTCGTCTTTGACTCCCGCACAGTCACCCGCGCCTCGAGTCAGGGTGATGTGACCAAGATGTCGGGATTTGGCGATGTGATGGTGCGTTTGAAGCAAAATCTATGGGGAAATGATGGCGGACGCACTGCCATGGCCGTGATGCCGTATATCACCATCCCGACTGGAACCGATCTCAGTGCCGATGCTTGGTCGGGTGGCGTGGCCGTGCCCTTCGCCATGACACTAACCGACCGACTCAGCCTTGCTACGATGGGGCAGTTGGACTTTGTGCCTGATAGCGAGACCAACGGCTACGACCTCGAATTCCTCGCGACCATTTCCCTCGGTGTCACCCTCACTGAGCGATGGGGTGCCTACAGTGAAATCATCATCAGTGCTGGCGAGGATACCGATGCTCAGCACCGCTCAGCCACAGGTGTCACCTTTGCCATCACGGACGATTTCGTGCTCGATGCCGGCATTCGCATCGGCTTGAATTGTGCTGCACCGGATCTAGGCGTCTTCAGCGGCGTCAGCTTTCGTTTTTAATTCATCATGATCAGACCACCATTCCTCGTTCTACTCTGTCTGGCACTGCTTGGCTGCAAGCCAGCCTCGCCGAAGCCTAAAGGCGGCCCGAAACGCATCCTGACCACCTTCACCATCATTCAGGACATGGCGCAGAATGTTGCGGGCACGGTGGCGATCGTTGAGTCCATCACCAAGCCGAGTGCGGAGATTCACGACTATGAACCGACGCCGCTCGATCTCGTGAAGGCACAGGATGCCGATCTCGTGCTGTGGAACGGCCTGGGACTGGAGCGCTGGTTTGAAAAATTTCTCCAGCAGGTCAATGACGTGCCAAGTGTGGTGCTCACGGATGGCATTGAGCCGATGGGCATCGGCGAAGGGCCCTACAGTGGCAAACCGAACCCGCACTCCTGGATGTCACCCGCGAACGCTGTCATCTACGTCGAAAACATCCGGAAAGCGCTGGTGAAGCTCGATCCGGCCAACGAAGCCACCTACACCAAGAACGCCGCCGCCTACACCGCCGAACTCCGCGCTGTGGACGAACCCGTGCGCAAGGCGCTGCAGGCCATTACTGCGGATCAGCGCTGGCTCGTGAGCTGCGAAGGAGCGTTTTCCTATCTGACGCGCAACTACGCTATGAAGGAGCTTTATCTCTGGCCCATCAACGCGGATCAGGAAGGCACGCCGCAGCAGGTGCAGAAGGTCGTGGACACCGTGCGCTCAAACAAAATCCCGGTCGTGTTCTCGGAAAGCACCATCAGCGACAAAGCCATGCTGCAGGTGGCGAAGGAAACCGGTGCGCGCTACGGCGGCGTGCTGTATGTGGACTCGCTCACCAGTGACGAGGGCCCTGCGCCGACGTATCTGAAGCTCCTGCAATACAACGCCGACACTATCGTGAAGGCGTTCGCCCATCCCTGACAATGCCCGACACCACCCCGCCGCTCTCCATTGCAGTCGCCGATGTCACCGTGGCCTACACCAACGGTCACATCGCGCTGCGGGACGCCTCCTTCACACTCGACGCGGGCACCATCTGCGCACTGGTCGGCGTCAATGGCAGCGGTAAGAGCACGCTCTTCAAAGCCATCATGGGCTTCCTGCGTCCGGCGAAAGGCAGCGTGCGCATCGCCGGACTGAGCGTCGAAGCAGCGCGAAAGCGCAAGCTCGTGGCCTATGTGCCGCAGAGTGAGGAAGTGGACTGGACCTTCCCTGTCAGCGTGTGGGATGTGGTGATGATGGGCCGCTACGGCCACATGGGCTTCATGCGCATCCCGCGTGCCGAGGACAAGCGCATCGCCCAGGAATGCCTTGAGCGCGTGGGCATGGGTGACTTCAAAGACCGCCAGATCGGCGAATTGTCCGGCGGGCAGAAGAAGCGCGTTTTTCTAGCCCGTGCGATGGCGCAAAAGGGCCGTATCATGCTGCTGGACGAGCCATTCACCGGCGTGGATGTGCAAACCGAGTCCGCCATCATCGAACTGCTGCGCACATTGCGTGAGGTAGGCCACATCATCCTCGTTTCCACTCACAACCTCGGCAGCGTGCCGGAATTCTGCGATCAAGTCGTGCTCGTGAACCGCACCGTGCTCGCTTTTGGCCCCACGGATCAAGTCTTCACCGAAGACAACCTCTCCCGTGCCTTTGGCGGCGTGCTCCGGCAGTTCCACTTCGAGCAATCGACGATCCAGGAACACGATGGCCGAACGGTGAAGCTGCTCACCGACGATGAGCGCCCGCTGGTCTTCGGCAAGGACGGGCATTTGGAGTACACCGACCGCCACGGTAGAGAGAAATTGGTGAAAGAGCGGGAGAAGGAGGTGGGCGAGTGACCGACCTCCTGACGCCCTTCCACTACGACTACATGGTGAAGGCCATTCTCGTCAGCGGTCTTATCGGCGGAGTGTGCGCGTTTTTGTCCTGTTTCATCACGCTGAAAGGCTGGTCACTGATGGGCGACGCACTGTCTCATGCGGTTGTGCCCGGCGTGTCGCTCGCATGGCTGCTGGGGCTGCCATTTTCCGTCGGGGCCTTCGTCGCGGGTATCCTGGCCGCGCTGAGCATGGGCTGGGTGAAGAATCACTCACGCCTGCGCGAGGATGCGGTCATCGGCGTGGTCTTCACCAGCTTCTTTGCGCTCGGCCTGCTGCTGCTCTCGCTGTTTCCGAGCAATCTCAATCTGCGCACCATCATCTTTGGCAACATTCTCGCCATCTCGGATCCAGACATCCTCCAGGTGCTCATCATCTCTGCTGTCTCGATCCTGGCTCTCGGCATGAAGTGGCGTGACCTCCTGCTCTACTGCTTCGATGAAGTCCATGCACGCAGTTTGGGTCTGAACACACGCTTCCTGCACTTCCTGCTGCTCGCACTGCTTTCGGCCACGGCGGTCGCAGCTTTGCAAACAGTGGGTGCGTGTCTAGTCGTAGCCATGCTCGTCACGCCGGGTGCCACAGCCTATTTGCTGACAGACCGCTTCAGCAAAATGCTCGTCATTGCCACTGCCACCGGTGCCACCTGCGGCGTGCTGGGTGCGTATGCCAGTTACTTCCTCAACGGCTCAACCGGCGGCTGCATCGTTGTGCTGCAAACGCTCGTTTTTCTCGTCGCACTCGTGCTCGCACCGAAGCACGGCCTTCTCTCCGCACGCACCCAGCGCCGCGAAGCTGCCATGTCATGAACCTTCTCGCTCCCTTTCAATATGGCTTCATGCAGGAGGCGCTGCTAGTCGGCGCACTCGTGGGGGCTGTGTGCGCGGTGCTTTCGTGCTATCTGGTGCTCAAAGGCTGGTCATTGATGGGAGATGCGATCTCGCATGCGGTGCTCCCCGGTGTAGTCGGAGCCTACATGCTCGGTTTACCTTTGACGGTGGGT
The DNA here is from genome assembly GCA_021298725.1 of Verrucomicrobiaceae bacterium. Classification (GTDB taxonomy): domain Bacteria; phylum Verrucomicrobiota; class Verrucomicrobiia; order Verrucomicrobiales; family Verrucomicrobiaceae; genus Prosthecobacter. The sequence goes on along the minus strand of JAJTDU010000011.1, from coordinate 11,253 downwards.
GCATTCGCCTCAGGCTTGTTCTGCGCCGCAGCTACCGGCTGGATCAAATCCAACACCCGCATCAAAGAAGACACCGTCATGGGCATCGTCTTCACCGGTCTGTTCGCCTTCGGACTCGTGCTCTTCACCAAAGTCGAAACGGAGGCCCATCTGAACCACATTTTGTTCGGCAACATCCTCGGCATCGAGCGTGCTGACATGATCCAGACCATCATCGCCTCCGTGCTGACGCTGGTCATCATCCTGATCATGCGGAAGGATCTGCTACTGTTCTGTTTCGATGTTGCGCATGCCCGCGCCATCGGCCTGAACACCCCTTTGCTCTACTACTTGCTGCTGGCCCTGCTTGCCGCCACGATCGTCGCCTCACTTCAGGCTGTGGGCATCATCCTCGTCGTCGCCATGCTCGTCACGCCCGGCTGCACCGCACGACTTTTGACAGACCGCTTCGATCACATGCTCCTCATCGCCGCTGGCTCATCCGTGCTGGCCAGTTGTCTCGGCGTTTATGTCAGCTTCTTCATCAACGGAGCCACCGGTTCCTGCATCGTGCTCGCGCAGGCCGCCTTGTTTGTCCTCGCGTTCATCTTTGGCCCCAAGCACGGACTGCTGGCCGCACGCAAACGGCTGGCTTGACGATTCCAGCACGCGCCGCCATATCAGCGGCCTTATGCGCATCCTTTCCGGCCTTCAACCCAGCGGCAGACTTCACATCGGCAATTACTTCGGCATGATGAAGCCGGCGCTCAAGCTGCAGCATGAGGGCGACGCCTACTACTTCATCGCCGACTACCATTCCCTCACCTCCGTGCAGGATGGCAAACGGCTGCGCGAGTACGTTCGCGAACTCGCCGTCGATTTCCTCGCCTGCGGCCTTGATCCGACGAAATGCGTCTTCTTCCGCCAAAGTGATGTGCCGGAGCACTGCGAGCTTTCCTGGATTCTCAGCACCGTCACGCCCATGGGCCTGCTGGAGCGCTGCCACAGCTACAAGGACAAGATCGCCCGCGGCCTTCATGCCTCGCACGGCCTCTTCGCCTATCCCGTGCTCATGGCGGCGGATATTTTGATGTACGACAGCGATGTCGTCCCTGTGGGCAAGGATCAGAAGCAGCACGTCGAGGTCACCCGCGACATCGCCATCAAAATGAACGAGACCTTTGGCGAAGGCCTCTTCAAACTGCCCAATCCGCGCATCCAGGAATCCACCGCCGTCGTCCCCGGCCTCGACGGCCAGAAGATGAGCAAGAGCTACGACAACACCATCCCGCTGTTTGAAGAGCCGGGACCGCTCAAAAAGAAGATCATGGGCATCAAGACCGACTCCACCCCCGTCGAAGCTCCGAAACCTGTCGAAGGCAGCAGCATCCTCGCCCTTTACAAACTCGTCGCCTCCGAAGCCGATTACGCCACCATGGTGGCCGATCACCTCAACGGCGGCGTAGGCTACGGCGACTTTAAAAAGCGCCTGCTGCAAGGTGTCACCGACTACTTCGCCCCCTACCGCGCCCGCCGAGACGAAATCCTCGCCGACAAAGGCTATGTGGACCAAGTCCTCGCCGAAGGAGCCGAGAAAGCCCGTGCCGTGGCCCGCAAGACGCTCAGCCGTGTGCGTGATGCGGTGGGCCTGGGTTGAGGCGACGCCGTTGTTGAGCGGAAGATCCCATCGCTGTGATTCGTCTCTCTGGCATGACGTTTCTTCCGCGCCTGATGGTCTGCTTCACCCTTGCCTTGCCATTCGCTCAAGCCGTTGAGCCAGGCTTTGAGGTGATCTTTGACGGCAAGACGCTCGATGGCTGGAAGCACGGCGGTCATTGGGCGGTCGTGGAGGGAGAGATCACCTGCGTGAAGAAAGGCGGATCGCTGGTCTATGAAAAAGCAAAGGTGCCGGATGACTTTGAACTGCGCTTTGATTGGAAGGTGGCGAAGGGCTGCAACAGCGGTGTTTATTACCGGCCGGGGCAGTATGAGTATCAACTGCTCGACAACGCCAACAGCCCCTACGGCGAAAATCCGCGTCAGGCAGCGGCTTCATTGTTCTTTGGCATGGCAGCAACGAGAGATGTCGTGAAACCCCATGGTGAATGGAACGAAGCCCGCATTGTCTGCCAAGGCTCGGTGATCCAACACTGGTTGAACGGCGCAAAAGTCATCGACTTCGATTACGCCGACCCACACTGGTTTCATGAGCTGGAGGTGCTGCGCATTCGTGGCGGTGACTTGACGAAACGCGGTGCGCACCTCTCACTCCAGTATCATGGCGCGGCGGTGGGGTTCAAAAACCTGCGCTGGCGGGCGATTCCAGCCAGCGAGAAGCTGGTGAGCGAGAACCTAACACCGATGCCGATCCCCGACGGTGCGTTGCGCAAGGAGCAGGAGCGGGTGAACAAGATGCTGGCAGGCAAAAAGGGCGAGTGGCGGCACGAAGAGCTGAAACGTTTCAAAGCGGACGAGGCGCATCAAGGTGTGGCCGTAGATGCTGAGCACTTCTATGCGATCACGAACGCAGCCATCGGCAAATACCGCAAAGACACGGGCGAGCGCGTTGGAGGCTGGAAAGATGCCAAAAGCGGCCACATCAAGCATCTGAACGCTGGATTGATCCTTGATGGCAAACTTTGGTGTGCGCACTCGAACTACCCGGAGATGCCGATGAAAAGCTCGGTGGAGGTCTTTGATCCAAAAACGATGCAGCGCCTCGAAAGCATCGACCTCACAAGCGTGGGCGGGTCGCTGACGTGGGTGGATCGTCGTGATGGCTGGTGGTATGCCTGCTTTGCCCAATACGCGAAAACGGGCGATCCAGCACGCACGCGCGTCGTGCGCTTTGATTCAAATTGGAAGCCCACCGCAGAAATCCGTTTCCCCGCCGAGATGGTGGCGAAGTTTGGCAAGAACAGCAGCTCCGGCGGCAGTTTTGGCCCAGACCGACATCTCTTCATCACTGGGCACGATGCACAGGAGCTGTATGTGATGGATCTGCCGGTTGCGGGTGATGTTTGGGCCTGGAAAACGGCGATTCCGATCTCCGCCCATGGTCAAGCGTTCGCATGGGATCGCAGCGCCCCGGCACTCCTCTACTCCATCGACCGGAAGATGCACGAGGTGATTGTCTCGCGCGTCACCGGCTCATAGTGGTGCCGTTTCAGTCTGATTTCAGTGAAGCCATATCAATGGAGAAGCGATACTTCACGTCGGACCTGAGCATGCGCTCGTAGGCTTCGTTGATCTTTTGAATCGGGATGACTTCCACATCGGAGGTGAGGTTGTGCGCACCGCAGAAGTCGAGCATTTCCTGTGTCTCAGCGATGCCGCCGATGAGGGAGCCGGAGAGACGGCGGCGGCCGAAGATCAATGAGAAGGCGGAGATGGACAGGGGCTTCTCAGGAGCGCCGACCAGAGTCATGTCACCGTCGTGCTTCAACAAATTCAGGAAAGCGTTGATGTCGTGCTCAGCGGAGACGCAATCGAGGATGAAATCGAAGCTGCCTGCGTGTTTTTGCATCTCGTCGGCATTGCGGGAGACGACCACTTCATCCGCACCGAGTCGCAGCGCGTCCTCACGTTTGTTCGGTGAGGTGGTGAAGACCACAACGTGCGCGCCCATGGCATCTGCCAGCTTCACACCCATGTGCCCGAGACCGCCGAGTCCGACAATGCCGACTTTTTTGCCGGGGCCTACATGCGCACGCTTCAGCGGTGAATAGGTGGTGATGCCAGCGCAGAGAAGTGGCGCGGCACCTGCGAGATCAAGATTTGCCGGGATGCGCAGGACGAAGTGCTCATCCACGACGATGCTGTCGGAATAGCCGCCATAAGTGACCGGCGCGGTGCCGTGCTTATCGGGCGAGTTGTAGGTGAAGACGCCGCTTGGACAGAGATTTTCCAGATGGTCTCGGCAGCAGGGGCAGGTTTGATCGGCATCCACCAAGCAACCGACACCGACAATGTCACCAGTCTTGTGCTTGGTGACGGCGGAGCCGACCTGAGTCACGCGTCCGACGATCTCATGGCCGGGGACGCAGGGATAGGTGGTCTGCATGACGCTGCTCCACTCGTTGCGGGCCGTGTGCAGGTCGGAATGGCAGATGCCACAGAAAAGGATCTCGATCTGTACATCGCGTGCGGTCGGATCTCGGCGTGGGATGGAGGTGGCGGCCAGTGCTGAGGTGGCATTGACGGCGGAGTAGGCTTTGGTCTGATACATCGTGAGTTGTGGGTGAGGGGCGGAACGGACTGATGAAACATACGTCTTCTATGGCTCATCAGCGGAGGACTTGTCAGAATTGTTTCAGCATGGTGCTCGATGCCATCTACGCCGCTTTCACTCGAGGCTGGCTGTCATCCCCCGAGGATGAAACCGGGCGCGCCATCGGCCTTTGGGTCGATCCTGCGCCGCAAGCGTATCTTGGGGAATGCAGGCACAGGATCTAGGCTAAGGCAGGATGTCATTCACTGACCCATCACGTCACCTCTGCGCTCCTGGAAGGCGTTACCTGCCACTCAATCTTCCAGAATGTAACCGCATGCGAGCTTCTGAAAGCGCTCCACCTGGTGCGCGGTTGTGGCAGCATCCCACCGAAGTTCCCGCGCCATGATTTCGGCCACGCGCGGCGCGGCAGACATGCTGGCCTGCGCGTCAAACAGCAAACTGCGGCTGCGGCGGGCCAGGACATCGCCCACCGTCCGCGCCATCTCGTGGCGGGTGTGGAAGACGACCTCCGCCGCTGTGAGATCGAGCTTGGGATGGATTTTTTCAGCCAGCGCGGGTTCTGCGCTCATCAAATCGCAAATCTCCGCTGCGTCGCTGCCATAGACGGCCAGTGGATCGTTGCGGTCCAGCACCGTGGCGCTGCCGTGAATCATCAAATCACGCGTGACACAACGCTTCACGCCGATGCCGCCGATCATCTCGGCGTGGTCGATGACATCCTCGGCCATGCGGCGGTAGGTTGTCCATTTGCCGCCCGTGATGGTGATCAGGCCGGAGTCCGCCACGAGGATCGTGTGATCCCGCGACAGCGCAGCGGTGGACTCCGCATTCTTCGCGGCCACCAGTGGCCGCAGGCCCGCAAACACACTCAGCACATCCCTCGGACGCGGATCGCGCGTCAGGTAGCGAGCGGCGTGCGTCATGAGAAACTCGATTTCATCTGGCAGCGCCCGTGGCTCGACGCTCGCATGCTCCACCGGCGTGTCTGTGGTGCCGATGATGACGCGCCCATGCCACGGCACAGCGAAGAGCACGCGCCCGTCATCCGTCTTCGGAATCATGATGGCCGAGTCACCGGGCAGAAACTCGCGCGGCAGCACCAGATGCACGCCCTGACTCGGCGAGACGATATTTTCGGCTTTTGGATCGTCCATGCGCCGCACGTCATCCACAAACACGCCAGTGGCGTTGATCACACAACGGGCGCGGATCTCGTGCTGACGGCCCGTTTCGACGCATTCGGCCATCAAGCCGATGACGTGGCCGTTTTCCTTCATCAAGCCCCGGCAGCGCGTGTGATTGAACAGCACGCCGCCGTGATTCACCGCCGTGCGGGCGAGGTGGATGGCGAGGCGCGCGTCATCGAACTGCCCGTCATGGTAAACCACACCGCCATCGAGTCCGTGCGTGTCCAGCGTGGGCAGTTGCTGGATGATTTCCTCCCGCGTGAGATAGCGCGAAGGCTCCAGCCCGAGCTGCCCGGCCAGCGCGTCGTACATTTTCAAGCCGATGCCGTAAAACGGCCCCTCCCACCAGTGGTAGCTCGGAATCACAAACGGCAGGCTGTGGACGAGGTGCGGCGCGTTCCGCACCATCAGCCCCCGCTCACGCAGCGCCTCCAGCACCAGCGAAACATTCCCCTGCTTCAGATAACGCACGCCGCCATGCACCAGCTTCGTGCTGCGGCTGGAGGTGCCCTTCGCAAAGTCGCTCTGCTCCACCAGCACCACCGAATGCCCCCGCGAGGCCGCATCCACCGCCGCGCCAAGTCCCGTCGCCCCGCCACCGATGATCGCGACATCCAACGGACCACTGTGAGACGTGAGCTGTGAGACGAGGCGTTCGCGGTCCATGGCGTGAGTGTAGCGTCATTCTGCAATCGTCATTCGACATTTTCGACCTCTTGCCAACACGCCTCGACCCATCAGCACGGTTGGAATGAACCCCGAGTGCAGCTCGAGGAGCGCTGCATGGGGCTGCTCGGTCTCGCCAATGGCTTTAAGCCAGCATCGCCTGGAGGGCGAAGGCATCTTCGTCTGAGCGGCATTGCTGGCGGATCATGCCGCGCAGGCGTCGTTTGGCACGGTGAAGCGCCACTCGTAGCGCACCACTCAGCACCGCCGCATGCCTCGTCTGCCCGGTGGTCGTGCGTTCGAGACATTCCCACACATCGACGCGTCCCTGCGTGCGCAGTTCGACGCTGACGCGCGTGAGCGCCTCGTCGATCACGCTTCTGGCCCAGGCGCGGTCCATGGCCGCATCCGGCGCCGCATGCGTGTCCGCGATGTCGATGTTCTCGCCATTTTCATCGCTCAGGGAAAAGCACACCGCACCGCCGCCGCGCCGCAGGCAGGTGCGGTGCCGCCAACGCTTGATCAAGTGCGTGCGCAGCCGCGCCAGGAGGAAGGCGGACTGCTCATCTGGGTCTGAGATGGCCGCCGCCCGTTCATGCTGGCCCTGGGCCACAAGCCGAGCGAAAAGCTCCTGCACTGCGTCCTCAGCATCGTGCGTCTCGCAGCCTTTGGCCCGCGCAAACGCATACAAGGCGGGCCAGTGGCGGCGGTAGAGCGCGGCGGTGTCATGGAGAGGAGCGGCAGGGCTTGCGGCGGAGTTCATGCAGGCATTGAAGACGCCGCGCATGACGGGAGACGCCGCGTGAACATTAAAAGGAATTTATCTGCATGCGCGGTGCTGTTCCGAGGATGAAACTCACGTTGTTCTCTGCGAATCCATGAGCCTTTCCTCCAACACCCGCAGCTTCCGCCTGCGTCTAGTCCTGCAGACGATGCTCGTCGCTGGGCTGTTGGTGGCCGCCTTTGGCACGGCCGCGTGGTGGTATGCGGGCCTAGTGCTTGAACGTGGCATGGACGACCGCATCACCGCTCCGGCCCAGCGGGTGTGGAGCCGCATCGACCCGCGCACCACGGACGAGGAGTTTAAATCCATCGCCGATCTCGTCTTCGGCCCCTCTCCCACGCAAAACGCCACCGCCGTGCTGTTGGTGAAGGAACACCAGCAGGGAAAGACGCTTTTCGCCACGCCGAATGCGCCCAAAGATCTCGAAGAGCTGTTCCGCGCCCAGTTTCCCACCAGCGAGGAGATTCGGCAGGCACCGCCCGACAACCCGCCAGGACGCCCAACGCAGGGCGCACGCAAATCTCACCCACCAGCGCAGTTTGACGCCGATTTTGGCGAAATCCTCGGTCTGCCGCCTGATTTCGGGCCGCGAGGCCCCTCGGGTCCGCCCATAGGTCAGGAGCTGCCCTTCCGCCCGCAGATGCCGATGGTGCGTGAGCCGGGAATGTTCACCGCCAGCTCCGGCGGCATCGACTGGCGCTTCGCTGCATTCAGCAGCCCGGAATACACCCTGTTCATCGGCCTTTCCCTCACGGACTACTACGCTGAACTGCATCGCATGGCAGGCTGGTTCACCGGCATGGGCGTGCTGGCGCTTGCGCTGGCCGGTCTAGGAGCCTGGTGGACTTCCAAACGCGCCATGCGGCCTCTCGAGCGCGTCGTCACCACCGCCCAGCGCCTCAACGCCAGCGACCTCGCCAAACGCATCCCTTTGCAACGCGATGATGATCACGAGTTCGCCCAGCTCATCGACGTGCTCAACGGCATGATGGAGCGCCTGCAAGCCAGCTTCCAGCAAGCCGCGCGATTCACCGCCGACGCCTCCCACGAGCTCAAAACTCCGCTCGCCGTCATGCTCGCCACCCTGGATGACGCCGTGCGCCATGCCACGCCCGGCAGCGCGGAGCACGACCGCTTCATTTCATTGTTTGAAGAAACGAACCGGCTCAAAAACATCACCCAGAGCCTCTTGCTGCTCTCCCAGGCCGATGCGGGCCGTCTGCCGACCAACTCCATCACCTACGACCTCAGCGCTGATCTTTCACGCCTCATTGAAGACGCGGAAATCCTCTGCGAGCAGGCCGGACTCACGCTGGAGCATCACATCCAGCCAGGCACCACCATTCACGCGGATCGCTCGCTGCTGCGCCAGGTCTTCCAAAACCTCCTGAGCAACGCCATCAAATACAACCGGTCCGAGGGCCACGTGGCGCTTCAGCTTGCGCATCAGGGCACGCTGGCCGTCTTCACCATCACCAACACCGGCCCCGCCATCCTAGCAGAAAATCAGCCGCGCCTCTTCGAGCGCTTCTTCCGCGGTGACAAGGCCCACACGCGCAAGACGGACGGTTTCGGCCTCGGACTCAACATCGCTATCGAACTCGCCCGTGCGAACGACGCTGAAGTGCGGCTGCTCAGCTCCCGCAACGATGAGACCGTGTTTGAAGTGCGCATGCACAGGATAGACGCTTGATTGGCTCCGATCTGAAAACATACGCGCAAGTATGCACATCCATGGTTCGGCCCGCTCGGTGCCTCAATTTGGCACGCTCTCCCAGCCATGCACTGGGTCATTCATCCGGCTCAGATCGCCAACATCAACGCCTTTCTGCGCTCACCTCCATGAAGCACCATCTCTCACTCCTCGCTCGACGCCGCTGATTTCCACAGCTGGACTGCTCAGAGTCCACGCGATGAAATCCGCCCGCAGTTCAGCAGCAGAGCCGATAACACGCTTATCATCAGGTTTTCAAACACGACCTAGGCGTGATGACAACGCAGGCTGTTTCAATACGTATCTTGACACCCCATGAAACTCGCCCCGCTTCTCCTCGCTGCCTTTGCCACTTCCATCCTCGCTGCTGATTGGCCTGCTTGGCGAGGCCCCACGGGCGATGGCCATGCCGCAGCGGGACAAAAGCTGCCGGTGAAGTGGAGCGAGAGTGAAAACCTCATCTGGAAGGCCGAAGTGCGCGGTCGCGGGCATGGCTCGCCGATTGTCATGGGCGGCCAGGTGCTGCTCGCCACGGCGGATGTGGAGACGGAGGAGCAACTCGTGCTCAGTTTTGATCGCGCGACGGGTAAATCGCGTTGGGAGGCCGTGGTGCATCGTGGCAACCTCAACACGAAGGGTCACAAAATCTCCTCACAGGCCTCGTCCGATGTCGTGAGCGATGGCGAGCGGCTGTTCGTCAACTTCCTCAACAACGGCGCCATTTTCACCACCGCGCTCGATTTGAGCGGCAAGCAGCTCTGGCAGCGCCGCGTGTGCGATTTCCAGGTGCATCAGGGCTTCGGCTCATCGCCGGTCGTTTATCAAAACATCGTGCTCGTGTCAGCCGATCATCGCGGCGGCGGCAAGATGACCGGCCTCAATAAACTCACCGGTGAGATCGTGTGGCAGCAGGATCGCCCACCAGTCGCCAACTACGCCTCGCCCGGCATCGTGAACGCCGCAGGCCAGGTTCAGGCCGTGCTCGCTGGCTGCAACAAGGTCGAGAGCTTCGACCCGCTCACCGGCAAAAAGCTCTGGAGCATCGACGGCAGCACCGAAGAGACCGTGGTGACCGCCGTGACCGATGGTCGCCGCGTTTTCCTCGGCGGCGGTTATCCAAAGAATCACACCATGGCGCTCGAAGCCGATGGCAGCGGCAAAATCGCTTGGGAGAACGTCACAAAGACCTATGTGCCGTCGATGATCGTGAAAAGCGGACACGTTTTCGCCGTCGGCGATGCCGGCCGCGCTGTGTGCTGGAACTCCGCCACCGGCGAAGAGCGCTGGAGCGAAAAAGTCGATCGAGAATTCTACGGCTCGCCCGTCATGGCCGACTCACGCATCTACGTCACCAGCAAAGGCGGCGTCACCTCCGTCTTTGAGGCCACACCCGAGAAATTCACCCTCCTCGGCCAAAACCCGCTCGGTGACGAATCCTTCAGCACACCCACCATCTGCGACGACCGCATCTATCTCCGCTCCGCCAACACCAGCGCCACGCGACAGGAGTTTTTGTGGTGTGTTGGGGAGTGAACTCCACCTCTAGACACTCACGAAAATCCTCTCTCTGCTCATCTGTGTCCTCTGTGGTCGTCTTTTTGCCGAACCCCTTGCTCGAAAAAGTGAACTGCTATTTACCGACGACTTCGAGCGCTCCGATCACGGCGCGGTGGGCCACCTGTATCGGCCGATGAAGGACGTGATCGTCGAGTTCAAATTCATGCTCGACGGCTCCTCGGGCTTCAACGCGGTCTTTGACGACAAGAACCACCAAGGCGCGCACGCCGGGCACATCTGCCGCGTGGGCTTCGCGCCGAAACAGATTCGCAACGGCGATGGCAAGGAGCGCGTCATGCGCAACGACACTCTGCCTCCAAGGCTTTGAACCTCAATGCCCGGTGTTTTTCTGTTATCCTACCGGAACCTGGCGCAACTGCCTCAGCGAATACATCGGGGTCGCCATTTCTTGGATGCGCCTCGCTCCGCGCTTGCGTTTCGGGCTGAACTGTTCCCGCTGCGACTCAAAGATGCCTTCCACGAACGCCTTGCTGCCTAGAATCGCTCCGTCGCTGAAGTAGCGCACGCGCAACCGCACCAGTTCCGCAGGACTCAGCTTCCCGCGCTCAGCCAGCACCGCCCTCGCAGACTCCCCGCTCACGCCGCGTTCCACCACGATTTCGTTCTGCGCGTCTTTCACCTCGCGGCCTTCATCAAAGAGGATGCAGCGATACGCCTCTGCCGCACCCGCTGTCTGCCAGCCGTCCACCGGTTTGCCGATGGCTTTGCACAAGCCGCGTTGTGCCCTCCGGCTGCCTCCCAGCGCCTCGGCGTAGCCACACCAGCGGTAGTCCTTCGGATCCTTCACCAAACCGGCACGCACCGGATTGAGGTCGATGTAGGTCGCCATGGTGCGTAGCGCCTCGCCTTGACCCTCCACCAGCACGCTCTTGAAGCGGTCCATCCACAGCGTGCCCCTGCGTCCGCGCCGCTTGTTGAACCAGCGGCTGAAGCGCTCTTTCACTTCCTTCACAAACAACGACAGCTCGCAGAAGCGCTTCTTGAGCGCTTCGACCTTCTGCTGCGCCAGGATTTCCAGACCACGCTGGCGCAAATCAGACAGCTCGTCGCGCAGCAAGCCGACGTAGGTTTTGCTGTAGAGGATGCGCAGGTGCTCCAGCAACTTCGCCTC
>JAJTDU010000149.1 GCA_021298725.1 Verrucomicrobiaceae bacterium | reverse complement strand
GAAACGGCCACTTGGTCGAAGCCAGTGATCGTCGCGGCGAACCATGCGCCTGGAGGTCGCGTGTCCTATCCTTACCTCCATGAGCGCAAACCCGGCGAGCTGTGGATCACGACGATGCAGGGCGATCTGCGCATGAAGATCAACGTGGCGGATCTCGGCGCGGGTGAGATTCCCGTCTTCGTGCCTCCGCCCAAAGCGCAGCCGAAGCCCGGCGGCATCATCATGTTTGGCGATTCCACCACCGCGCCGCGGGGGGCAGTCAAAGTGTATGCCACGCGTGTCGAGATCGCGCTGCAAAGCATCGGTTCATCACTCAGCGTGTCTAACTCGGGCGTTCCGAGCAATACGACGGTTCAGGCTCGCAAACGTCTTCAAGAAGAGGTGTTGCGTCACAAACCGCGCATCGTGGTGATGCAGTTCGGCATCAACGACTCCGCCGTGGATGTCTGGAAGAAACCGCCGATGACCGAGCCACGCGTTTCTTTGAGCGCTTTCATCGACAACTACCGCGCCATGATCACCGAGGCGCAGCAGCAGGGCGCAAAGGTCATCGTCATGACCACCAACCCGCTGCGCTGGACCTCGAAGCTGCGCGAACTCTACGGCAAGCCGCCCTACCAGGCAGATGCGGAAGACGGCTTCGAGTCATTGAACCTCACACGCTACAACGATGCGCTGCGAACACTCGCCACCGAGCTCAAAGTGCCGCTGGTCGATGTCCACACTGCTTATCCAGCCTTTGCCGAGAAGCACAAGACCACCATCGACGCCATGCTCACAGACGGCATGCACCCCGGGGATCTCGGCCACCAGCTCGTGGCCGAGTTGCTTGCGCCAGCGATTCGCGATGCAGTGAGGTGAGCCTCACTTCGACTTCAAACCAGCCGTGTTGACTGCCGTCACGCGATAGGCGTGCTGCTGGCCCGCCTCGGCCTTCGCGTCAGTGAAGGTCATCTTCACGAGCGGCATCGCGGGCGTATCGCTGTATTGCAGGCCTTGGAAGATCGGACGTCCAAAGGGATTCTTCGGCTGCTCGGGCACTGTGCCGATGACCTGTCCATCACGCTCGATGATGAAGCTGGCGATGCCGCTTTCGAGATCGGCCTCGGCGTCCCAGGCCAGTTCCTTGCCGTTCACGCGGAGGTTGGTTGGCGCAGGCGGTGGTGTGGTGTCGGAAATCTGCGTGTCTTTGACATAATGCACCCAGGCTTTCGCGACGGCCGCGTTGGGCAGCCAGACGGCTTGGTTCGCAGCGCTGGTGAATTTGGCGGCAGGCACAGCCTCGCTGCCGAGCAGCGGGGCAAGCCAGACATCATCCGTTGGCATCGCCTGGAGCGGATCGCCGCTGTTTTTCGGCAAACGAACGCTTAGACACGCATCCAGCCAGGGAATCGCCAAGTAGCGTGCATTGCCACACTCGTGAGCGGTGAGTGGATCCACCGCAACGCCGACGAGGCCACCTTGGCCGCGCACGGCGTTGAAAAACTCCTCATTCGCAGGCCACACCCCGGCGAAACGGCCTTCTTTGACCGTCACACCTTCCTTCGTGCCTGGATTGCACATCATCGGCACCTGCAGCGCAGCTTCAGGCACGGTGTGCGTCTTGATCGTCGAGCGATCTGGGTTCGCCTTCAGCAGCGGCACACCCGAGCGCAGCCATGCGGCGGCGACACGCTCGGGATGTGTCAAAACCATGCCACCGGCCCAATGACCGCCGCCACTGTGGCCCCACAGCGCCCACGGCACTTTGGAAAGCTCGGGATGCCCGCTCTTCGCACCGAGATCGACGAGACATTTCTGAAACGCTGCGGCTGAGCCATTGCGCGGGTCGCACCACATTTGGCAGTCGGCCTTGTCCGGCTGCTCGTAGGAGGGTGCCAGCAACGCGCAGTCGTGTTTCTTTGCCAGCGCCTGCCAGTGCAGGTCAAAGGCACCCGTGAGACCCGATTTGCAGGATCCTTCCCCACAACCATGCTGATGCACGATCACGCCGCGCACGAACGTCACACCCGGCGGCATCCAGATCGTGTAATTCACCGGGAAAATCAGCTCGCCTGCTTGTTTCGCCTCATAACGCACACGGTAGTAAGGCGGATCAGCAGCGGGAAAAACATCATACGGTGCGTTTTGCGCCGACAGGGAGGTGGCAAAGGCCAGGAGAGAAAAGACGATGGTTCGCATGGGGAGAGGCAAACAGAGCACGCAGCCAATAATTTGCACGCAAGCGAAACAAGACGGCGTTAATTGTCGCGTCCATGAAGCTGCTCCTCACTCTTTCCTCGATTCTCATCCTCCAGTCGTCCTTCGCCGCTGACGATGGCTTCACGCCACTCTTCAACGGCCGCGACCTCACCGCCTGGGACGGCGATCCGAAGCTCTGGAAGGTCGAAAACGGCATTGTCATCGGCACCAATGCGTCGCCGGAGGCGATGGCGAACAACAGCTTCCTCATTTGGCGCGGCGGCCAGGTGAAGGACTTTGAGCTTCGCGCCACCGTCCGCGTCATCGGCGACAACAACAGCGGCATCCAGTATCGCAGCCACGAGCTCAAGGACGTCGCCCCGTGGGTGATCACCGGTTACCAGTGTGACATTCACCCGGCCATCGAACACACGGGCATGACGTATGAAGAGCGCGGGCGCGGCATCTTCGGCCTGAACGGCAAAGATGTGATGCTCGACCCCGCGGGAGCGCTCTGGCAGGTCGGCGAGCATGCGCCGGTGAAGGTCGATGTGAGCCAGTGGAACGAAGTCCTGCCCGGAGCGCCACTCGTCTCCTTCGATCCGACGAAACTGCCCGCCACGATGAAGAAGATCGAAAAACCACGCACCAGCCGCCCACAAGGCACGGGACCGGTGGTGCCGTTGAAGAAGTGAGGTGGATGCCTACCACAGGTGGTTTCCTTGTGGACGAACAGAAGCGAAATGAGCAGGGCGAGTGCCTGCAGCGCACGCGATGGCTTAATGACAGCCGCAGCCTTCGCCGCAGCCTTTGGAGAACACTTCCGCTTCGGAAGGCACCTGACCGCGCTCCAGGCTCTTACCGACGAAACTCGTCACCACTTCCGCGATGCCACGCAGCGCGTCCTGCGCCTCAATGAAGCTCAGGATGGCCGGATTCGCATCGCAACTGTCCTGCAGGTCGGTGAAGCGGCTGATCTCTTCGCCGGTGGGTTCTTCGCCATTGTGCTGCTTCTGCTGCAGCGCACGGCCCAGCGTTGCCATCTCACGATAGAGCGATACAGCTTCGTCATTGGCGAGGAAGGCCTCGGCCTTCTCGCGAGCGCTTTGCACGTCGCTGTCAGCCACGAGGGTTTCGCACAGTTCGACGATCTTGGATTTGATTTGGGGGGAGGCGGTCATGGGGCCGCGAGAGTAAACAAAAAAGCCCGGTGCGCAGGAAAAAGTCTGACAATTTCACCAACCCCGCGCCATCTCGTGGTTCCGCTTGAAGCCCTCGCGCACCAGCGAGAGATCGGAATCCATCGCGATCCAGGTGAGGCCGAGCGCCTTGAGCTTTTCCTTGTCATCCGCATGACGGACAAGGATACCGCAATCTTTGCCGTGATGCTTCGCGGCCTTCACGACGGAATGCAGGCACTCATCGTAGCTGCGCGGCGAGTTTCGCGCCTTCAAATCATAGCTCAAATCGGCCGGGCCGATGAAGAGCGCGTCAATGCCCTCCACGGCGGCGATTTGATCCGCATTCGCCACGCCTTCCGCCGTCTCGATTTGCGCGAGAATGATCGGTTTGGGCATTTCATTGCCGGGGAGCCGCATGCCATAGCCATAGGCCCTCACCGTGCGGGAAACACCACGCATGCCGTTCGGGGGATAAGTCGCCGCTTTCACGCAGTGCTCCGCCTGCGCCACGGTATCGACATGCGGCACCATGATGCCATCCGCGCCCCAATCGAGCACGCGACCGATCAAATCTGCATGCGGCGCACTCACGCGCACGATGCCGAGCGTCTGGCTGCCGCGCAGGGCCCGCAGTTGATTCGGCAGTGCAGCTTCCGATTCGCAGCCGTGCTCCAGATCGATCAGAACCCAGTCAATGCCGCATTCCGCCGCAAGTTCCGTGACCGCAGGTGATCCGAAGGAGAGAAAGGTGCCGATGTGCGTTTTCATGCTGAGAGAATGTCGAGGCCGCAGCCTTCCCGCAAGCCGCGCAAGGCCGTGGCGAGGCGTGAGAGCGTCATTTCGCGCAGGTTTGAGCCTGAGGAGCCGCTGCCGATGAGAAAGAAGCCATCATCACGATCAAAGTAACCGGCACCGACGCGGATCACGGCCTTCACGATCATGTTTCGCAGCAGGCGCAGCCAGAAGCGGCGAAGGTGATGCTCCGGCAAGGCGCGGACGCTTTGATAGCCCTCGAAAGCGCGAACGCTTTGATAGCCCTCGAAAGCGCGATGCAAGAACGCCGTATCGTGAAAACACGCCAGCAGCGAGAGGTCATCCATCGGATCACCGCTGATGGCGTCATCAAAGTCAATGAACGCGGCGATTTGATCGCGGGTACCGAGGATGTTCCAAAGCGCGAGATCTTTGTGAACGAGGCAGCCCTGCGGCAATTCCAGCAGCGCACGATGATTTTCGATCTCCTCCCGAATCTCTTTCGCATTCGCCAAAAAGCCGTGCTCCGTCAAAAAGCGCAGATGCTCATCCAAACGAAGGTGAAAGTAGTCCACGTAGCTCGCTCGATAGCCTCGAAGCTTCTCATCAAGCACGCCAAAACCCTCGAACTTGATCGTCTGCCACTTCGCCACCGCCACACCGATCTCAAACGCGATCTTCGGCACCTCCAGCGTGCCTTGCTTGAACCACTGATTTAAATCCGGCGCGGCAATCCGCTCCAAAGCCTGCCACGCGAATGAAATGCGACTGCGCGAGGCATCGCAGCCAAACACACGCGGCGTGACGACGCCTACCGCACGCACTCGATCCAGCAAAGCCGACTCCACGGCCAGATGTCCATCCTTCTCCGGTCCATTCTCCACGCGGACAAACATCGCCTTTCCATTCACCTCGGCATTCCAGGTGAGATGATTGCCCTGCCCGGCTCCAGGGCTTAAAACGACGTTTTTCGTGTTGAAGTACTTCTGAAGCTCTTGTTCGAGCTGCGAAGCAAGATTCGCATCCTCCTCGCCACGCGACTGCGTACCGTGAAAGGCTGCCGGACGGTCGCATTTCCAATAATAGATGTCGCGGCGGCTCATGCGTCAGGCGTGCGTCGTTTCCACCATGACGCCAGCAGGCCGCCGATGATGTTTTGCAGCACCCCGCTGAAGACACCTGCCGCAGCAGCCAGAGGCATTGCCGCAAAGTGCTCGCGAGCGAGCGAGGCTGCCATGCCGCCGTTTTGCATGCCGACCTCGATGCTGACCGTGCGTGCCACGGACTCAGGATAACGCAGCACTTTTGATATGGCATAGCCCACGCCAAAGCCGAGCACATGCAGCGCAAAGGCTGCGAGCGCTAGTTTGCCAAAATTCGCCGCGATGGCGTCCGCGCTTGCGGCCACGATGCCTCCGCTCACGAGCGTGAAGGCCAATACGGCCACCGTGGGCCCGCAGGCACCGATTTGATCCGCCGTGCGTGGCAATTTCCATCGGATGAGCACACCGAGCACGACTGGCGCGATGGTGAGCTGAAACGCAGACACACAGAGTCCCCACGCGTCCACCGGCACATACTTGCCCGCCAGCAGACTCGTCCACATCGGGGTGAAGAAGAAGGCGAGCATCGTCGAAGCCATCGTCAGCACCACGGACAGCGCCACGTTCGCTTTCGCGAGGTAGCTGATCATGTTTGATGCCATGCCGCCGGGGCAACTCGCCACCAGAATGATGCCCACGGCAAGGCCGGGCTCCAGCTTCAGCGCCGTCGCCACCATCCAGCCTGACAGTGGCATGATCGTGTATTGAGCGATGAATCCCAACGCGACACTCCCCGGCATGCGGCCGATGGCTTTGAAGTCGTCCAGACTCAAGGTGAGTCCCATGCCGAGCATGGAAGCCGCCAGTGACCAGAAGATCCATGGCTTGTCGAACCACAGCATCGTCTGCGGCTTGAAAAACGCGATGATGGCCAGCGTGACGAGCCACACGGGGTAGAGATTGTTGAACCAGTCGAAGAAGCGTTTCATGAAGTTATTGGGAGATGTCTCTCACGCCGCCAAAGTCCGGCCCACCTGCGCCGACGTAGCCGTTGCTGCTGCCTTTTTCGTCCGGCGTGACCCAAAAGGCATACAGGGAACCTTTCGTGAGATGGAAGCGGAATTTCACATTCTTGCCGGATTGATCGGACAGATCGGCCGCATCCGCCCACTCGACTTTGAGCTTCGTTTGATCTCCCGATGCCACCTTCGAGCTTCGGATGATCTTTCCAGCCTCATCGAGCATTTCCACACGCACTTCGCCGTTCACGTTCACGAAGAGATGCTTGCCTTTGAACTTCACCGGACGCGTCGTCAGCTCGCCGGGGCCTCCCATGGAGGCAAAACCATCGCGACGCAGCGTGGCGAGGCCGATGCTGCCGCCGGTATACATGCCGCGATGCCCACTCGGCGCGATGCCGCTGATGCCCATGTAGGGGAAGACGAGTTGGTCATCGAGCACGACGAAGACACCCGCCGTGCTGTGCAGATACGCCCGATCCCACGAGCCCTCGGTGCGCGAGCCGACGATGAAGCCACGACGATCCGGTCGATCCCAATGAAAGCCGTCGCGACTGAAGCCAAGCTCGAGATCGAGTAGCTTCGGGAACTTGCCCTTCTCGCAAATGCCGTTGTTCGGGCCGCGATGGATGTAGTGCATGCCGACCATGAGGCTCTCATACGCCACCGCATTGAGGCTGTAGAGTTGCGCAGGCTCGCCGCCGCCGGGATAACGATCCGCAGCCTCTGGCAGGTCGAGTTTGTCCGTGCAGGTCCAAAACACACTCTTCTTCCAGTCGGCTCCGGCGAGGAAATCATTGCTCTCGTAGTAGTAGCGACTGCGACCGCGCGAAGTGCCCATCTTGATGCTGAAGACCCACTTCTCGCGGAAGGGATTGTAGAAGAACGAGCAGTAATCATCCGCCGCGATGCTCGTCGTCACCGCATCGGAGAAGGTTTTGCCATCGGAGACATGCAGTGAGTGCATGAAGCCCTGTGGACGATGTTCCTTCGGCACATGCAGCCAGCAGGTGAGGTATTTGAGGCGCTCGGCAGCGTCCTTCGCGTTCAAATCGAGCCAGACGCAATTGTCAGAGCCGCCGCCGACGAGTTTTGATCCCGTCCAGCGCAGGCCTTCAGGCAATAGCTGGCCGTGACGCGTCCACGTCTTCATGTCAGGACTCGTCGCGAGCGAGAGCGGCCCGCGCCAGCCGGCGACATAAAACATCTTGAAGAGCTTTTCTGCCGGATCGTAAAACACGCCGCCTTGACCGGTGAAGGTGGTCGCTTCCTCGCCTTTCTCACCTTGTGTCGATTTGCCGAGTTCGCGCTCCGTCTCCGCTTTGAAGACCGGATTGCCCTCGAACTTCTTGGCCTGATGAAACGTGCGTTTTAATGAGGTCTTCTCGATGAGGAAATCATCCACGAAGAGCTGACGACCGAGGTCGATGGGGATCACCTTTGGCTTCTTCTTCAAATAAGGCACCTCCATCACCGCGTCGCTGGGTTCGCGGAAGCGCGGCGGCCATTGATCGGGAAGTTCGATGCCGTTGTAGAGCTTTTCGGGTTTCGGGCCGGTGGCCTTGTTCGCCAGCAAAAGCAGCTTCGCGTCCTTCGACACGATTTTGCCCGCGAGCACATCCTCCTCGCGAAATCTCGCCATCAGGATCTCCGCGTCGGTGTGGCGGTTCCAATCATAGAGGATGTGGATGAGTCCATCGGGCGCTTCGAAGCCATCGGGATAGGACACCGCGTTGCGTTCATCGAGTAGTAGGCCGCCTTTCCACGTCTGGCCTTCATCTTCGGACAGCCACGCGCTCATGTGCGTGCGCTTCGCCAAGCGCTCGGCAGGCGATCCATTCTTCACCAGCAGAATGCGACCCGATTGGAGCCGACGCAGGAAGAAGCGCGCATTCACATTCTGCGCCGTCGCCGCTTGTTTCGGCTCGCTCCACGTTTTGCCGCCGTCGGTCGAAAAACTCTCGTGCGGCTGTCCCTTCGTGCGGGCGAGCATCCACAGCCTTCCGTCCTTCAACTCGATCATCATGTGCTCGTCGAACTCCCAATCCGGGAACTGTAAATGGCCGCGTTCCTGCCACGACGTGCCTTCATCGGTCGATTCAAACACGCGACACGTTTTTTGATGCCAATCGGACACTGGCAGCAACCACGCGCCATCTTTGAGCACCGTCGGCTTGTTCAGCGTGCAGCCTTCCGCAAACATCACCGGCGTGCTCCACACCGGCTCCGCCGCATCGGGATCATCGCAGCGCATGAACCAGTTCGTGATGCGCTTCTGCGGATCGCCGAGCTGCTGATCGAAAAACAGCCACAAGCGGCCTTTCGGGTCCGTCCAAAGGTTCCCCACCAGCGCCCCGCTCACCTTTTGTGCCGCCTCCATCCGCGTACCGACCGCTACCCGTGGCTTCGACCACGTCGCGCCATCGTCATCGCTCGTCGCTAGTAGAAAATACCCATCCGGCTTGTCTCCCGTCCCCGTCCAGCAACCCCAGATGCGCCCCTTCGGCGTGCGATCCATCCCGATGATCATCGCGCCAGGCCGTGCAGCGTCTTGAAACTCCGCACCAGGGTTCAGTATCACCGAGGGAATCAATCCATTCATCTCCTGAATCGCAGCACCCTCTGCTAGAACCAGCAGCACCATCTTCTTAAATTGCAGCCGCTCACCGGCCTTCACTGCCTTGCGGTAAAGGCTCACGCGATTGATCTCACCGGGGAAAAGCTGCACTTCGGGCACATCGACCTTGGTGAAGCCGGCTTTTTGCAGTGCTTCCTCCTGACAGGCGGCTTGCGGTCGAATGGTCGGCGTGAGGGCGAAAAGCGTGCCGGGCTTGGTGATGGTCACGTCGAGCTTTTCGATGCTGGTGCGATGAAACGGCAGGTCTTTGACTGCAGCGGGCATTTCATCGATGACGTAGTCGCGATCATCGAAAAGCTTCACGCCGCGTTTCATGACAGCAGGCTCAGGTGGCGGCGGTGCGGGCCATACGGTGCGTTGTTGTCCTTTCTGAGACTCAAATTTACCGACTGACTCCAACTTGCCGAACATGATGCGGTCGGTGCTGCCGCCGTGGTCGCTTTGGGTGACGGTGAGCCAGAGAGTGCCTTCGTGTTCGTGGAAGGTCGGGTATTGGAATGAGTGCGGCGACTCGAAGCGGTATTTGCGCTCCCAGGTTTTGCCGTCGCGGGAGACGTCCACGTTGAAGACGCTGCGATTGCAGTTCTGGATCTTGGTGTTCTCCTGCCAGCCGAGGTAATAGACGCCGCCGAAGTGATCAAAGGTCGGTTTCGAGTTCAGACCGTTCGGCACGAAGGGCTTCGGCTCGGCGACGGCCCATGTTTGGCCGTTCGGGCTGGTGGTGAAGTGGTAGTTGCCCGCGTCGTTGCGCACGATGGCCATCCAGGTGCCGTCGGGCAGTCGATTCACGGCAGATTCACTGAGCTGCTGCGACTGCGGCTCGTTGTAGTGGCCGATGACTTCGAAGGTGGCGTAGTCGTCCTGCAGCACGGCGAGGGCGTTTTGTTTGCCGGGGAAGTTGTTGAGCGCGATGTAGCGCTTGCCGTCGAACTCCTTGAACGAATCAAAGATGTAGAGACCCTGATTCACGGCGGGCCGCTTGAAGCCCAAAGCGACTGCGTCCGCATGGAAATGACGCGGCTCCATGTCGAAGGTGCCTGCGGCGGTCTTGAGCTTGGCTTTGTGGATGCTGTCCTCGAAGGTCTGCGTGCGCAGATCAAAGTCGCGATACCAGGTCACCGCCTGTGCTTTGGCCGGTTGGCTGCAAAAGTAGGTGCGCAGCGTGTGCTCGTCCTTGCGGATGATGCGCGGCACAAAGACCTGCGCGTCCGGCAGCGTGATGTTGGCGAAGGCCTGGCCCGCCTTGGCCATCGGGTGTGTTTTTTCGACCTGGAGCGTCTTCAGGTTCACCACCGACAGCACACAATACATCGCCACGCCCGCGCCGTGGCCGGGTGACACGTCGTTGTCATGCTCGACGATGTAGGCTCGCTCGCCGACGCACACGAACTCCGCATCATGCGCCCCTTTCACCTGCGGTGCCGTGACGCGGACGAGCCGCTGCATCACGCTGTCGCCCGCCAGCGCGGGGTCCCAGTTGGCGGGAAGCAGTGACGGCTTGTCGAGCTTGTTCACCACTTGTTTCAAGTTCACTGCCCCCGACACATCTTTGCCCGCGAGAACGTCTTCTTCTTTGAACTTCGCGAGCAGGATCTCACCTGCTCCACCGCGATCACGATCGTAGGTGATCCAGATGACGCCGTCTTTGTCCTGGACGCCGTCGGGGTAGGACACGCCTTTACGTTCATCGAGCAGGAGACCATCATTCCATGTCGCGCCATCGTCGGTGGAAAGCTGCGCGGTGAGATGGCTGCGACCGGTGAACTTGTAGTGGTTCACGAGGAGCAGATTGCCCGAGGCGAGACGGCGGATGAAAAAGCGTGAGCCTGGGTTGGCAATGGTGCTAGCCTTCGCCTCACTCCAGGTGCGCCCCTTGTCCGTGGAATGACTTTCCCAGAGAAACCCGCCACCGGTGCGGGTGAGTAACCACAGGCGACCATCCTTCAACTCCGTGATCATGCATTCCAGAGCCCAGTCCGGGGCCTTGAGCGCGCCGTGGAGACTCCATGTTTTGCCTTCATCGGTTGAGATGCCGACGCCTTGAAGCTGCTTTGGTCCGGCGAACCAAGAATGAATCGTCTCTGTTGCATGGGTCACCGGCATGATCCACTCGCCCGAAGAAAGCACGGTTGGCTTGTTCATGCGGAAGGCATAGGGCCCTTCGTAGCCAACCCGAAACTCTGCACCGAATAACAGCGGCGGGCGGGGTAAAGGTCTTGCCAGCATCGTTGCTGTAGGAGAGAAGGACGGTGTTTTCTGGCGCAGGTTCTTTCGGTCCGCCTGTAAACCAGGAGACGAACATGCGGCCGCTTGCCGTTCGTTCGAGGCCTGGGATGCCCTGCCACGTGCGTTTGGCAAGGTCGATGGTGATTGGTTCCGCGGCATGGACGAAGGCACTGCACGAGACCGCGAGAAAGCAGGAGAGAGATCGAAGAGACATGATGCGAGACAACGCGGATTGAGGAGGTATTTCGCAGCTTGAATGCCGCCGTGGCGTGTTATGCTAACACCATGCCTAACGCTTCCCCGCCCACTCTCAAAGACATCGCCCGTGCGACGGGCGTGTCGATCATGACGGTGTCGCGGGTGCTGCGCGGGGCACCGAAGGTGGCGGCGGAGAAGCGTGAACTCGTTTTGAAGGAGGCGAAGCGGCTCGATTACCAGCCGGACCCGCATTTGATGCGCATGATGCAGGTGGTGCGCGGCAAGAAAGAAAAGCGGCTGCGGGCAGTCATCGCGGTGATTCGTGAGTATGTGCCACAGGACGGTTTGCTTAGCCCTTCGTATCAATATGTGCCGATTGAGGACATTCGACGTCGTGCGCACGGGCATGGTTATGCGGTAGAGGAGTTTTATCTGGGCAAAGACGGTCTCACGCCGAAGAAGCTGCAAAAGATCCTGCACGCTCGCGGCATCGAAGGTGTGATCGTCTCGCCGCAGAGTATGCAGTTGCCCTGCAGCAGG
>JAJTDU010000148.1 GCA_021298725.1 Verrucomicrobiaceae bacterium | reverse complement strand
ATGCATGCGGGCGACGCCGAATTGCGGGATGCCTTCCACGAGACTGATGCCGAGGTCGTTCCCAGCGGCGGCTTTGCGGGACTGGGCGAGCATGGCGATGTAATCCATCACGTCTTCACCGGCCTGAAGTCCTTCCGGCCACACGCCAGCGGGCGCGAAGCGCTCCAGGCCTTTGCCGAAGACTTTCGAGCCGGCGTCGGCGGCTTTCTTCGCGATGGCAGGATCGTCATCCACCATGCAGATGGCGGCGATGAGCAGCGCGGAGGCGGCGGCCATGTGCTTGCTGTCGGGAGGCAGCTTGTCGTCTTCCTTGTTGGCTGCTTTTTTGGTGCCGCCTTTGGCCTTGACGGGTTCGGCTTGGCCCCCAGAGACGCCTTTGGCCGTTTCGGGGATGGGTTCGCCTTCCAGATGTGCAATGAGGGCGTCGATGCCTTTTTGAGCCAAATAGGTGCGGATTTCGGTCTTCTGCTGGGCGTTCAAGGCCGCGTAAAACCAGTCGTAGCCGAGACAAGTGGCCACGACCATGTCTGCCACGTTGTCGATGAGTTCGGGATGCCAGTCGCGGAAGGAAACCTTGTCGGTGAGGGCGATCAGCTCCTGCATGCCTTTGTCCTGCCACTTCAAATCGCCGTCGCAGTAGTGAAGCGCTCCGAGCAGGCCCATGCGGTAGATGGCTTTCGGCCCTTCGCCGCCGGTGTCGCCGTTGATTCGCGTGAGGCCGGGATCCTGCAGTAGATCCTCACCAGAGGCCTTCAGGGCTTCCAGCATCTTGGCTAGCACGGGATCGGTGGCGATCTGGCCTTTCAGGTAGCCCCAGCCAGCGGCGTTGTGGATCAGGCGTGGCCGCACTTTCTGGATGCCCCCGAGGTAGTCATTCGCTCCTGGGGCCTTGAATTTAGACGCGGGGATGATCGCGATGGCCGGCCGTGGTGGCGCGGGTTTGCTGGCGACTTTGGCGGCAGGCGTCTTGGCTGCGGGAGCACCAGGAGCGGTAGCAGGAGCCGTCGCCGGCATGGGCGTGGCCGGTGCGGCGTCCTTCATTTTGATCTTCAAGGTCTTGGCCGCCGCATCGACGGAGACCAGCGTGGCCTCGATCTGCTTGCCCGCCGTGTTCGTCCACGGGCGGTATTCTTCGGCAAGCTGGGCGCTGGCGGTGGAGAGCAGGCCGAGGGTGGCGAGGAAGAGGAAACGCGAGGCGGTTTTCATGTCTGAGGATGGTTGACGCTAAAGCAGCGTTTGGTGGTCGGAAGGTCAAGACTAAACGCAGCCCGCCACAGATGGTTTAGCGAAATTCAAGCCCAGGCAGCTAAGACCCAGGGCCGAAGCCTGTTTTCTCAAGACAGGACTGTTGCTGCGTCTCGGCGTGCGGTGGACGACGAAGCGTCAATAAAAAGTGCGGACGCTTTCGTCCGCACTTCACTGTTCAAGATAAGGGATGGCCTGCGGATGAGGGCATCCGCACTACTTGGATCACGCCTTGGCCTTCTTTTTCTCCTTGTCGGCGGGTTTCGACCGCTCGGGTGGGCTGAGCGGCTCAGGGGCGGCTTCCGGCGGGAACTGGATGAGCGGGAAGGGATTGGCTTGCGGCTCCATGGCGTATTCGCGGTCTTTGAACTGGCCGGCTTTAGGGAAGGGATAGTTGCCATCCTTGTCGGCGAGCAGCGGCGGCGGGCCGTCGAGCGTCAGCTTGTCCGCGTTCGGGGAGAACTCGAAGGCGCTGTTGATGTAGTCGTTGTAGCGGATGACCTGGCCGGTGTGAGCGGCGGCGCGGCCCATGGCGGTGGTGATGCTGGACTTGATGCCGCGTTCGACCTCATTGTAGGGCTTATCCTTGGAGATGGCCTCAATGAGATCCTGCCACTCGAGGTCGTAGGGGTTTGGCTCCGGCTGCTTGCCGCGCCAGATGATGTTCCCACGCTGCATCTGCTGGCCTTTGAAGGTCATGGCCTTCGAGGGGAAGTGGCCGGCGGTGGAGACGATGGCGCAGCCTTTGGTGCCATGCACCTGCGTGGCGAACTGCGTGTGGACATTCAGTGCGGTGCGGCCTTCGAGGTAGAGCTTCGCGCCGTCTTTGAAGGTGTACTCGCAGGAGTAGTGGTCGAAGTTTTGATCGACGTTGTCGCCACGGTCGGTGCGGCCGCCGCTGGCCTGCACCTCGACGGGCCAGTCGTTTTTCATCCAGCAGGCTTCGTCGATGTTGTGGATGTTGAAGTCGCTGAAGCCGCCGCCGCTGGCCCAGAGGAAGCTGTGGAAGTTTTTGATCTGCCAGAGCAGCTCGTTCGGATGCGCGTTCGGGTCACGGCGTGGGGTGAACACGCTGCCGATGACGCCCTGCATGCGGTAGGCGCGCATGAGCATGAGATCGCCGATCTCGCCGTCCTGGATGCGGTTGAAAAGCTCGCCGCGGACGCGGCAGTGGCGGCACATGAGACCGACGCCGACCTTCAGATTCTTCTTTTTCGCCTCTTCATTGAGCGCCAGCAGACGACGCGCGGTAGGGCCGTCGGTGCAGATCGGCTTTTCCATGAAAATATGCACGCCTTTCTCGATGGCGTATTTGAAATGCACCCAGCGGAAGGCCACCGGCGTGGTGAAGATGGCCACGTCGCCTTTGCTCAGCATGTCGATGGCGTTTTTGTAGGCGTCGAAGCCGATGAACTTCGCGTCCTCGGACACGGACATGCGGTCCGGGTGCTTTTTGGTGAGGTTTTCAAAGCTGGCGTCGAGACGGTCCTTAGACACGTCAGCCATCGCCACGAGGCGGGTCACACGGGACTGCACCCCCATCGCGTTGCTCGCTGCGCCAGTGCCACGACCGCCACAGCCGATGAGAGCCGCCTTGATCTCATCACTGCCGGCGGCATGCACATGCGGCAGGGTGATGCCTGAGAGAACTGAGAGACCGGCGACGGTCCGGGTGCTGGTCTTGAGAAAATCGCGGCGGCAGAGGTTAGAATCGAGGTCGTTATTCATGGGCGGGTGTGTACGTTGGCAGTGGGGTGCAGCTTACTGGAGAATGCGGCTTCCATCAGACTGGAAATTCTTCAAAAAGCACCCGCAGTCTGCACAGAACCGCGCATGCCGTCACTTGGAATTCGGCTTGCACCCGTTCTTGAGCTGAAAAAAAGCATTTTTACGCCAGCATGCCACCCCGGGAGGAAATCTCCGAGAACGCACGTGCCAGCGCGTCATTGAGTTCACGCAGCGTGGCTTTTTCAAGTTCGGGGTCCAGAGTCACGATGTGGGTCGGAGGTAACACAATGGCCTGATGCGGGTGCTGAGCGCTCTTCCGTTCCGGCACCGGCATCGGCGGCAGGTTGACGGGTTGCGGAGGGTAAAACAGGGCGTCCATCGACGTGCTGGAGACAGGATCATCCACCTGCATGGCAGTTCGGAGCTGGTTCAGGCTGCTGAGTTGTGACTCGATCTGAGTGTTGAACCATTCCCGCGTGCGCTGGATCTCATCCATCAGCGATTCCAGATCCTGGGAAAGCTGCACTCCAGCAGGTGCTGGCAAGGTGGGACTGGGCAGGGTCATGGGGAAATGGCGAAGACTCATACTCAGCCAAATCTATTAAAATTTCTATAAAATATCAAGCCGTATTCACTCTAAAGAACATGGAATTTCGAAAAAATGGGCGTCTCTGTTCAAAAAATTCAGTTTCGCTCGGGCAAAAACTTCGCGCTCTGGGCGTCTTCCGAAGCTGCTACCCCAAGGGGAAGAATGACCTACTCACGCCTTCTTCAGCGCCTGCTCACCTGAAGCGTTTCGGCTCGCATGAGGTCATGGTGTGCAATCCCTCGACCTTGAAGCCGTGAAACAGAATTGAAGGCAACAACCGCATCCCGCCCATCGTTTCGCACCGTCCAATCCATGAAAGCCATTCTAAGCCTCCTTTTGCTCACGCCGGGCCTGCTCCTCGCCGAATTGAGCGTGCCGCACTTCTTCAGCGATCACATGATTCTCCAGCGCGAACGTGCGGCGGCGATCTGGGGCAAGGCGGATGCGGGGGCGGAGGTGACGGTTTCCTTCAAAGGAAGGTCGGCGGCGGCCAAAGCGGCGGCAGATGGCCAGTGGCGGGTGCAGATTGAGACGGGCGCGGCGGATGCGCAGGGCGCGGCGCTGACGATCTCGACAGGCGCGGAGAAGATCGAGATTCAGGACGTGCTGGTGGGCGAGGTGTGGTTCGCGTCCGGGCAGTCAAACATGTTTTACACGATGAACCGCTCGCCGGAATACGTGGGCCTCATCGCGGAGTCGCAGCATCCCGCGCTGCGCATGTTCAATGCGCCGCTGGTGACTTCAGAAGAGAACCAAGAGGATATCGAAGGCACATGGAAAGCGGCGACGCCGGAGACGGTGCCGGATTATTCGGCGGTGGCGTTCTTCTTTGCGCGGAAGCTGCATCTGGAACTCGGCATTCCTGTCGGCGTGATCAAATCCGCCTGGGGCGGTAAGCCGGTGGAGACGTTCACGAGTCGCGAGGCCTTGAACACGCTGCCAGGCACAAAAGCGCTCGTCGATGCGATGCTGAAGGACGAGACCGTTTACGATCAAGCCAAGGCGGATGCGGCTTATGCGACGAAAATGGAGCAGTGGAAGGCCACCATGGCCGCCGCAAAGGGAAAATCGGCCGAGGAACGCAAGCGCCTGCCGAAGAAGCCGGATGCGCCGAAGCGGCCGCTGCTTACCGAAGGCAAGCCGGGCGTGCTTTATGCGGCGATGATTCATCCGTTCGTCGGTTACACGATGCGCGGGGCGATCTGGTATCAGGGCGAGGGCAATGCGCGACCCGGCGCGGTGCCGTATGACCAAACGCTGCCGCTGATGATCAACGACTGGCGCAAGCGCTGGGGCGATGAGTTCTCCTTTTACTACGTGCAGCTCGCCAACTACCACGCGCCCTCGACGGAGCCCGGCACGCCAGACTCGTGGGCTCTGACGCAGGATCGCATGCGCCTCGTGCTCACGACGACGCCGAAGACCGGCATGGCAGTCATCAACGATGTCGGCGAAGCGAAGGACATCCATCCGAAGAACAAAAAAGACCCCGGCGAGCGTCTCGCACGCTGGGCGCTCGCCAAAGATTATGGCAAGCAGCTCCTTTACAGTGGTCCGCTCTTCAAGACGAGCGCGGTGAAGGACGGCGCGATCCGCGTGACCTTTGATCAAAGCGGTTCTGGTCTCAAATCACGCGAGGGTGGCGCTTTGAAGCGCTTCGAGATCGCCGGGGCCGACAAAGTCTGGCACTGGGCCGATGCGAAAATCGACGGCACGGACAGCGTCATCGTCAGCAGCGATCAAGTGAAGCAACCCGCCGCCGTGCGCTATGCCTGGGCCGCGAATCCCACAGGCTCAAACCTCGTGAACAGCGACGGCCTGCCCGCATCGGTCTTCCGCACCGACGACTGGGATGACGTGGAAATCAAAGTGGACACTGCCGCCACGAGTGCCACCGAAGCACGCCGCGCCCTCGCCGTGGAAATCAAAGCCCTCGCCGCCGAGCGTGCCAAACACGACCGCAAAAGCCCCGAGCACCAGGCGCTGAACAAAAAGTTTCAAGAACTCATGACGAAGTTCAAAGAAGGTGCGCCGAAGAAGTAGTTTCGTATCTCATCCAGCCTAGTTTTTGCGCTTCTTCTTTTTCTTCTCGGCCGTCGGCTGGTTTTTCATCGAAACCTCGAACTGGCGGTCGAGTTCGGCGGGGCGGGCGTCCTTGTATTGATCGAGCACCACTTGGAGCTTGGCTCTGGCGGGCTGATGGCCGGTGAGCGGGATTTTCTCCAGTGGATCGGCTTGAAGATCGTAAAGCTCGCCGCTGCGGTAGAGTTTGTGGCTGTGATCGAAGGCGAGTTCGCTGACCTTGAGGTCGAACTTCTGGCGTGGTGAATACCACAGGTAGAGCGCCTCATGCGGCGTGCCGGTCTCGCCACGCAGTTGCGGCAGGAAGCTGACGCCATCGACCTTCGCGGGCGTTTCGGAGCCAGTCGCGGCGCAGATCGTCGGCAGGAAGTCAGCGCAACTGATCAGATCGCGGTTCACGCGGCCCTGCTTCATCACGGCGGGCCAGCTCACGATGAGCGGCACATGATGACCGCTGTGCGTCGTGCTGCCTTTGCCACCGGGGAAGTCCGCGCCTTTGAAGCGAGTCGTCGCGCCTCTGCCGGTGCCGTTGTCACCGGTGAAAAGGAGCAGCGTGTTGTCGCGGATGCCGAGTTCGCCGAGCTTTGCATCGAGACGGCCGATCATCTTGTCCATGTAGGCCACCATCTCAGCGAAGTGCTTCACATCGCGTTGTTTCGCCTCGCTGCGGATCGTGGGATCCCAGTCCGGGCTGTCCGGCGTGGGCTGGTAGGGATCATGCGTGAGGATCATCGGGTAGTAGAGAAAGAAGGGCTTCTCTTTGTGCCGCGTGACGAAATCGAGCGCGAAGTCGTTGATGAGCGTGGGGCCGTAACTGCCTTCCTGGTATTCCTTTTCCTCGCCGTTGAGTTCGAGGCCGGGATTCGCATAGCGCGGCGGCCGACGTGTCTGCTGCCAGAGCAGCGATTCATCGAATCCGAAGTGCTGGGGCGAGTCCTTTTCGTGCCCGAGCTGCCATTTACCGCAGATGCCGGTGGCATAGCCCGCTTTCTTCAACAAATGGCCGAAGGTCGTTTCCGTACGCATGAGCGTGCCGAAGTTCAGGTAGTTCCGCACGTTGTACTTGCCCGTCATGAGTTGCACCCGCGTCGGCGTGCAAAGCGGCTGCGAGTGGCAGTGCTCAAAGCGCATGCCGCTGGCGGCGAGGCGGTCGAGATGCGGCGTTTGATACGATTCGCCACCGTTGGCCGTGACGCACTCGTAACCGAAGTCATCCGCCATGATGAGGATGATGTTGGGCCGCTCCGCAGCGGATGACGAAGCGGGAATGACGAATGACGCAAAGAGGATGAGCAACGGTTTCATGAATTTCAGGGCAGCAGCGTGAGGGTGACACGACGCACGTCCATGACGGAGGAGCCGGGAATGTCGAGTGCGCGGAGCGTGAGCGGGCCTTGGCCGGCTGGCAGGGTCATTTCGCCGACTTTGAGCGTGCGAAATTCCTTCATCTGGCTCTCGCCGTGCGGGCGCGGCAGTGTGTCTTGGTTCGTGTAAAGCGGCGGATCCCAGCCGGGATCGACCTTGCCGCTGAGTTTCGCGTTTTGGAAGACCAGCTCGATGGTGGAGCCGGCATCGGGCAGCTTGCAGGTGTAGTCGAGGGTCACTTCGTATTTGCCAGCAGTGTGGACATCGAGCAGCCAGACCATGCGGTCGTCCTTGCTCGTCCAGTTCACGAAATACGAGCAGTTTGGCGCACCGCTGCTGCGCTGCACGCTGCCGCGTGGCTCGCCATCACGCGCAGGCAGCATGGTGATGGGAAATTCGCGATAACCGACCGGAATCGGCCGCGGATCGACGGCGTTGCCGCCTTTCTTCTTGTCGCCTTTCGCTTTGGGCAAAGCAGCAGCGCCGAACACTGCCTGCCGCCAGGCTTTGACCGCGTCGGTGAGTTTCGCGGCCAGCGCAGGCTCCTTGTCGTTGATCGGCGTGGTCTGGCCGGGATCGGCGATCATGTCGTAAAGCTGGCCCGCGTTGTCGAGACGGTGCGTTTGTGTGCGCACGCTCGCGTTCATGGCCCAGGTGGAGAAAATCATGCGCTCGGGCCATTCGACCGCCTGTTTCATCAGCAGCGGCGTGAGATCGCGGCCATCGAGCGGCTTGTTGCCGACACGCTTCA
>JAJTDU010000147.1 GCA_021298725.1 Verrucomicrobiaceae bacterium | reverse complement strand
AAATCGGACAAAACGCTGTAGGACAGTTTCGTGAAGTCGTGGTCAGAAAGCTCTCTCTCAACATTACTGAGGGCGTCGGGCAGGTTGTTGAAGTAATCCTGCCACGCCTCTTTGAGTGTTGTAAATCGCCCGGTGTCCATTCGTCGAGACACCTTTAAAGCCTTTAGCCAATGCCCTTCCCAAACCGACATTTTGCTGGTGATCCATCTCACCAGATCAGGCTTTGGCTTTTTCCCACCTCCCTTTCCAAAGGGCTGTAGCGAATGCTTGAAAGCATCGTTGACGCCAGCAAGTGCATTTTGCCATCGTTTGCCCTCCCTTGTTCCCACTTCGTGAATGATTTCACCGAGTGCTCGGCCTGCATGGGATCGCGTATTCGGATTTTCCGCATCCTCAGCAATTTTCTTTAGCCAGCCCCAGAGCTGAGTGAAAAGATCGCAGTAGCGCCATGCTTGGTCTTCTGGGTATTCAGCCGT
This sequence comes from Verrucomicrobiaceae bacterium, assembly GCA_021298725.1. GTDB lineage: Bacteria > Verrucomicrobiota > Verrucomicrobiia > Verrucomicrobiales > Verrucomicrobiaceae > Prosthecobacter. Next base: position 14,350 of record JAJTDU010000147.1, on the reverse strand, counting down.
CGCATCGTCATGCAATGAGGTCTTCAAAATTCGCCGCATATGGAACCGCAGCCAGGTTCGCTGACCGGGGAGATCCATGATTTGATCTAACCTCTTCAGTTCCTTTCTGGATTTCACTCGCACAATACCCGCTTCTTTATAGGCAAGCTGCAAATGTCCCTTGATAGGGAATGAAACGGATTCCGCATCAATGCCAGCTCCGGCGATTTTTAATGCCTTCGCTGGCTTCGCTCTCGGCTTCTCGTGGCCCTTCTTTTTCGAACCTTTTCGGACTACTGCCTTCTTTGCAACTTTCGCGCTCATGCCTCACTCAATGCACAGAGATGAACACCGCAAGGCAATGCAAAATATTTTGCGATGCTGAAATCCATTAGAGGTGAGGCAGGTGCATCCGATGTCCGACCCCCTCCGCCCCGCCTTTCGAAACATTCGCCGATCACATTCAGCCGCACTCACGCCCGCTTGCTATCCGCCGCCGCCTGCTTCGTGGCAGGGTGATGTTTATGTGCATGCGGAAGCGGAGCAGGCGCAAGTTAGAGCCGCGCAAACTAGCGGCACAGCAGTGCAAGTGGGTAATAGTGGTGCAGCACTAGATGCCGCCAAGTTCCAATTGATTTCCGCTGGCACCGGACAGGATTCAGCCGCAGGGTTGTTCCAATATGAAAACCGCAACGAAGCCAGCCTTAATCAAGGAGAGCGTGAAGCCCTCGACGCCTTGCGCCGAGAATACCCCGGCGAGAGCATCACGCCCGTTGGCATCCGGGATGTTCGACGTTCTCCTGACGGAGCAACCCGTGGGTCGAGCCGTGATTAGGAGCTTGAAGACTGGAGCCAGTCGTTCCTCAAGGTATTCGGGAAGAACATTCTTTGGATCGACGCTGTAGGCAGGAACAGCCAGTATCTCAACGGTGGCAATCCGACCACGCAGAGAAACATCCTGGTGGTCAATGCCAACAGCCGCGAGCCTATCCTTTACACGCTGTGCCACGAGCTGACGCAAAGCCTGCGGGCGCAGAACCCGGACCTTCACAACGCACTGGCCGCCGAGGTGCTGTAGGGAATTCGATCACATTCGCCGGAGCAGGCAGCAGCGATCCTAGCCCCGTGCTGATGCGCTGCTTTTTGTCCGCGTAGAAGTCCGCCGTCACGCGGATGTCTGAATGCCGCAACAGTCGCGATGCCGCGTAGATGCCCGCTGACTGTGCCTCCAGTGCGCCAGCCTCCTTCCGTAGCTCATGCAGCGCCTTCGTGGCCTTCACCCCATGCTGACGGAGCCACGCATAGAGCACCGCATACACGCCCTCACAGCGATAGCTCACGCGGCTCTTGAAGTCCGTGCTGTCCTTCCCCTCGATCACAAACTCACCCGTGGCAGATTCACTCCAACCCCGCAGCAGTGGCAGCAATTCAGGATCAAGATCAACTTCGCCTGCGCTGTCCTCGCTCTTGGGTCTGAAATGCTCCGTGGCCTCAATACGGATCACGCCCGCCTCCAGATCAACCTGACTCCACAGCAGGCAGTCAATCTCCCGCTTCCGCAGACCGCAGCACAGCGCCAGCACGAACACCTTGAACGCCTCTGGCTGTGAACCTGCCAGTTCATCACCCGCCAGTCGCAGCAGCTTCTCGGCATCAATGCGGGACTGATAGCGGTTCTTCGTTTTCTTCCCGAACAACTCCGTCAGGTTCACGTCATGCATGGGTAGTGGCTCCGGCAGCGTCAGTCCCGCCACATCCCGCAGCACCTTGGCAATCTTCACGCCGAACAGCGCCTTGGCATTCCGCACCGTCGCCCGTGCCGAATTCAGCGCCCGCTTCTGAGCATCAGGATTCGCAGCCTTGCCCTTTCGATAGGACACCTGCCAGGAATTCACCTGCGCAGAGTCCAGCAGTTTCAGTGGCACCTTGTCCACCGCCTCGCGCCACTCCTTCGTCCCGCCGTCCTTGTAGCTGAATCGGCTCTTATTCCTCGGCAGGGTGCCGATGTCGCCCGCCAGCTTCCGCACCGCTGACACATAGTTCTGCTGCGTGTTCGGGAACAATGTGCAATGCGACTCCACCGCCTTGATCCAACCGCCGACAGTGGACACATCCGCCTGCGCTGCCGCCTTCGGCTTGAACTTTTCCACCGTGGCCTTCATGCCGTGCTGGAACAGGTAGTCATAAATCTTCACCGCCTGAGCTGCCGCCGCTGCCTTATTGCTCGTCCCAAGCCCGAAGTATTCCCGTTCACTGCCACGGCTCAAACGACAGGAAAACGTGCTCGCGCCCAAGTTCTTGAACAACTTGCCCGCCTGCTGCCAGTAGCGTTGGTCACTCTTGGAAAATTGGCTAGGTTTGCCTGGCCTAGGCAAAGCCTCGCCACTTTTATTGTGAACCCCTGTTAGTGTCTGTTCGTCGTTGTTCATAGTGTTATGAGCTTGGAAGCCTTGATTTTGCTTGGTTCCAGCGTTTTAGTCTGGACGGAGCGAATCATAGATGAACAAGGCGAAACAAGCAACATTTCAGACTACGGATCAGAAGGTTTCAGGTTCGAATCCTGACGGGTGCGCCACTCAACTTTTTAGAGTTGAGTTTAATGTCTTCTAACTCTCGATCATTCTCACCCGAATGCAGGGTCCATCGGATGGGTGGTGGCCAAAGAGGTTGCGGGGCGGCATGGGAAGTGCTTTTTGCGGTTCGCGTGTGACCAGCCGAAACTCGCATTTTTCAAACCATCAACGCACACTTTTCCATCCATATGAGCCACTGGGATCGCTTTCAGAAGTCTTTTGTCCGTTACCCAAGCCTCGGTTTTTCCATCGACATCAGCCGTATGGGCCATGATGACGCGATCTTTACAAGCATGGCTGACAAGGTCGAACGAGCGTTCAAGGACATGCGTGAGCTGGAGGCCGGTGGCATCGCCAATCCCGATGAAAACCGGATGGTGGGCCATTACTGGCTGCGGGACTCAAAACTGGCCCCGGATGCGGCTTTGAAGAAGGAAATCGACGACACGCTGGATGCGACGCTGAAATTTGCTGCCAACGTGCATGCGGGCGTGTTGAAAGCCGCGAATGGACAAAAATTCACGCGTGTGCTGGTGGTGGGCATCGGCGGTTCGGCCCTGGGGCCGCAATTGGTGGCGCAGGCGATCACTCCGGCGAATCCGCCGATGGCGGACCGTGTGCTGGCAGAGATCGGCGCCGAGTTGGCGACGACGCTAACGCTGGTCATCTCCAAGTCCGGTGGCACCAAGGAAACGCGCAACGGCATGCTGGAGGCCGAGGCAGCTTACCAGAAGGCGGGAATCGACTTCGCTAAGCATGCCGTGGCGGTGACTGGCGCTGGCAGCGAACTGGAAAAGCACGCCATTGCCCAGGGGTGGATGATTCGTTTTCCGATGTGGGACTGGGTGGGCGGCCGCACGAGCGTGATGAGCGCGGTAGGCACGCTGGCAGCGGCGCTGCAAGGCGTGGATGTGCGCCAGTTCTTGGCCGGAGCTGCGGCGATGGATGTCGAAACTCGCCACCGCCCGGCTTCTGCGAATGCAGCAATGTTGTTGGCCCTGATGTGGCATCACGCTGGTGGCGGCCAGGGCCTCAAGGACATGGTGGTGTTGCCTTACAAGGACCGGCTGGTGCTGTTTAGCAAATACCTCCAGCAGCTTGTCATGGAGAGCCTGGGTAAGGAGCATGACCTTGATGGCGCGGTGGTGAACCAAGGCATCGCCGTCTATGGCAACAAGGGCAGTACGGATCAGCACGCTTATGTGCAGCAGCTCCGCGACGGAGTGAACAATTTCTTTGCCACCTTCATTGAGGTGCGGAAGGCGCGGGACTCTGCGGCGTTGGAAGTCGATCCCGGATTTACCAGTGGTGACTATCTGCAGGGTTTCCTGCGCGGCACACGCAAGGCTCTGGCGGACAAGGGACGCGAGAGCGTGACGCTGAGCATCGAGGAGGTCAGCGCTTACACCCTAGGCATGCTCGTGGGCTTGTTTGAGCGGGCGGTGGGCTTTTACGCTAGCCTCGTGAATGTGAACGCCTACCATCAGCCGGGTGTGGAGGCTGGGAAGAAAGCTGCCACGGATTTCCTCAAGCAGCTGGCCCAAGTGCGCGGTGTGTTGTCCGGAAATGGCGTGAGTGCGGAAGAAGTGGCCGCGCAACTCGGCATCGACGCCGAGGATGCCTTCCATATGCTGACCCATATGGCGGCCAATGGCGGGGCGAAGTTGGCTCTGGGGGCTAATCCGGCCGAGGATCGTTTCACGGTTTCGTGACAAATCCTTGTTTGCACAGGTATTGCACGAAGGTTATACAGCAGACTTCTTTTTCTCCACTGGCCACATGCGCGAGATTCCCATCCAGTATCAGATCGCCTGCGTGATCCTGACCGCCCTGTTCATCTGGTCGTTCAGCATAGCGCGTGAGCCACGCGGCTGGCGGCGGTTGTTTCAGTCCATGTTTTCGAAATCGGAGAAATTCTCCGTGAACAAAAACAAGGTGATTGACGAGGCGCTGAAGAAATATGGCATCGTTATCGCCATGATCATCCTGGTGGCAGACGTTAGCTGCTTTGTGATGGGGGTGACGCATCCATTCCGCGAGCGGGCAAAAACCCTGTCAAAACAGGAGCGTGATAGCATGAGCGAGATCAACAAGATCCAGGGGAACAATCCTGAGGCGGCTCGTCGCTCAGCGCTGCCTTGATTGGGGAAGCATTCCCCTGCGTGAGAGGTTAGAAGTTAGTTGTGAGAGGTTCTACTTAGGCGGTGCACCATTCACATCTTTACATCTCACGTTTCACACCTGCCTGGGCTTGCGTAACAAGCCGTCACTTCTGGGACGCCGCACGACCCGCGTGTCTGCGATGAAATCATGCAGGCAACGGCGGTCTGAGCGAAAAATCAGCAGCACGTCGGCGATCACCAGGAATGGTCCGACGTGGGGGAGAAAAAGAGCAAAGACGGGCAGCAGGCTGCGCAACAGCACCGCCCTGAGGAAGCCTGCCCTGGAATCATCGCCAGAGCGCATGATCTGAATGCCCAGGAGCAGCTTGCCTAGCGTCTGCCCCCGCAGGGTCAGTAGGATGATGTTTGTGAGGACCAGCAGATCCATGAACCAACCCAGCACCATCAGGGTGGAGTCTCCTGCGGCCTGGATTTTTAAAACCTGGCGCTGCAGCGCATCCATGACAGCCTGCGGATCGTTTTGGACGGGTCTGATCTCGGCCTCGAAATTCTCGTCGATCAGCACGGAGAACATGATCAACATGGGGACCAGGAGTGTGACCAGATCCACCAGTGCGGCAGCCAGCCGCTGCCCCAGTGAGGCAAGCTCAAGTTGGCTGGCCTTGTCTTTGAGGACTTCCGCCTCCAAAGCAGCGATGGCGGGTGGTTGAGCGATGCCGGTTTCCTCCGCCACATCCTGCATGTGCGTCTTCAGCGTCTGCCAGTCCTTCATTCCCTCTGCCCAGCACAGGTCGGTTGGCTGGAAGCGGCCGTTGCGCAGTCCGGCGCTCACATCTAGGTCGCTGAAGGTGCCGAGCTGCTCTTCGCCGCGTGCGAGGTGGTATTTCATAGGTTGCAGGTTGCCGTGAGGCGTATGCTTGATAGCTGCTAAGCCCGCCGCATCAAGCCCCGTCTCCCGATTTGAAAACCATTCTTCGCGTCTTCTCCTATCTCCGCCGTTACCCTCTCCTCGGAGCGGCACAGATCTCCTGCGCCATCATCGGCACGCTCATGGTCATCGTGTTCCCTCACATCACGCGGGAAGTGTTGGATGTGGTGGTGCCTAATCAGCAGTGGGAACGCCTGACCCCGCTGGCGCTTTACGCACTGGCAGCCTACTTCGCCCAGCATCTCTTCAACTCCCTGCGCATTCAGCTCAACAACACCTTTGAGCAAATGGTCATCTTTGATCTCAGAAGCGACATTTATCAACGCTTGCAGACCCTCCCGCTACGCTGGTTCGACAACCGGCCCTCCGGCGACATCATGACCACCGTCGCCGAGGACATTCCCTCGGTGGAGCGTGTTTTGATCGACGGGATCGAGCAGGGACTCATCTCCGTGCTGCAAATCGCCGTCGTGGGAGTGTTTATGTGGCAGGCAGACGCCACGCTCACGCTTTATGCGCTCATTCCGCTGCCGTTTCTCATCGCTGGAGCGCTGGCCTACACGCGCACCTCGCGTGACCGCCATCGCAAGGTGCGTCGTGCCAGCAGCGCCATGAACTCATTGTTGCAGGACAACGTCTCCGGCATGCGCCAGATCAAAGCCTACGCGATGGAGCATGAGGAGCACGGGCGCTTCAACCGCTCCAGTGGTGCTCTGCGCACGGCCACGCTGCACGTCATGCGTATCTGGGCCATCTACCGTCCTGGCATGCACTTTTTGACCAGCATCGGCATGGTCATCGTGCTCTGGGTCGGCGCACGTCAGCTCATGTCAGGGGAAATTCGTGCGGGCGATCTCACCGCCTTCCTGTTACTGCTCAAATTCTTCTACGACCCCATCGAAAGCCTGCATCAGCTCAATCAGATCCTTCAATCTGGCCGTGCCGCCGGTGAGCGCGTTTTTGACATTCTCGATGCCGAGCCGGAGGCCGACACACAGGGCGGGCGCGCATTGCCTGCCATCACCGGCCATGTGCGCTATGAGAACGTCGGCTTCAGCTACGCCGGAAAAACGCCCACGGTCCATGGCGTCAGCTTGGAGGCCAAGCCAGGTCAAACCATCGCGCTCGTTGGTCCCACCGGTGCAGGCAAGTCCACACTCATCAACCTCCTCACTCGATTTTACGAATACGATGAAGGCGTCATCACCATCGACGGCGCTCCCGTTCACGAGCTGAACAAAGCTTGGCTACGCCGGAACATCGGCTACGTCACGCAGGAGAGCTTCCTCTTTAACGGCACCGTGCGCGAAAACCTCGTCATCGGCCGTCGTGACGCGACCGACGAGCAGCTCTGGTCTTCGTTGGCCAGTGCCAATGCCGACGCCTTCGTCAAACGCCTGCCCGACCTGCTCGACACACACGTCGGCGAGCGCGGCGTGAAGCTCAGCGTGGGAGAAAAGCAGCGCATCAGCATCGCCCGCGCCCTCCTGCGCAATCCGCCCATCCTCCTGCTCGACGAGGCCACCGCCAGCGTCGATACTGGGACCGAGCGGCAGATTCAAGAGGCTCTGGAGCACCTCATGGCCCACCGCACCAGTTTCGTCATCGCCCATCGCCTCAGCACCGTTCGCAATGCCGACCGTATCTACGTCCTTGAGCACGGTCGCATCATCGAGCAAGGCACCCACGACGAGCTCATCACCCAGGGCGGTATGTACGCCCGCCTCTGCCGCACTTCGTTGATGACAGCCGAGTAGGTTTGTTGGATGTCGGTTGCCGGTCGCGGCTTTTATCTCGAATTTTTTGTTTAATAGCCCTTCAGCGTTCGGTCCATCTTGATATGAATGTCTTCGTTCTCTTTGGCGGTCCGCTATTCATGCACGCGGAATACCACAGCCCAGGCTGAAAGCGGACGAACGTGATTTTCGCCAAGCCGGGCAGAAAGTGGCTTGCGCCGGAAGCAGAAGGCCCAGCAGTTCCTGCTTGGAGAAGGGTCCGAAGATCTCCCATCGCGCCAGCATGTAACGATACATGCTCGCATAGAAAATCGCGCTCCTGTTTCGTCAATTCTTAACCGTGTTCCTTCTTTGGCATCGCTTACAAGGGCTGGATCCCCCAATATTTGCACACGATGAAAGTGGCCCCACCGGCAGTCCTTGGATGTTCGCTAAGCGCCTTTGTGACTCTTCCAAGGAGAGCAGGGTGTGACGAAAATCATGCGAGCTCTCTTGAGCCTTGAGAAAACACCCAGAGCATCCTCGTGGTGTGATTGCTGGATTGACTCGCGGCTTCGGGGAGACCGTTTGTAGTGGCTACGGCTTCAGATCTGTTTTAGGCCTCAATCGCCGAAAAACCTCATTTCCCCTTCGTTGAAGGCTAATAAATAAGGTGGTGGAGGCGAGGGGAGTTGAACCCCTGTCCGAATAACCGTTGCCCGAAGCGTCTCCATGCTCAGTCTCATGTTTGATCTCGGTGGGAGGCGGCTTGAGACGGCCTACTCTTCACCCAGCGTCCTGTTTGATCTCGACTGTGACCCGGTCGCCCGGCCATCAGCCCAGCCTGGTGGTGTCATCGGGCAGGCTACCAGACATTGCCTGTGCGATGTCGCGGGGCTTAAGCCGCGAGAGCGAGCTCGTTAGAGTTCACATTTATGTTTTTGATCCGGTGTTTAACGAGGCCAACGAATCATCCTCGGCATGCAGCTCCGAACTCAGAGTACCCGTCGAAACCAGTACGCCCCCGTTTTGGAGAAACTGACAATACGGCCGCTGGGCCAAAGAGCAAGCGATGCCTCAATCGAATGCAGAAGGACGATTGGCCACCCCACCGTGCCTCATGCGGCAGCACGATGGAGTCCCCAGGACTCTAAGGACTGCGCAGAAGAAATGTGGATGCGATGGGCTTTTCATCACACGATGGGACTAGAAGAGAGGAGGCTGCTAACGTTGCAAAACAATCCACCTCATCCTGATTGTCCGACGGCTCGTAGAAAGTCAGGTAATTTTACTTTCGTTTATTGCCGCCCGTTTCACAATTCCTGCCTTCAAACCCCGACCCACATGACACCCGAAGAAGCCAAAGCCCAGCTCGATAACCAAGTCCGTGAAACCATCCAGTGGCATTTCTCGCCGGAAACCGGCTGCCCCTTCTGGCTTGACTGGGCGAAGAAGAATTTTGACCCGCGTGGCGTGGTGAACAGCTACGAGGACATCATTGCAAAGTTTCAGCACTTCCAGGACGAGTGGCTTCGCGACCAACAGCCTGAGGTCTGGGTGCCAGCCGCGTTCAAGGGCAAGCCTTTCAACATCTTTGAGACCGGTGGCACGACCGGTATGCCAAAGCAACGTATCGGCTGGAACGACTTCCGCGTGGATTACGAGGAGTTCAGCCACAAGCTCGACGACAAGCACTTCCCACCGGGTGAGTCCTGGATCATGGTCGGCCCCACCGGCCCACGTCGTCTGCGCCTCGCGGTGGAGCATCTTGCCAATTATCGCGGCAGTTCCTGCTACTTCGTCGATCTCGACCCCCGCTTTGTGAAGAAGCTCATCTCCAACAAGCAGTTCGACGTCGCCCGCCAGTACATGGATCATGCGGTGGATCAGGCGGTGCTGCTGCTGAAGAACCGCAAGATTTCCGCCATCTTCACCACGCCGAAGCTGCTCGAAGCCCTGGCGGAGAAAGTCGATCTCTACGGCGTCGGCATCCGTGGCTGCTTCGTCGGTGGCACCACGATGACGCCGCAGTATGTGCGCTTCATCGTTGAGGAAGTGCTGGAGGGCAAAATCGGCTTCTATCCGACCTATGGCAACACGCTCATGGGTCTGGCCGCCAGCGTGCCGCTTACGCCGGAGGACAATTTCTCCATCACCTACTACGCACCACAGCCTCGCGCCGTGTTGCGCATTGTTGACCCCAAGGATACCGACAAAACCGTCGAATACGACACCTGGGGCCGCGTGGAATTGACCACGCTGACGAAGGAATTCTTCATGCCCCGCTTCCTGGAGCGCGACGAGGCCATGCGCCGCAAGCCGCGCGCACCTTACGCCTGGGATGGCGTGGCCGACGTACGTCCGTTTGGCGCGATGGAGAAGACCATCGTCGAAGGCGTGTATTGAGCCCCTTCGGGCAATGACCCCTGAATGAAGTCGAATGGGCCCTGGATGTCATGGGCGGCGATTTCGCGCCGCAAAATCCCATCGGCGGCGTCAAGCTCGCCCTGGAGTCCCTACCGCAGCTCACCAGGCTTTTTTTGGTGGGCAAACCGGATGTGATCGAGCAGGAACTGAAGCTGCAAGGCGTCTCCAGCCCGATCTTGGAGATCGTCCCGGCCAGCCAGATCGTCGATATGTCCGACAGCGGCCTGGATGCCGTGCGCAAGAAGAAGGACAGCTCCATCAGCCGTGCGGTCGAGCTCGTGAAGGATGGCAAGGCGGATGCCGTCGTCAGCGCCGGTCACACTGGGGCGGCAGTGACCGCGTCTTTGATCAAACTGCGCACACTCACGCACATCGAGCGCCCGGCCATCGCCTCGGTCATGCCGTCCGCGACGAAGTACTGGGTGTTGATCGACGCCGGGGCCAATCCTGACAGCGAGCCGTCGCACCTGGTGCAAAACGCCATCATGGGCAGTGCTTACGCCCGCCATGTGCTGGGGCGTGACAATCCCAGCGTCGGCCTCATGTCCAATGGCACCGAAGAGGAGAAGGGGAACGCGCTCTGCAAGGAAACCGGCAAACTGCTGCGCCACACGGCGGGCCTGAATTTCATCGGCAATGTCGAAGGCCACGATCTGTGGGAGACGCCGCCGGATGTCGTCGTGTGCGACGGCTTCACCGGGAACATCATTCTCAAAAGCGCCGAGGCGCTCGCTCATGCGATTTTCAGCATGGTGAAGGCGGAGATCAAAAGCGGCTTTGTCACATCGCTCGGCGGCATGCTCGCCAAGCCAGCCTTCAAGCGCGTCCACACCCGCACCAATGCCGACGAGTTCGGCGGCATGCCGCTGCTGGGCCTCAACGGCATCACCATCATCTCCCATGGCGGCGCCTCTCCGCTCGCCATGAAAAACGCCATCCGGCAGGCTTGCGAAAACATCAAACACCAGGTGAATCCGCACATCGAAGCTGCTGCCACCGCTCATTCCATCGCTCTCCATGCTCGCTCCTAGCAATCAGCCTTTTTGCGCCTCCAGCATCATCGGCACCGGCAGTTACATGCCAGAGAAAGTGCTGACCAACGACGACCTGTCGAAGATCGTCGATACCAATGACGATTGGATCACCTCTCGCACCGGCATCAAGGAGCGCCGCATCGCCACCGCCGACCAGGCCACCAGTGATATGGCCTCAGAGGCCGCCCGCCGCGCCATGGCCGACGCTGGAGTCAGCGCCGAGGATATCCAGCTCATCATCGTGGCCACCGTCACGCCGGACATGTTTTTCCCTTCCACCGCTTGTTTTGTGCAGAAGAAGATCGGTGCCACAAATGCGGTCTGCTTCGACATCTCCGCCGCCTGTTCCGGCTTCCTCTACGCGCTGCAAGTCGCGCGTCACTTCATCAACCCCGGCAATCGCACCACCGCGCTGGTCATCGGAGCGGAAAAGCTCAGCAGCCTCATCAACTGGCAAGACCGCAACACCTGCGTGCTCTTTGGCGATGGTGCCGGAGCCGTGGTGATCCGCCGGGATGACGAAGGCGGCATCAACGCCCCTGGACGTGTGCTTTCCACCGTCATGGGTAGCGATGGCAACCTCGCCGACCTGCTCAAGGTGCCCGGCGGCGGTTCCGCCTGCCCCATCACGGCCGAAAATGCCGAATCGAGGCCCAACACCATCCACATGGAAGGGCGCGAGACCTTCAAACACGCGGTCACTCGCATGCTAGAAGCTGCGCTACAGGCGCTCGAAATGGCCGGCCTGACCGCCGCAGATGTTTCCCTCGTCATTCCGCATCAGGCGAATGCCCGCATCATCAGCGCCATCGCTGACCGGCTCAATCTGCCGCTGGATCGCGTCTTCATGAACCTGGACAAATACGGTAACACCAGTGCGGCCACGATCCCGGTGGCCCTCCGGGTCTAGCGTCTCGCTGTATTTGCGCTTTGCAGGGCACGTCAGCCTGCCATATTTGCCGCCCTTCGTTCCCACACTCATGGCATCGGCACCCAAGCGCATCGTTCTTAAATTCGGCTCCGGCATCCTCACGCGCACCGACGCGCCAGAGCCTGATCCCGTGCAGTTGCGCAAGCTCGTCGAGGCCGTCGCCCTGCTCAAACGGGCCGGGCACTCCGTCGTCGTCGTCAGCAGTGGTGCCGTGGCCTCGGGTTTGAAGCCCCTCGAATTCAAACAACGTCCCACCGACGTGACCACACTCCAAGCACTCGCCGCCGTGGGCCAGACGCATCTCATGCACGCTTATGAGTCGCTGTTGCGCGATCATGGTCTGCATGTGGCTCAGCTTCTCGTCACCCACGAGGATTTCGAAAATGCCGACCGCGCACCTCGCGTCAAAGCCGTGCTCGAACGTCTCATGGAGTTCACCCAAGTCGTTCCTGTCATCAACGAGAACGATTCCGTCGCCATCGAGGAACTGCGCTATGGGGACAATGACAAGCTCTCTTCACGCGTGGCCCGTTTCTGGAACGCGGACATCCTGATCCTCCTCACCAGCGCCCCCGGATTGCTGCGCGACATGAAAAAGCCCGAGGAAGGCCCGATTCCCATCGTGGAGAATGTTGCTGACGTGATTCATCACGCCGAGGAGGAAAAATCCACGCTCGGCACCGGCGGCATGATTTCAAAGCTGAGAGCGGTGCAGGACGCCGTGCATGGTGGCGTCGAGTGCATCATCGCCTCCGGCCGCAATGCTGAGCAGATCCCCGGTTTGGTCGAGGGGCAGGGAATTTGCACGCGCTTCCCATCCTCACGTTCGTAATTTCGCTTCCTATGGCATCACCAGACATCGCAACGCTGCTCATTCACTGCCCGGATCGTCCCGGACTCGTGCATGACGTCACCGGCTTCATTTTCTCGCATCAGGGAAACATCATCGACCTCCAGCAGCACATCGACCCAGAGCAGAATGCCTTCTTCATGCGTCTGGAGTGGAGCCTGGAAAACTTCACGCTCGAAAAGGAGGAGATCGAGGCCCGCCTGCAACCCATCGCCCGCCGCCACGAGATGCAGATGCGCCTCAGCTTTGCCAGCCAGCGCAAGCGCATCGCCTTGTTCGTCACGAAGGAGAATCACTGCCTTTACGACCTGCTCGCCCGTCATGAATCTGGCGACCTGCCCGTGGACATTCCGGTCATCATCGCCAATCACGAGACGCTGCGGCCTGCGGCGGAGCGCTTCGGCATCCCGTTTCATCGCTGAAGCAGGAGCGCGTCGATACCGTCGTGCTGGCGAAGTACATGCAGATCATCGGCCCCGCGATGATCGCTGAGTTCCCGAACGGCATCCTGAACATCCACCACAGCTTTCTGCCAGCGTTTGTCGGGGCCAAGCCGTATCATCAGGCCTTTCAGCGCGGCGTGAAGATCATCGGCGCCACCAGCCACTACGTCACCGCCGATCTCGACGAAGGTCCCATCATTCACCAGGATGTGATGCGCGTGAGCCATGAGGACAGCGTGAATGACCTTGTCCGCCTCGGTCGCGATTTGGAGAAAACCGTCCTCGCCAAGGCGTTGTGGTGGCACGCCCGAGATCGTGTTCTTGTGTTTAAAAACAAGACCGTGGTGTTTGATTGATACCATCTTCTCACATGACCACCGCCACCGCCATTCTTGCCAGCATCGCCTGCGGCTATCTTTGCGGCTCCGTGCCGTTTGGCTATCTCGCCGGAAAATTGAAAGGGATCGACATCCGTCAGCATGGCAGCGGCAACATCGGGGCCACGAATGCCATCCGCGTGCTGGGGAAGGGGATCGGCATTCCGGTGTTCATCCTCGACATGCTCAAAGGCTGGCTGCCGGTGTGGCTGGCGGCGGGCTGGATCGCTCAAACGGGAGCTGAAATTGAAGTCATCTCCATCGGCAAGGTGCTGGCCGGTTTTGCTGCGGTGATCGGCCACATGTTCACCTTCTGGCTTAGTTTCAAAGGCGGCAAAGGCATCGCCACTACCGGCGGTGTCTTGCTGGGCATCTCGCTGGCCGGGATGATCGGCGGGTGGATCGCCTTTCTCGTGTTTCTGTTCGCGTTTCGTTATGTCTCGCTGGCTTCTTTGGCGGCGGCGGTTGGTGTGCCTACGGCCATGGCCATTCAGATGGCGCGTGAGGGCCGCTGGGACTATGTGCTGCTCGGTTTCGGCCTGGTGGTCATGGCTCTGGCCTTCGTCCGCCATCGCGCCAACATCCAGCGCCTGATCGCAGGCACGGAGAGCAAGGCATTCACGAAGAAGACGCCGAAATCATGATTCAATCCGCCACAGTCATCGGCGCCGGCAGTTGGGGGACGGCGCTCGCCTCGGTTCTATCGTTGCGTGGTCTCAAAGTGCAATTTTGGGGTCGTGATGCCGACCTGATGGCCCAGATTCGCGATACACGGCGCAACGAGCGCTATCTGTCGGATCTGGTGCTCGCTGACAATGTCACCGTTACTTCCGATCTCGCCTTGTTGCAGCCTGCGGACATGCTGGTGTTCGTCGTGCCCTCCAAGGCCGTCCGTGGCACGGCGGAACTCGTCGCGCAAAGTGGCGCGGCTTCTCAGGCGCGTGTGCTTGTCTCCTGCGCGAAGGGCATT
>JAJTDU010000146.1 GCA_021298725.1 Verrucomicrobiaceae bacterium | reverse complement strand
CCACCACCGTAGCCGCCACGGCTGCCGCCGCCGCCACCACCACCGTAGCCGCCACGGCCGCCGCCACCGCCACCGCCACCGCCTGGGCGTTCTTCACGCGGACGGGCTTCGTTGATGCCGAGCTTGCGGCCTTGAAATTCCTGGCCGTTGAGCGCGGTGATCACGGCCTGCATGGCTTCAGGAGTGTCCATCGTCACGAAGGCAAATCCGCGCGGACGGCCGCTTTCGCGGTCCATCGGCAGGAAAATGTCAGAGACGGTGCCGTATTGGGAGAAAAGCTCGCGGATGTCAGAATCCGAAGCCGAGAAGGGCAGATTGCCCACATACATCTTGGTGTTCATTGCTTTATTAGGTTCGATCACCCACTTCCAGATCAAACTCATGCACACCACCGCTGAAATCACCTGATGAACAACTGAGCCTAACCCTTCACAGGTGACTTAAGTGCGCTTTATCGCCAGAAACGAGCCAAAGGCAAACGAATCTTTAACACGGTTTCGCCAGGGTCACGGCTGCTAGTAGGGCCATGCGCAGCCGCGCCTCGGCCTCTTCCGTGGTTAGCCCTGAGGCAAGCATGGGCACCCTCAGGCAGGCGAGGGCAAGGCGGTTCATGGCTCCTTCAGCTTCCCCTCCACATAGGTCAGGATGCGGCCCACTTTGTCGGCATCCTGGGCCTCCTTGGCCTCCTCGAAGGCCTTTTTCGCCTGAATCATCTGCCGCATCAGCGGGAGAGAGATGATTTCCTGCCCGGCGGCCTGCACCGCTTCAAAACGCTGACGCAGGGATTCGAGATCGGCGTTGCCAGTTTCGAACTTCGAGAAGTCCACGACCTCATCCTCGGCCTCCAGCTCCTTGAAACGCGAGTCTTCGATCAGCTTGTCCAAGGCGGTGTCCGCCGCAGCCAGATCGCCGTTTTTGATCAACACCTCGATCTCCGCGCCGCGTGTCTTCATGGCGTCCGTCGGTGGCACGCCGAGCGCTTCCACCGCCGCACGGAGTTTGCCCGCCTTCGCCTTCACGTGAGATTCAGTGCCGCTTTTCGCCGCCATCTTCGGTGGACCGAGCTTTTGGGCTTTTTGCAACTGCTCCGGCGTCAAAACATCACGCACGCCGATCAAGGTGCGCAGTTGCAGTTGTTTCACGGCAGCCTCGGCCTCGATCAGTTTCGTGAGCTGGGCACTCGCAGCCTCGGCAGTGGTGGTGGTGTCCTTGAGCAGGTCATTCAGCGCTTTTTGCTGCTCCTTCACTGCCTGTTCCAGTGGCCCGGCCTGCTGGCGGGCCGCGCTGAGTTTGGTGTCGAGCTGGGACTGCTGCTCTCCCGAGAGCGCGAGTTCTTCACGCACCGAGGTGATCAAATCAGGGTGCAGCAGGCCACTTTTCAGCCAGTCTTCGACATGGGCGGCGTGCAGACTAGCGGTCACGAGCAGTAGGAGGGAGCAAAGGATGGTTTTCATGGGATGTGCAGGTTGAGGTGGGTTGGCAGTAGGAAATCGGAAGGGGCGTCAAAAGCGCTCAAGGAGGGTTCTAGGCTGGCGAACAATGCTCCCGGCGTTGAATCTAGCAGTGGGGGCAGTTCGCTCAGTTGGGCGTCGTGTTTGAGTGGATCAGCAAAGAATAACGCCACCGCGATGACGCATGCCGTTGCCAAGGAAACCGGAATCCAGCGTAACCAGTGGCGCTGCGGCTTCAGCGGACGATTCAATAGTTCAGGACGCCATGCCGGGGCGTTTTCGTGATCGCACTGGCGTTGCTGGGCGAAGATCGAACGAAGGTCGTGGTCATTCATGAGGCGATTCGGGTTGCAGCAGCGACCGCAGGCGCGCCTTGCCGCGTTCGTAGTGCTGGCGTGCGGAGCCGATGCCCACACCCATGATCTGTGCGGCTTCCTGGATGGTCAGGTCTTGATAAAAAACGAGATGCAGCACTTCTGTCTGGCGAGTGGGTAGTTGTGCAAGGCAACGGCGCAGCTCCGCATGGCGCTCGTCTTTCTCCACCTGACGTGACGGTGCTGGATGGTGCTCTTCGACGAAGATGGCGAGCAGTTTGCCCACCAGCGACTCGCGGTAGCGCTGCCGCCGAAACTCCTCGTGCGCGGTGAAACGGATCACGCCGAACCACCAGGTTTTGAAGCTGGAGCGTCCGTCGTGGGCGGCACGTTCCTGCTCGACTTTGAGATAGGCGTTTTGCAGCACGTCCTCCGCCTGCGCCTGAATGCCCGCACAGCAATGCAGCGCCCAGCCAAAGGCGTCGGGATGCAGAGCTTCGAGCTGGTCGGCAAGGGCGCGTTCCATTCATTTCCCACTGAGTGACGCGGGTGGTGGGCATGTATGACACGCAGATAGAAAAAGAGGAACCCGAATGAGCACAAGCTTCCCGCATATGAGATTTTGAGCATCCAGGGGACATAGCTACGTCACCAACAGCATCGCCAAAGAATAGCCATGAAACTCCTCTTTGTGGTGCATCTCTTGCCGCCGACAAACGCACGCTGGAGGGCCTGCTCGCCATCCAGCTCCACACAGACACGAGATCCAAGAGATGAAGCTCAAAGTGCTGCCGGAGGCTGCGATGGTGCCGTTTGAAGCTGAGAAGCCGCGCACGCGTCGGCCACAGGGCAGGGGGCCAGTGGTGCCAGTGAAGAAGTGACGCAAACGGCGAAGCATAGTAGCCCTCTCGCTCCGCGAGAGGAGCCGAACGCTTCGCTAAGTCAGGCGTCTCCGAATTTCGGAGGCTATTCGTTTCTGCGCCAGCCTTCCGCTCATCTTGCGGAGCAAGATGGCTACTTTGCTTGCGCCATTTCGTGATCGTCATAGCATCGCGGCATGCGTTTCTTCGATCCGAACGACGAGTTGCTCATCACCCAGCGCAAGCTGCCGCATTGAGCACAGGACGGCTCCGTGGTCTTCATCACCTGGCGCACGGCGGACTCCATGCCGAAGGATGTTCTCGAACGTTGGCGGGCGGATCGCAATCGCTGGCTCGATGTCCACGGCATCGATCCCACCCAAAAAGGTTGGAAGATGCGGGTCCAAGAACTTCCGCCCGACTTGATGATCGAATACCATGATCGCTACACCAGCCGCTGGCATGAGGCTCTCGATGCTGGCCACGGTGCCTGCGTGCTCAGCCAGCCGGAAATCGCTGACATCGTCGCTAACAGCCTTCTGCACTTCGATGGCGACCGCTATGAGATGCTCGACTTCGTCATCATGCCGAACCACGTCCATCTGCTCGCCACTTTCCCTGACAAGGCCGCGATGATCGATCAGTGCGACTCCTGGAAGCACTTCACTGCTCGCCTGATCAATGCCACACTCGGCCTTCAAGGCCGCGTTTGGCAGCAAGACGCCTTTGATCACCTCGTGCGCCACGAAGGTCAATTTCGCCGCCTGCGTGACTACATCGCGCAAAACCCGCTCAATGCGGGCCTCCGAGCTGATCAAGCGCGTCTTTGGAGCAAAGCAAAGTAGCCCTCTCGCTCCGGCGAACCGACCGAAGGGAGATAGCCAGCCAAAGGCTGCCCGAAGGGTGAGCGCAGCGAAGCAAAGGAGCAAGGCGCTCCGCAAAAACCGAAAGCCATCGAACTCTCCAAGGGTCTTCGTGTCTGCGTAAGCCCTCAGCTCATCTCGCGGAGCGAGATGGCTACCATGCTTGCGCCGATTCGTTGCCTTTCCATCATTCCCCATGCGCCTCCTCCTCTGCCTCTTCGCCCTCTGCTCTTCGCTCCACGCGGCTCTGCCGCGCCCGAACATCATCATCCACTTCATCGACGACCTCGGCTACGGCGACCTCGGGCCGTTTGGCGCGGTGAAGCAGAAGACGCCGCATCTTGACCGCATGGCGCGGGAGGGGATGAAGCTCACGTCGTTCTATGCCGCGCCGGTGTGCAGCGTGTCGCGGGCGCAGATCATGACCGGGTGCTATGGCGCACGCGTCTCCGTGCCCGGCGTGTATCCGCCGGGGAGCAAAAACGGGCTGCATCCGCAGGAGCACACCATCGCAGATCGCTTGCGGCCGCTGGGCTATGCCACGCAGTGCATCGGCAAATGGCACCTCGGCGACCAACCGGCGTTTTTGCCGACGAAGCAGGGCTTCGATCACTACCTCGGCATCCCGTATTCCAATGACATGCTCAAAACGGCGAGCGTGGACGGTCGCCGCGTCGTGCCACTCGTGCGCGATGAGAAAGTGGAGCTCCTGCTCGATGAGACGGACCAGGATCGCATTGAGGAAATCTACACCGACGAGGCGGTGAAGTTCATCCGCGGCACCCAATCCACGAAGAACCAAGAACCAGGCCCCAAGAACACGGCGCAGCCGTTCTTCCTCTACTTCCCGCACACCGCCGTGCACACGCCCATCCATCCCGGCAAGGCCTTCCAGGGGGCGATTGGGTGCAGGAGGTCGACGCCAGCGTCGGTCGCGTGTTCGACACGCTGCGCGAGCTGAAGCTTGATCAGAACACTCTCGTTATCTTCACCAGCGACAACGGCCCCTGGCTCATCAAAGGCCCCGATGGTGGCAGCGCCGGTTCTTTGCGCGGCGGCAAAGGCAGCACCTGGGAAGGCGGCGTGCGCGTCCCCACACTCGCGTGGTGGCCCGGCAAGATCGCGCCCGGCAGCGTGAGCGATGCCGTCGCCGGCACCATCGACGTGCTGCCCACTTGCCTGAAAATCGCCGGAGCCGAAGTGCCCGCGCAGCCCGTGATTGATGGCCGCGATCTCTCCCCGCTGCTCTTTGGCCAAAGCAAAGGCTCCCCACGCGAAGCGCACTACTACTTCTCCAGTTACAACCTCCAAGCCGTGCGCCAAGGCCCGTGGAAGCTCGCCCTCACCACGCAAAAAGAAACCATGGGCCAAGAAGCCGCCGACGATGCGAAAAAGAACCCGCGCCTCTACCACCTCGATCAAGACATCGGCGAAAAAACCAACCTCGCCGCCCAACACCCCGACATCGTCGCGAAACTGACCGCCCTCGCCGAAAAGATGACCACCGAGATCGGCGGCGACGAGCCCAAGAGCCGCCGCCCGCCAGGCGAGGACGAAAACCCCGTCACGCCCTATCCCACGAGCGACAAATCGAAGGAAGGCCGCGCTCCCAAGGCCAAAGTCAAGCCCACCGACCTCTCCAAGCTCCAGCCCGGCGACAAACTCGACGCCGAAAACGCCCCGCACATCGCCGATACACCCTTCACCCTCACCTGCGAATTCACCACCGCGCTGCGCGATGCGATCCTCATCGCCCACGGCGGCGCCAGCACCGGCTACGCGCTTCATCTCAGCGCCGGCAAGCTCATCTGGGCCATCCGTCACGGCAAAACCCTCACCACCGCCCAAACCGACTACCCCGCCGACAACCACCCTCACCGCATCACCGCCACCCTCAGCCAAAAAGGCCAGCTTACCCTCCAACTCGATCAAAACGAGCCCGTCACCGCTCAAAGCCCCGGCCTCATCCGCTCCCAGCCCAAAGAAGACTTCTGCCTCGGTCACGACAACAAAGTGCCGGTGGCCACTTACACGGCGAAGGGGAAGTTTGAGGGTAACATCGTGAATGTGAAGGTGACAGCACAACACGGGCTTTCAGAATAGTTAGCGATATGTCGTCCCTGCCCCAATTTCCTCACCTCGAATTCTCTCGCGACTCTATCTCGAAGCGAGCCAAAGAGACTTCGAGCATCATCAAAGGTCTTCGATTGCTGACCGAGCATTCCGATAAGGAGCATCGACTCTACAAAAACGATCAGACGGGTGAACTCTGGCAATACTCAAATGCTTGGAACTGGGGTGCCAAGCCATACTGTTTTATTGTTCCGAAAATTGATCCGGATGACTGGCTCCGAGAACGATATGTCGATCCCGACGAATTGCTCATTTATGGAGCGTCCATGCGAGACTATCTGGCAGTGCCATCCAACCGTGCTTTGCCAAACCTTGGCGAACACATGCGGATGCTTCAACAGATCAAAACGCTGCCCAAAGACCCAGAGGGAAGGTGGTTCGGGCCATACCTTCGTGAAAACGTTATTCCACCACCTTTGCGTGCGTGAATCACTGAGCTGCCGTCGCCACAAACAAGTTGCCAGCCTTTATTGAGCAAGGATCATGGAGGCATCCAAGATGAGCTTCCAACAACTGTCCGCCAAACTCCGCCAGATTCGCTCCGAGATGCCGCGAGTCACCTCCGAGCGTGCTTATGCGCAGATGGATCGACTGATGGGACGGACGACTTCGAGCGCCCCGAAAAAGAGTGGGCAGTCTTCCGTCACTGGGCCGAAACGCACGGACTGATCCTCCCGAGGGATTTCCTGCCACCCGTTAGAGATGGAGGCCGCGAGCATGACGTGCGCCACGAAGCAGCAACAGGCTTATGGTGGAAATACACCAAGCCGAATATGGCTGGCTACACCGTGAGCTGGACGGAGGGTCGCCCGTGGCTGAACAATGCCCTGCCACTCGACTACCTGGAGCGCATGATCCGCCAAAACGAGCTGTTTGGTGACGATGTACGGCTTTTAGGACGGTGGAATCCGCAGGGACACGACTGGCGCATCATCACCACCCAGCCCCACGTCGAAGGCCGACAAGCTACTCTGGCAGAGCTGGAGAAAGCCTTCATCAACACCGACTTCGAAGTCCTGCCATGGCGTGGCCTCGGCTATGCGGAGTCACTTTCAGTCCGCAAAGATGGCTTTGATGTCTGGGACATTCATCCCGCCAACGTGCTGCTGTCAGACTCAGGATTGCCCGTAACTTTTGACGTGATGATCACCCCGGTTCCGTAGGCTTGAAGCAGCCGCTACACTGCAACATCCTCACCTGCGTCCCGTTCACGCACCATGCGCCGCGTTTTCCTTCTCTGTCTCTTCGCCCTCAGCTCTTCGCTCCATGCTCAAAAAGCCGCCACACCGCCGCCGACGAAGCCGCCGTTGGTGAGTGTGGACATCGCGAAGCTGCCGGAGGGCGCGACGCATCTCGATCTGTGGCTGCTGTGCGGGCAGTCGAACATGAAAGGGCGTGGCGTGATGCCGGAGGAGCCGAAGCAGGACACGCGCATCGTTATGATGCACAAGATGGATAACCAGTGGTATCTCGCCCGGCATCCGCTGCATCTCACGGGCGATGCGAAGACCTTCCAAGGTCACGACAACGCGGGAGTCGGCCCTGGGCTGGCGTTTGCGGAGGTGCTCGCCGCACAGGACAAGACGGCGGTCATCGGACTGGTGCCCTGTGCGGTCGGTGGATCGTCGATCAAGCTCTGGCAGAAAGGCGCGAAACTGTATGAGGAGGCGATTCGTCGTGCCAAACTGGCTTTGCAGACCACCGCACCGGTGAAGGCCCGCATTCGCGGTGTGATCTGGCTGCAAGGCGAGGCCAACGCGAACCCGCAGGAGCTGCCGCTGCATGCGGAGCGACTCCGCGCGATGATCGAGGCGCTGCGGACCGATTTGGCGCTGCCAGAGCTGCCTTTCATCGCCTGCACGATTGGCGAGATGAAGCCGGCACCCCAGCTGACGAACCTGAAGGCCATGAACGAGATCCAGCTCGCCCTGCCGAAGTCCGTGCCACACACGGCCTGCGTCGATGCGCGTGATCTGAAGACCCACATCGGCGATGCGGTGCATTTCGACACTGCGGCGCAGAACGAGATCGGGAAGCGTTTTGCCGCGAAAGCCATCCAGATTGCAAAGCCATGATCCGCCCTCTTCATTTCCTGCTGCTGTTCGTCACCGCATCCCGGTCGAAGGAGCCCTTCAAGCCGAACCTCGGCCCGGATCTGCCCGCGATCACAGTTTCGTGTGGTGACGTGTCTCTGCTGCTCCGCCAAGCCTCGCAATGGACGCCCGGACGCATTGACTTCCGTGGTCATGCGATGACGACGGAGCGTAGCGCCTACGGCACGGTGTTCTCCTTTCCCGATTGCGGCTTCATCGGCACAGCGCATCTGGAAAACGAACCGGAGCCGCTCAAGGGCACTTGGCGAATGGTCACGGCCTTCGGCAACAGCGCCGCCGAAGGCTGGGAAAGCGCCGCTCGCAAACTTGCCAACGAACTCCACAACCTGTGATCTCTCCTCATGAAAGCTGCTTTCTTCTCGCTCTTTCTGATCGCTGCCGTCCCCGCCTTCGCCGGAATCCATCATGCGCAGGGCGAGATGTCGGGTGAGGTCACCGCGACCTCCGTTTGGCTTCAGAGCCGCCTCACCGCCATCCCCGGCTCCGTTCTCGATGAAACCGGCGATGTGCCTGGCAAAGAAGGTGTTGCCTGTTTTGAGTGGAGCGAGTCGGCCGACTTTTCTCAGCCCAATCGTAGCAAGTGGTCCACGGCCACCGCCGATCACGACTTCATCATCCGCAGCACCGCCAGAGGACTGAAACCGGGCACGCTTTACCACTACCGACTCGTTTTTGGTGAATCTCGTGAGACCGCCAAGCCCGGCCCCGTCCGCACCTTTAAAACGCTGAGCGAAAACGGCCCCGTGAGCTTCTGCATGGGCAGTTGCATGAACTACCACGCCTTCATGCACGGCAAAGCCAACGGCGGCGGCCCTGTCACCGCCACCGCCGAAGACCAACAACTCGGCTACCCTTCCTTCGCCGCGATGGCGGCCTTGAAGCCCGATTTCTTCATTGGCACCGGCGACATCGTTTACTACGACCATCCCGCGAAGCCCGCAGGGCAGACCTTGCCCGAGCTACGCCGCAAATGGCACGAGCAATTCCGCTTTCCGCGCCTGATCGAGTTCTTGGCGCACACACCGGCCTTCTGGTCCAAAGACGATCACGACTTCCGCTTCAACGACGCCGATCTCCGTGGCGAAAAGCTCCCGGCACCGACCACCGGCATCGAAATCTTCCGCGAGCAGATGCCCATCTTCGATGAAGAAGATCGCACGAAGCCGACCTACCGCACACATCGCGTTCACAAGCATTTGCAGCTCTGGTTTGTCGAAGGCCGCGATTATCGTTCGCCCAACAAAATGCCCGACGGTCCCGAAAAAAGTATCTGGGGCCGCAAGCAACGCGAGTGGTTGCAAACCACGCTCAAAGCCAGCGATGCGAATTGGAAGGTCATCATCACTCCCACGCCCATGGTCGGCCCAGATCGCAATAGCAAGACCGATAACCACACGAACCTCGGTGGCTTCAAACAAGAGGCTGACAGCTTTTTCCAGTGGCTGCTCGACAACGGCTTGGACAACGTCCTCACCTTCTGCGGCGACCGCCATTGGCAATACCACAGCATTCACCCGCTGGGTGTGGAGGAGTTCTCCGTCGGTGCCTTGAACGACGAAAACGCCATCCGCGGCGAGAAGCCCGGCGGACCGAAGACGACCGATCCGGAGGGCAAAATCAAACAACCCTACCTCTACGACAAACCCACCGGCGGATTCCTGCACGTGATGATCGACGACTCCGCCAAGCTCGTGCTGGAGCATCGCGACGATCACGGTGTGATGCTGAACTCGGTGACGAAGACGAGGCCGTGAGGCGGTCAGGTTCGCCAAGAGGACATGGCTTCGCCGTCAAGGTGGTCAAAAAGGTGCTCCCGCATGTCTTGCGCTAACCCGCACCATCTTGACCTCTTGACGCGAAGCGCCTTGACCCGCCTCCACCGCTTTTTAACTCTCACGCTCTTAAAATCTCGTTTCCCCCGCCCCCATGTCCGCCAAAATCATCTACACCCTCACCGACGAAGCCCCGCTCCTCGCCACGTATTCGCTGCTGCCCATCGTGAAGGCCTTCACCAAGGCGGCGGGCATCGAGGTCGAAACGCGCGACATCTCGCTCGCCGGCCGCATTTTGGCGCAGTTCGGCCAGCAAGACGACGATTTGAGCTACCTCGGCAAACTCTGCCTCGAACCGACCACGAACATCATCAAGCTCCCGAACGTCTCCGCGTCGCAACCCCAGCTCAAAGCCGCCATCGCCGAGCTTCAGGCCAAAGGTTACAAACTCCCCGATCTGCCCGAAAACCCGCAGACCGACGAAGAGAAAGAGATCAAAGCGAAATACGCCAAGGTCATGGGCAGCGCCGTGAATCCCGTGCTGCGTGAAGGCAACAGCGACCGCCGCGCTCCAAAGGCCGTCAAAGATTACGCCAAAGCCCACCCGCACAGCATGGGCAAATGGTCTGCCGATTCGAAGACCACCGTCGGCACCATGGGCAAAGACGATTTCTTCTCCAATGAGAAGTCAGTGACCGTCAATGATGTCACTGAGGTCAGCATCACCTTCACCGGCAAAGACGGCACGCAGAAAGTCCTCCTGCCAAAGCTCACCCTCAAAGCTGGTGAGATCATGGACGCCACGAAGATCAGCAAGAAGGCCCTCGTCACCTTCTTTGAGCAGCAGATCGCCAAGGCGAAGGCCGATGGGGTGCTCTTCTCGCTCCACATGAAGGCCACCATGATGAAGGTCAGCGACCCCATCATCTTCGGCCACGCCGTGAGCGTCTTCTTCAAAGACCTCATCGCCAAGCACGCCGCCACGCTCGCCGAGATCGGCGTGAACTTAAACAACGGCTTCGGCGACCTCATCGCGAAGCTCGACAAGCTCCCCGCTGACAAAAAAGCCGAGATCGAGGCCGACATCCAGGCCGCCTACGCCAGCGGCCCCGCTTTGGCCATGGTGAACAGCGACAAAGGCATCACCAATCTCCATGTTCCGAGCGACGTCATCGTCGATGCCTCCATGCCCGCCATGATCCGCGGCGGTGGCAAGATGTGGAATGCCGCTGGCAAGGAGCAGGACACCCTCGCTGTCATCCCGGACAGCAGCTACGCCGGCATCTACCAGGCCACGATCGACTTCTGCAAAAAGAACGGTGCCCTCGATCCCAAGACCATGGGCAGCGTGCCCAACGTCGGCCTCATGGCCCAGGCCGCCGAGGAATACGGCAGCCACAACAAGACCTTCGAAGCCCCCGCCGATGGCACCATCAAAGTCACCGACGCCGCAGGCAACGTGCTCTTTGAACACACCGTCGAGCAGGGCGACATCTGGCGTGCCTGCCAGACCAAGGACGCCCCCGTGCAGGACTGGGTCAAACTCGCCGTCAACCGCGCCCGCGCCTCGCAGACCCCCGCCGTCTTCTGGCTCGACAAAGCCCGTGCACACGACGCCCAGATCATCGCCAAGGTCGAAAAATACCTCAAAGACCACGACCTCACCGGCCTCGACCTCCGCATCC
>JAJTDU010000145.1 GCA_021298725.1 Verrucomicrobiaceae bacterium | reverse complement strand
GGGTGAGGGCGAACTTGCCGTGCAGAAAGGCGGGCAACCAGCCATAGAGCAGCCACAAGCCGAAAACGAAGACGGGAAACACGACGCAAAGCATTAAGAATGTGCGCGAGCGGCCCAGTGAGGCGAAAGAGAGCTTTGCGTCTTGCTCAGGCGAGGGTTCGCCAACTTTGCGCAAGAAAGCGAAGTAGGGAATGGCATACAACACACCGACCGCGCCGAGGATGAAGAACGCCTCACGCCACTGGCCGCGATCTGCCATCCAGCCGCCAAACCAACTGCCTGCGACCGTCCCGGCGATTTGTCCAGTCATGAGCATCGACACAGCACGCGAGCGTTTTGCTGCTGGGTAGGCATTCGCCGTCAGCGCGACGGCGCTGGACATGTAGAGTGACTCTGACACGCCCATCGCCGCACGCATCGCCAGCAGCATCACACCACTGGCCACAAGGCCAGTGCCGATGGTGACGATGCTCCAGACGACGAGGCTGAGCACCACCAGCAGCCGTTTGGAGAAACGATCCCCGAGATAGCCAGAAATCGGGCAGCCAAAGGCATACACCCACAGGAACAGCGCGCCGACATAGCCAAGCTGCGCGTCGCTCATCTTCAGGTCGGCTTTCAACGAGGGAAACATCGAAAAGACGGCCTGGCGGTCGCAGTAGTTCAGGAAATACGCGAACCACATGAAGGCGATGAGTGCACCTGCGCGGGTGATGGGAGCTGCGGTCGTCATAGGATGAGTCCGAGACGAATACGCAGATCGGAGAAGGACAAAATCATGAGGGGGCGAATCATTTTTCCTGAATGCCGACAAATCGCAGGTCATGATTTTGTCTTCATTCCAGAGCATGAGTCGGTCTTTTGCCGCCGTAGGAAACAAGCGTCTTTTTTCCTTCCACCGCATGTTTCGCCCCTGTTTTCTTCCACTGCTACTGCTTGCCGTGCCTTTGGCCGGCGCGGCGGACCTGTCTTTCAACCGCGACATCCGCCCGATCCTTAGCGACAACTGCTTCTACTGCCACGGACCGGACAAAAACAACCGCAAGGGCGATCTCCGGCTCGATGTGCGCGAGGAACTCATCAAGCTGGGCCCGCAGACGCTGATCGAGCGCATCACCACCAGCGATGCCGATGATCTGATGCCGCCGGCGGAGTCTCACAAGAAGCTCTCAGCGAAGCACAAGGACACGCTGAAGCAATGGATCGCCGAAGGAGCGAAGTATGAAGCGCATTGGGCCTTTGTGGCTCCAAGGAAGGGCGCTTTGCAAGCGCCCCCGGCGGTTGAAAACCACCGTTCCTTGAATCCCATCGACGACTTCATCCGGGCGGAATTGAAGAAGCACGGGCTTCAGCCTGCGCCAAAGGCTTCACGGGAGACGCTAATGAGGCGGATCGCTTTGGATCTCACCGGCTTGCCACCGAAGGCATCCGACCAGTCTGACCTGAATGACTCCATTGACCGCCTCCTCGATTCACCGCACTACGGTGAACACATGGCGGTCGCGTGGCTGGATGCAGCGCGCTTTGCGGATACGAATGGCTACCAGGTGGATCGTGATCGCGAGCTGTGGCCGTGGCGGGACTGGGTGATCAAGGCCTTCAACTCAAACATGCCTTTCGATCAGTTCACCATTGAGCAACTTGCGGGGGATTTGCTGCCGGGGGGTGCCACGCTGGATCAAAAGATCGCCACCGGCTTTCATCGCAATCACATGCTGAACGAGGAGGGCGGCATCATCGCGGAAGAGTTCCTTGCTGAATACACGGCCGACCGAGTGGAGACGACCGCCGCCGTGTGGATGGGACAGACCTTCAACTGCTGCCGCTGCCACGATCACAAGTTCGATCCCTTCACCGCGAAGGACTTCTATGCGATGAAGGCCTTCTTCCACAACGTGCCGGAGCGTGGCGTGGGCATTTACGGCAACCCCGTTCGCACCAACGCTCCGCCTTTTGTGAAACTGCCCGCACCGGAGCTGGAGGCCCAAATCGTCGCGCTGAATGCGAAGCTCAAACCCGTCGAGGACCAGCTCAAAGGCCTCGCGGCGGGTGATCTCGAACCTTGGGCTAGAAAAATCGCCTCCGTGAAGATCGACTGGCTGCCGCTGGAGCCGCAAAAAGCCACGGGTGGTGACAATCCGCCGCAAATCGCCGACAAGGCCGTTTTGATCGGTCCGCAGGAAACGCGGGCAAACAACATCGTCATCAAGGCCAAGCTGCCGGCGGGCAAAATCTCCGCCGTGCGCCTGGAATGCTCCACCACGGCTCCGTCGGCCAGTTTTCAATGGAGCGAACTCAAAGTCGGCAAAACGAAGCTGCATCCCATCGACGCCACGCATGCCAACGTGCTCGACAATGATCGCAAAACCAAGTTCGTGCTATCGGTGGCACCGAATAAGCCGGTGCAGGCCCTTTTTGAACTCGAAAAGCCTCTCGAAGGTTCCGAATTGGAGATCACGATCAGTGTCGAGAATGCCGGCGGACCTTCGCAGTGGCGTTTGTTTGGCACCACGTCTCCAGTTGATCTCATTGCTCCCGCAAGCGTGATCGCTATCACGCAAAAGGAGCCTGCCAAACGAACTGCAGCCGAGAGAAAACAGCTCGCCGATTTTCACCTCACGCAGATGCCTGAGCACCGTCGCCTAAGCCAAGAGGCGGCAGATTTGAAGAAGCAACTTGTGGCCACTGAGGCCGAGATTCCCACCACGCTGGTCATGGAGGAGCAGAAGGAGATGCGCCCGACGTTCATCTTGATGCGCGGTGCTTATGACAAGCCTGGCGAGGAAGTCGCCGCGGCCACGCCGGCGGTTTTACCAGCTCTTGCCGCCGATCTGCCACGCGACCGTCTCGGCCTCGCCAAGTGGCTTGTGAGCCGTGAGAATCCGCTCACGTCCCGTGTGGTCGTGAATCGGTTCTGGCAGCACTTCTTCGGCACGGGGCTTGTGCGCACCAGTGAGGACTTTGGCTCCCAAGGCGAGCCGCCGAGCCATCCAGAGCTGCTCGACTGGCTCGCGGTGACGTTTCAAGAGAGCGGCTGGGATGTGAAGAAGCTCGTGAAGCTGATCGTGACGAGTGAGGCGTATCAGCAGAGTTCGCAGTTCTCCGTTCGCAGTGCTCAGTTGGACCCGATGAATACCTGGCTCTCTCGTGGTCCGCGGCATCGATTGAGTGCGGAGGTGATTCGTGATCAAGCTTTGGCTGCCAGCGGGTTGCTGGTGGAGAAGATCGGCGGGCCAAGTGTGAAGCCGTATCACCCGCCCGGACTTTATGAGCAGGTCGTGGCGCAGCGTGACAATCCCAAGGCCACCTACCAGCAGGGCAGTGGCGATGATCTGCACCGCCGCAGCCTTTACACCTACTGGAAGCGCAGCGTGCCGCATCCCGGCATGTTGCTCTTTGATGCGCCTTTTCGCGAAACCTGCGCTCTTCGCCGCTCGCGCTCCAATACGCCGCTGCAAGCCCTCAACCTGCTGAATGATCCCACCTATGTCGAAGCGGCCCGCTTCCTTGCGCAACGCATGATCAAGGAAGGTGGCACGACCATCGAGAAACGACTCACGCATGGTTTTCGACTGCTTCTCGGACGAAACCCGAGCCCGCAAGAACTCCGAGTGCTCGCCGCCGCCGTCGAGCGATCCATCAAAGATTTCACGAAAGACCCAGAAGCTGCCAAACAGCTCCTCACCCTCGGCGAAGCCAAATCCGACCCCAAATTGAGCCCTGCTGAACTCGCCGCTTACACCACGGTCGCCAGCACGCTGATCAATCTCGACGAAACCATCACCAAGGAGTGATTTCGATGCCTTTAGTTGACCTTCAGCCCTTCCAGCTCCGCCAGCTTCCGAGCCTTGGTGTCAAAGCTCCAAAAGGTGTCGCAACCCAGAATGAGCGCAGAGGCGACATGCATGATGTCGTAGGCTCTGAAGCCGTGTTTGATCGTGTGGCGATGCACCAATTCCTCAAACACTGTCGCCAGTGTTTCGTCTTCGATTCGCATCAGGTGGATCAAAATCCCGTCCTGCAAATCATCCAAAAACAAAGCCTCCTCCAGCATTGCCGCCTCAGGGTTGACATGGATTCCAGGAACTCCATTCCGGGTGAAGTAAACCTGTTGCTGAAACGAATTGATGACCTCCATGCGGGTCAGAAAAGTCACCGCTATCGGGCCGCCACACTCTGTCGCCTTCTGTTGAATCAGCTGTTCTGCCTGAGTGGCGTGAATGCCGCCACTGTAGAAGGCGGTCAGAAAATTCGTGTCAGCGTAGGGCTTCATCGTTCACCTGAGATCGCTTGGCTGATGACTTCCCAACCCGCCGCGCTCGGTTCTTTGTATCCGACCTCTGCCAGTCGCTCACGATGCCGACGCATGCGTTCGAGCACCGCGTTTGCGAGAACATTGCCTGCCGCTGAATCTGTCAGGGCACGCACTTCAAAAGCCTCGCCCGCACGGCTGCGGATCGTCACGCTGCCCAGCTTCCGTGCCGCCTCCAGCAGCTCCGCACCGCTGCGGTTCATGTCACGCACGGTGAATTCACGCCGCAGGGGTTTTGCGGTGCGCACACGGGCTTTTTTGGCGGCTTTTTTGGATGCGGTCTTCATGTCCGACATCATGACCGACATCGCCACACCTTTCAATTCCTCATTTCTCCGCTCATGAGCACCGAATCCTCCCTCGCACCCTTTTCACGTCGCAACTGGCTCAAGAGCCTTGCGCTCGCTTCACTCGCGAATCCAAAGCTCTTCGCCTCGTCTGCGGCACACTTTGCGCCGAGGGCGAAGCGCATCATTTGGCTCACGCAGGCGGGTGCGCCGTCGCAGCTGGATCTGTTTGATTACAAGCCGGGGCTTGCCGCGCAGTTCGACAAGGATTTGCCGAACTCTGTGCGTGGTGAGCAGCGGCTCACGGGCATGACGGCGGGGCAGAAGCGCTTCCCCATCGCGCCGTCGGTGTTCAAGTTTGCTCAGCACGGTCAGAGTGGCATGTGGCTGAGCGAGTTGCTGCCGCACACCTCGAAGTTCGCGGATGAGATCTGCCTCATCCGCTCGCTGCACACGGAGGCCATCAATCACGATCCGGCGATGACGCTGCTGCAAACCGGGCATCAAATCGGCGGACGGCCCGCGTTTGGCGCCTGGGTGTCGTATGGCCTCGGCTCCAACAACGCGGACCTGCCCGCGTTCGTCGCGCTCATCTCGCGGCCCAGCGGTCCCACGAACGCGCAACCACTGCACGAGCGCATGTGGGGCAGCGGTTTCCTGCCGTCGAAGTATCAGGGCGTGCGCATGAGCTCCGGCAAAGACCCTGTGCTCTTCCTTTCCAATCCACCCGGCATCACCACCGAGCGCCGCCGTGCCATGCTCGACGATGTCGCTGCGCTGAACCAACTCAAGCTCGCCGACTACCACGATCCAGAAACGCAGGCCCGCATTGATCAATACGAGATGGCCTTCCGCATGCAGTCTGCCGTGCCCGACCTCGCCGATCTCTCCAAAGAACCCGCCGATATTTACGAGCGCTACGGCCCTGAATCGAAGAAGCCGGGAACGTACGCCGCGAACTGCATCCTCGCCCGTCGGCTCGCCGAGCGTGGTGTGCGCTTCATCCAGCTCTACCATCGCGGTTGGGATCAGCACAACAATCTGCCCAGCGGCATCAAAAGCCAGTGCCACGACACCGACCAGCCCACCGCCGCGCTTTTGGCCGAGCTCAAAGAGCGTGGCATGCTTGATGACACACTCGTTATCTGGGGGGGCGAGTTTGGCCGCACCGTCTATTCGCAGGGCGTGCTCACCCGCGACAATCACGGCCGCGATCACCACCCGCGCTGCTACAGCGTCTGGATGGCCGGAGCCGGTGTCAAAGGCGGCCACGTCCACGGCGAGACGGACGACTTCAGCTACAACATCGTTAAAGACCCCGTCCACATTCACGACCTCAACGCCACTGCCCTCCACCTCCTTGGCCTCGATCACACCCGCCTCACCTACCGCTTCCAGGGCCGCGACTACCGCCTCACGGACATCCACGGCGAATTGGTCAAAGGCGTGCTTGCGTGAGACAGGCTGTCACGCAAGCAACACTTCACGTTCGCTGACCTGTTTCGCGATTACAGCGACGCAATCCCCCTGCTGCGTCAGACACGGTGCCCGCATGGTGATGAGGTAGCCGCTGCTGGCGGCAAACATCTGCTCCGGCGCACGATCGGGGCGCTCCAGATGATGAATCCAGCCAACGGCCTGACCCTTTTTCACTTTCGCGCCCAGATCGAGCGCGACCTCGAAGATGCCGGACTCGGGCGCGAGGAGGTAGTCCTCGCGATTTGT
Organism: Verrucomicrobiaceae bacterium; assembly: GCA_021298725.1. Taxonomy (GTDB): domain Bacteria; phylum Verrucomicrobiota; class Verrucomicrobiia; order Verrucomicrobiales; family Verrucomicrobiaceae; genus Prosthecobacter. The sequence continues at coordinate 535 of JAJTDU010000145.1, read as the reverse complement.
GGCCTGGGTGATGATTGCGGGGGCTGTGCGCGGCTGTTCACGACCTTTGAGCGCACCGACGTGAATGAGCGCATTCTTCAAGCCACTCTGTGCGATGCGGTGCACACTGGCGGGAATGCACTCGCCACCGCCGAGTTCAGTGGTGATGACGAGTTTGCCCTGATTCTCCGCTTCGACCGGCAGCAGGCCGGTTCCGGCGATGTCCGCATAGATGAAACAAAACTCTGTGCCCCAGGCGAGCATGGCAGCGAACATCTTCGCTCGCTGGTCGCGATCCGGCACGAGATGCATGTGTGCGCACGGCACAAACTCCATGCTGCGCCCACCGCTGTGAATGTCGATGACGACATCGCTGATCGGAAACAGCACCGTGCGCAGGTAATGCGCGATTTGGCTCGTCACGGACCCTTCGGCGTCGCCAGGAAAGGCGCGATTCATGTTCATGCCATCCAGCGGAGACAACCGCGTCGCCGCACGAGCCGCAGGCAAGTTCAGCGATGGAATGAGAATGACGCGGCCTGTGACCTTTTCGGGC
>JAJTDU010000010.1 GCA_021298725.1 Verrucomicrobiaceae bacterium | reverse complement strand
AGCAACCTCACCGAGTGGCCCCCTAGCAGCGCTATCCCCGAGGTGATCGCCGACGAAAGGGTCCTCGAAAAGGTGGGCCTGCCGTTTCCCATCCAGCTCCACCAGCCAACCATTTCCGCTGAGTAGTACTCTGCGCATGTGTCTCTGCCTGCGCCTTCCCAGAGGGCAGCTTTGACACCTGCGGAAACAAGGTGGATGCTGGCCACCAATGGAAGTCACTAGCCACGGTTGCCGCACCCCAGTCTTGTTTCTGGTCCAACGCCGTCCTCAAATCACCTCCCGAGTGCTGGAGGTGATCCGGCAGGCGCGTCCGAGCCATCTGCTGGTCGCGGCGGATGGCCCGGAAGATGATTCACGCTGCCAGGAAACACGACGGCTGATACTCGCCGGGATCGACTGGCCCTGCACGGTGGAAACCCTTTTTTCGCCCACGAGGCAAGGCTGTAAAAAGGCGGTATCATCGGCTTTGGACTGGGCCTTTGGTTTGCATGAGCAATTGATCATCCTGGAGGATGACTGCGTGCCTGATTTGAGCTTCTTTTCGTTTTGTGACGAGATGCTGAAACTCTACCGAGATGTGCCCGAGATCATGCAGATCTGTGGCAGCAACCTCACGGGATTTCAGGCGGCTGAAGAGAGCTACTTCTTCTCACGATTTGGACCCATCTGGGCCTGCACGGAGCCGTTTGAGGCGAGTTGGCGGAAGCAGGTCTTTGACGCGGTGCATCAAGGCCGGGTGGATACCTGGGACTACCAATGGGCGTTCGCAAAATTGGTTCAAGGGGGGCTTAGCATTGTCCCGGCATGCAATTTGGTCTCCAACCTTGGATTCGGCGCCGATTCAACCCATACTAGCAATCCCAATGACCCAAGGGCGGCGCTGCCCACAGAAAGCATGGCGTCGCCGCTGGTGCATCCATCTCGCAGAGCCGCTTGTGTGCAGGCAGATCAACACTATCTGCGCGCAGTCGTGGGATTGCCTGCGGTGGTCTGTTCTATCGCGGCAGTCCGGCATATGATCCGCTCACTCTTGCACCGATGAAACGTGTCTGTCTCATATCGACGGTAAATCACAATGTTGGCGACGATTTCGTGCGGACAGGCATCCTCAGCCTGCTGTGCGAGGTGCTGGGTGAGATAGAGGTCAGAACCATGCACAAGCATTTCCCGGCCACGGTGCGTGGAGAATTCTGGCACCGGCTGGACGCATGGACACGTGGGCTACCGGACCGGTTGTCCTGGCGCGCCCGTTTGTCTCGGCTGGTGGATGTTCTGCCGATGGATCCGCAAATGGATCTTGCCTTGGGAAGCGATTTGATCGTGCAGTCGGGCGCTCCTGTTTACTGGAAGAACGCGCACTCGAAATGTGCGCACAACGAGTGGTTCGGGCCGGTGGTGAAAAAGCGCTGGAAGCTGCGGCAAGGCCGCGTCCCCTTGCTGAATCTGGGGGCCGGCTCCTGTCAGGCTTGGGGCAGTGACGGGGCTGAAGTCGTGGCGGACGTGGAATGCCGGGCCTTCATTGATGAATTCACGGGCTGGTGTGCGGTGACCACGGTGCGGGATGCTCTTGCTCAACGGATGGTCAGTCAATGCGGGCATGAGGTGCCGCTGCTGCCCTGCCCGTCGATCTTTGCGCCTGGAGCGATGAACGTGCAGCCACGGGACGACGGGTTTGTGGCGCTGAACTACATGCCGGATGGCGGGCACTATGACCTTGCCGGGCATGGGGCGGGCCTGCGTCAGCGTTGGGAGGAAGTGTTCTGTGAGGAAGCGCGTCAACTGGCCCGTCGGATTCCATGCCAGCTCATCTGCCATGATCGCAAGGAAGATGAACTGGCCGCCCGGCTGCTGCCGGAGGTGCCGCGTTTTTTCAGCCGGAACTGGCAGGACTATCTAGACGTGTATTCGCGTTGCCGTTTTGCGCTGGTCAATCGCGTCCATGGTGCCGTGGTGGCAGCGGCCATGGGCAAGCGAGTGCTGCTCACCGGCAACGACACGCGGCTGCTCACTGCCGCTGAAGTGCCTGGCATCAAGATCCTAACGGTATCACAGGCAGTGGACGCCTTGAAGGAAGACCTGGAAGAGATGGTAGCCAGCGAGTCTGGCGCTGTCCCTGCTTCATTTCTTGAAACGACAAGGTCGAGTTATCTGCGCCTGCTGAGCTCCACATTGCGGCCATGATTCACCACTTTCGGCACCTGATTTACTCCCTAACTCTGGCTGCTGCCAGCGTCTGGCCGAGGCGAAAAAAGCGCCAGTTTCGTCTGACGATTCTGAAGCTCGACAGGCTCGGAGATGCTGTTCTGTCTCTGGGGGCCGCACGTGAGCTGCTGCGTGAGTTTGGCACGAAGGAGACGCTGATGGTCGTCTCCACCGTCGCGGAGCCGCTTTTTCGAGCAGAGTTGCCAGAGGTCGAACTGCTGGTGCTGCCGCCTTTTTGCGAGCGCTACGTTCCTGATCTAATCGTCTTTTTGTGGTGCCATGCGGCCCGCTTGCGTTCCATCTCGACCGAGACGTTGGTCTGCCTGCGCCACCAGCCTTCGGACTACCAGCATGTGATCGTGCGCCTCATCGCCCCAGCAAAATGTCATGCCTCCCGGTGGGACAGGGGAGGGGAGAACGTGAGCCTATCATTTCCCAGGGCTGTGCTGGTGTCTTATCCGCAGGTTTCACAAGGTACCTGCCTGGAACTGGAGGCGCATCGTCGTCTCGTAGAGTCAGTCACAGGGAAAAACACGGAGATAGAAGTGGTGACACCGACGATTTTAGCTGCGCAAGTGGTGGCAGGGAGCGTGTTGCTGGTATGCCCGCTGGCCGGGGCGGCGATTCGACATTACCCGCCGCATCTGCTGGCAGCCGTGATCCATGGTTTCCTGCAACGTGTGTCTTTGCCCCTTGAGTTTTGTCTGCCTCCCGAAGCTGACATTGAGCCTTGGCAGAGCGCGATGTCTGCTGCCGGCGTGCCGCAGGCAAAGTGGCATCGTCCTGAGACGCTGGAGGGTTTGCTGCAATTGGTCGCAGGCTCATGCCTCGTCCTGGCCCCTGACTCGGCACCTGCTCATCTCGCCACGGCTTTGGACAAGCCGGGGGTTTTCTTGCTGGGGGGCGGTCACTTTGGAATGTTTGCGCCTTGGAGTAAGAGCCAGCGCCAGGTCTGGTTGCATCATGGGATGGACTGCTATCAATGTCACTGGAACTGCATTCACCCTGAGCCGCTCTGTATCACTCACATCAAGCCTCAAGATGTCGTCGAGGCGCTTTTGCGGGTTTACGAAAACACACAAGATGGCGCTGACGCTTGAAGCGTGGCGCAGGGCAACGTCGAGGCGCTGGACCTTGAGTGAGAAATGAAGGCCGCCCAAGGGTCAGCGCACTCCGCCCGCGCCGTTCTGCTTGAAGTATTCGTCGCGCATGCGGCGGAGCTCTTCGAGGCGGGAGGAGATGGCGGTGTGCTCGCGCTCCTTCTCCACCTTTTGCACGCGGACGAAATGATTGTTTTCGCCAATGTTCCGCCAAGGTCCAGCAGGAACCTCGCTCACATCCACGAAGCGCCAGTCACAGCGGGACATGCTCTTGAGGCCGAGGTAGTCGCGGATGGCGGGGGAGATGTCGATGCCGGCACCGTTGTTGTTGGTGTTCTTCGGGCGGGCAGTGCCGAAGACATAGTCGTGGTCGTCGGTGACGAAGGGGCCGCAGTCTTCCCACTGGGCGTAGCAGACGCGGTTGCCGTGGCGGATGGCCACCCACTGGCCTTTTAGAACGGTGCGCCCAGAGCGGGTGAAGCACTGCTTGAACCAGGGGATCATTTTTGCTGCCTCTGGCTTGTGGGAGTTGTAGCTGATCACGTCGTTGTACGGCAGCGCGATGTAAAAGGGGTTCTGCTTCGGCATGAAGCCCACCGGGGTGAACGCTTCCGTGCGTTTGGTGGGATCGGGATCGTCGTAGCCGCCGAAGTTTTCCATCCACTTGGTGTCCCAGGAACTTTTGTCGTTGGGCGTGGGATTGTTTGCCGTTGGCTGCTCTCCTACCCAGAACACGGTCGCCACGATATCGAGCTTCCAGGGGTAACGCGCATAGCCGAGGCGTGGCACGTTGGTGTTGGGTATCACGCGTTTTGAGCGCCGCCACGGCTCCGGTTGCCGATACGGAGGCGGCGCTTTGGCTCAAAGCAAAGGTCGCCGGCGCGAGGAGCGCGGCGACGATCATTGGCAGAGAACGTCCGGCAGGCATGGGGAAGAAGCGGTGGTGGTGAAAAAAATAGCAGATTCTGAGGGTAAACTGCAATCTGTAATTCGTGCGGTAAGTGCGGTGTGAACGATTCAGATCGATGAAGCAATCACACGGAAATCTGGACAGACTGCGTGGCGGAGGTGTTCAAAACGAGCCAGGAAGGCGGAGGCGGCCTCAATAGCGACGCAGCGTGCAGTCCAAGGGGGCGCGTGAGTCGTCCGTCTGTGGAAAGTCCAGCGTGTAGTGCAGCCCGCGGCTTTCATGGCGGCGGATGGCGCACTCGACGATGAGGGAGGCGGTTTCGACGAGGTTACGTAGCTCCAGGATCTCGCTGGTGACGTGATTGCTCCAGTAAAACTCCTGTACCTCACGCTTGAGATTGCGCAGGCGGGCGGCGGCACGTTGCAGGCGCTTGTTCGTGCGCACGATGGAAACGTAGTCCCACATCAGGCGGCGGATTTCGTCCCAGTTGTGGTAAATGACGACGAGTTCGTCATTTTCCACATCTCCGCTGGTCTGCCAGGGACGCAGTTCGTAGCTCTGCTCGGCTTGTTTGCCCTGCGGTATCTTTTTGAGCAGATGCGCCACGGCTCGTTGTGCGGTGACGCAGCATTCGAGGAGCGAATTGCTCGCCAGCCGGTTCGCGCCGTGCAGTCCCGTGCAACCGACCTCGCCGACCGCGCAAAGGCCGCGAATGTTGGTGGCACCGTTCACGTCTGTGACCACGCCCCCACATTGATAATGCGCGGCAGGCACCACGGGGATCGGTTCTTTCGTGATGTCGATGCCGACTTCGAGACAGGCTTTCTGAATGTTCGGGAAATGACTCGCGATGAAGTCCGCCGGCTTGTGGCTGATGTCGAGATACACGCAGGGGCCTCCGGTCCGCTTGATCTCGTGATCGATGGAGCGAGAAACAATGTCACGCGGCGCTAGGGAACCGCGCTTGTCATAGCGCTGCATGAATTCCTGACCGTCTTTGCCGATCAACCGTGCGCCTTCGCCACGCATCGCCTCGGTGATGAGGAAGGAGCGCTTTTGAGGGTGATACAGACAAGTCGGGTGGAACTGGATGAACTCCATGTTCGAAATCGTTGCCCCGGCGCGCCACGCCATCGCCACACCGTCTCCCGTCGCGACGCGTGGGTTCGTGGTATACAAATAAACGCGTCCGCAGCCGCCAGTGGCGAGGATGACGCGGTCTGAACGGAAGGTGTGAACTTCGCCGCTGGTTTCATTGAGCACATACAGCCCCAGAACACGGTCTTCAGACACGAGGCCGAGCTTGGCCGTCGTGATGATGTCGATGGCGTAATGATTCTCGTAGATTTTGATGTTGGGCTTCGAGCGCACCGCAGCGAGCAGTTTTTCGGTGATCTCTCGTCCAGTGGCATCGGCGGCATGCAAGACGCGCCGCGCCGTGTGGCCGCCTTCCTTGGTCAGATCGAACTCGAGATGGCCGCTTTCCGACTCGCGTTGGTCGAAATGCACTCCCCACTTCACCAGATCAGCGATCCGCTCCGGCCCCTCGCTCACAATGGTGCGCACCGCAGCCTCTTTGCACAAACCGGCTCCAGCGATGAGCGTGTCGCTCACATGTTTCTCAATGGAATCTGTCTCAGCCGTGACACAGGCAATGCCGCCCTGCGCCCAGTTCGAGTTCGAGTCCAAAGCGCCGCGTTTGGTGACCATCACCACGCTGCCATGCTCCGAGGCATGCAAAGCGGCGACGAGGCCGCCCGCCCCAGTGCCAATAATGATAAAGTCGGATTCGATCATGAGCTTGAGAGTGAATAGCGTGGTTTGGTAGTCATTTCATGAACAGCGCCTGGTCGAGGCCAGACTGGCGGATGATGGATTTGAGCGTCCCTTTCCGCACTTCGCTGTGCAAAGGCACGGGCACGGTATGGCTGGCTCCGCTTGCATCCATGCCCTGCATCACAGCATGACTGCCGCGTGTGCGAACATGGATGAAACCTGCGGCCGCGAGGATGGAACAAACCTCCTGGCCTGAAAACACGCCCAGCTTAGGCATAGGCGACCTCCATGCTGCGAACGCTTACCCCAGGGCGGTAGCGCCTCTGAATTTCAGAGCGGGGTGCGGTCTCGAGCAAAAGATCCACGGCTTCTCGCAGATTCGCGGCGGCCTCGTCCTCGGTCTCACCCTGGCTGGCGACATCCAGCTCCGGGCAAAGCACGGTGTAGCCGCCCTCATCGTCAGGTTCGAGCACAAGAGTCAGTTTCATCGTGAGGCGAGTTTATTCCTGGCTTGTGGTTTTGTCATGCGGCGACTGCTGCCTGCAACGTAGAGTGTGCCGATGCCAGTTCAGACAGGAAATCACCAAGCCGTGCCCAAACTCCAACGCGTCGCGAGGTCGAGCAGGTCGGGGCGCATCGGCCATTCGTCGGCCCGGTGTTCCTGGCCTTCGTGGCGGTGGCTGGCACCTTTGAGAGCCATGCAGCCGGTATTGTCGCCGATCTGGCGGATCGCCTCGACATCCTCGGCGGTCAGACGCTGTTCTGGCAGGGCGGCGAGATCATCGAGCTTGCTTTCGATGGTGCGTGCACCTTCGCCGTGTTCTTGAATCATCGTTGGCACGACGCTTTTCACGCCTTTGTTCCCCAGCGTCCACTGGCAGGCCAATTGCAGCATGGTCAGGCCGTGTTTTTCGGCAAAGGGTCGCACTTTTTCGAGTTTCTCGACACCGTGCTCGATCCAGTCACCCGGACGATGCGTGCGGTGGTCGCCATCGCGGAATTTGTGGCCGGGCTTCACGTCATCGTGGAACAAACCGCCGTAATCGACCACCCGGGCCAGAATATCGACGCCGTTCTTTTCCGCCGCGCCGAGCACATGCTGGCCAGGCCAAGGCTCGAAGGGATTCAAGATGATCATCGCCCAGTCCATGCGGTCGCCGAAACGCTCGAAGCACTCGATCATGTCGAGTGTGAAGCCGTTCGCGGGTCCGGGGGCGATGCCGAGACGGTCCGTCAGACCTTCAGTTTTCAGCGCAGTGAAGGCGTCCCACACTTTTTCGTTCGTATAGGAGATGCTGTCTGGATTGTGCAGCATGAGCAGGTCAAACTTCGAAGTCTGGCAGCGCTCCAGGCTCTTCTCCGTCGCCATTTTGAGGTAATCGTAATACTTCTCCGGCCCGCGCAGTGTGGGATCGGTGAAACGCGGGTAGCCACGTGAGCCCTGGCGGATGCCCTCATAAATGTCGTGGCCCACGATGCCCGCGAGGCAGTATTCTTCACGCGGGATGCCCTTCAATGCCTCGCCCAGGAGTGAATCGGCACGACCCACGCCATACACATCTGCCGTCACGAAGGTGCGCACGCCTTTGTTAAAAGCATCGCGCATCAACTGCATGTAATGCTCTTCCGTGAGCTGCTCTCCATAATGCATGAAGCGTCCGCCGCTCCAGGTTCCGTAGGCTGTCCGTGTCAGGTTCATAAATGGGTCGGTTGGTTTTTGAGGGGGCGGATACATACCGAGCCTGTCCGGGCTTTCAAACGCGGATCAGAACGCGTCGCAAATGACGCTTGGCGCATGACAAATTCTGTCATGCGGCGATTTCCCCTCAAACCAGGCCGAAGAGCTTCTTCAAGGCTGCCTCGTCTGCCGTTGTGGCAAGAATGAACGCCTGCTCACCGTGACTCCAGGAGGCATAGGACCAGTTTTTCGCGGATTTGAAGCATGGCGTGTCCTGCGCAGGGCAATCGCACAGGTTCTGGCTGCTCATGACCACGAGGTGTGCCTCCTTGCCTGACTCCAACTCAAAGCAGATGATCGTGGCGGCGCGCCCATCCACCCGGATGCGTTTGCAGCCGTAAGTTGGCAGTCCGGCTAGTTTGGTGGGCACGGTTTCAGGGCAGGGGCAGCCGGTGGCGTTGAGCAGCTTTTTCACCGCCTCCAGCGTGGCGGCGTGTTCATCGAGCTTCACCACGCCATATTCGACCTTGGCGACTGCCGCGAGAGATTCGGACTCCCAGGCTGCCATGGCAGAGTTTCCTGGCCAGAACAGGGTCCAGCCAAAGGCTAGACAAGCAGCGGCGGCGATGAGTGTGGGCGTCAGCCAACGTGTGCTCTTGTGAGGACGGGCATAAGCGGCGCTGAGGATGCTTTCGCGCAATCCGGGTGCCACGGGCAGGTTTTGAAACGCATCGGCCACGCTCTCATCGAAAGCGGTGCGCTGTTCTAGCCACGCGGCCAGTTCGGGATCGTTTGCCGCCAGCGCACGGGCCTCTGGAGATGCGTCCTGGGGGCGGAGCGTGGTAGCGTCGAGTTCGAGTCTGGCTTCTTCGCGGTTCACGAGTTGAATGGGGCAGGGATGATGTTGGCGGCGGCGGATTCTTCGAGACGGAGCAGGATGGAGCGCAGGCGGTCTTTGGCGCGTGAGAGACGTGACATCACCGTGCCGATCGGCAGGCCCAAAGTCTCGGCAATGTCGCGGTAAGACAGCTCTTTGAGGTAAAACAGCACCAGCGGGGCGCGGTAATTGGGATCGAGCTGTTCTAGGGCGATTTGCAGGGCGGCGCTGTCCACGCGCGGATTTTCGCCTTCATCCTGAGGTTGAGCCGCGCCATGCAGATCTGGCTCAAACTCGACCTGTTCGTGTTTTTTCTCTCGGCGGGCGATGCTGAGCCATTCGCGGTAGATCGTGGTGAAGAGCCAGGTCTTCACTTTGGCGGCATCCCGCAAGGTGTGGCCCTTCCGCGCCCATTGCAGAAAAGTCTGCTGCACAAGATCCTGTGCCGTCGCATCGCTCCGGCACATGCTCAGAGCGAAGCGGTGGAGTCCCTGGTAGTGGGCGTCCACGATCTGCTCGAAGCTAGGCGGGGAGTCGTTCACGCGGCGTGCTATCGGGCGGTGCGCCGGCAGTTCAATGCCGAAATTGAGGGTGAGTTCCATGAGGGCATGCGGGCCATTTCAACATGGGAGTGGCGGTTGGCGCGATTATTCCCGCGCAGTAGAAAAAATGCCCAGGAACGCCACTGAGAGGAGGCGGAACTTCCAATCAGAGCGACTCGGCGTCTCCAGCAGCCTTTTGCAAGGGCTTCCACTCCAGAGGGCGAACTTGGCCCAGCGAATCATGAAGCTTGTGAAGCGGCTGATGTCTGGGAGCGGCCCTCTAAGTGCAAAGCCTGCCCGCATCAAAGAGGCAGCGCGGCCCCGTCCAATGCCGCGTGTGAGCTCGTTCTCAAGTGGCCACTTACAGCCAGAATCACGCCTCAGTTTGGCACGATAAACCCCAATTGCGCCAAAAAAACATTGAATCGTGCCGTTATTGCGTCAAAATCGTGCCAATTATGAACGAGAAACTAAATCGTGCCATTTCCAATGCTCCCAACGGCATTGGCATTGACGCTTTGCTCAAACAATTCGGCGAGGAAACCTCCCGCCGCACCTTGCTGCGTCGGCTTGATGCCATGGTGAGCCTTGGCGAGGTCGAACGCACCGGCAAGGCGCGGGCGACGAAGTATCGTGCCATCGCGAAGATGCCGACCGCTTGGCCGCACCGCGAGAGTCGCTACGAAATGCCGGAGCGCGAAACCATGATCGTGCGCGAGGATGCCCCGGCTGCCGAATCGACCGACGAGGATGCTGCCCTGCGTGAATTGCGCGATGTGTTCCGTGAGCACTACTCGCTGCGCAAGCCCGTGGGCTATCGCCGTGAGTTTCTCGACGCGTATGTGCCGAACGAGACGCCCTATTTGCCAGCCAGCCTGTGCGAGCACTTGCGCGCCAAAGGGCAGTCTGAGCAGATGGCGGAGCTGCCGCCGGGCACTTACGCGCGGCATGTGCTCGACCGTCTTATCATCGACCTGACTTGGAATTCCAGCCGCCTCGAAGGCAGCACCTACTCCCTGCTGGAGACGGACTTCCTGCTGCAGCAAGGGCGCAGCGACGATCCCCTGCGCCACAAGGAGGCGCGGATGATCCTCAACCACAAGGCGGCCATCGAGTTCCTGGTGGATTCGCCAGAGGCACTGGGCTTCAACCGCTACACTTTTCTGAATCTGCACTCCGTTCTCACCGAGAGCTTGCTGAAAAACTGGAAAGCGGAAGGAGCGCTGCGCACCTGCCCGGTGGGCATCGGTGGGAGTGTGTTTCATCCGACGAGCAACCCCGGTGTGATCGAAGAATGCTTTGACCTGATTCTACAAAAAGCTGCGGCCATTCGTGACCCGCTGGAATGCTGCTTTTTCCTCATGGTGCAGATGCCGTATCTGCAACCTTTTGAGGACGGCAATAAGCGCACCTCGCGACTGGCGGCGAACATTCCGCTAATCCGCGCGAATATGTCGCCGCTGTCGTTTGTGGGAGTCCCGGTGCGAGACTACACGACGGGCATTCTCGGAGTTTATGAACTCAACCGCATCGAACTGCTGCGGGAGGTCTTTGTGCATGCGTATGAGCAGTCCGCATCTCGTTACGCGGCCATTCGTGATGAGTTGGGCGAGCCGGAGCCGATTTTGCTGCGTTACCGCAGCGAGATCGCGGACTTCATTCGTGATGTGGTGGTGAAGCGTCTGGGCAAGCTGGACGCCGCCGCCCTGCTGCGCCGTTGGGCCGGGCAAAACATCACCGCGAGCGAACGAGCCAGGTTCATTGAGGTGGTCGAGGAACGGCTGCTTTCCCTCACCGAGGGCAGCATCGTGCGGGTGCGGGTGCGCCCGTCGGAGTTCGAGGCGTGGTGGCCGGTGTGGAATGAGGTGCGCCCGAAGTGAGTCACACTCCTTCGGGCGTTCCATCGGCCGCTGCGGCTTCATCCGCGACGCTGGAAAGACGCTTGAACTGCAACTGCTGGACACGGCGCAGATCGGCCTTGGTGGTGGTGACCTCGTAGTCTTCGATGATGACCTTTTCACCCACCTTGGGCAGATGGCCGAGCAAATGTGTGACGTAACCGCCGATGGTGGTGACCTCGTCGCTTTCGAGTTCGATGCCGGTTTGATCGGCAAGTTCGTATAGGTTGAATGTGCCTTCGACGGTGAACTCGTTCTCGTTGATGCGTTTGAACTCGCTGACCTCGTGGTCGAATTCGTCCTGGATATCACCCACGATCTCCTCCAGCACGTTGTCGAGCGTGACGATGCCGACTGCGCCGCCGAATTCATCGACTGCTAGGGCGACGTGGACATGTTTGTCGAGGAAGAAGCGCAGCAGCTTGTCGATAGGCATCATTTCCGGCACCATGTGCAGTTCGCGCTTGATCTTGCGGAGGTCGGGCTGCGGCTTGCCGATGAGCGCCAGCAGATCCTTGATGTGAATGATGCCGATCGAGTGGTCCAAATGGCCCTCGACAAGTGGGTAGCGCGTATGCTTGGAGTCAATGGCCGTCTTGAGGCTAGCCTCGAAGCTGTCGTCGGCATCGAGTGAGATGACAGTGTTGCGTGGTGTCATCACGTCACGCACACAACGGTCATTGAGGGCCAAGGCGTTAAGCAGGATGTCCTTCTCGGTTTCCGTCACCTCCTTCGATTTCTGGCTTTCAGCTACGATGTGGCGCAGCTCTTCCTCAGAGTGAGCCAGTTCGCTTTCAGAAGCCGGCTCCAGGCGGAAAAGAACTTTGAGCAGCCAGTTGGCGGCACCGTTGAGCACCCAAATGGCTGGTTTGAAAACCACATAGAAAAAATGCAGCGGAGCGCTCACGACCATGGTGGTGGCCAGCGCCTTGCGGATGGCCAAGGATTTCGGCAGCAGTTCTCCCAGCACAACGTGCAGAAAGGTCACCACCCCAAAGCCTACCCCCATGGAAACTGAGGAGATGACCGTATCGCTGGTGATTCCGAGCTTCCACATGAGAGGCTGGATCACCCGCGCGACATACGGCTCTCCCACCATGCCTAGCGCGATGCTCGCAAGCGTGATGCCGAGCTGTGTGGCGGAAAGGTAGCCATCCAGGTTTCTAAGCGCCTTGCGGGCCACGATGGCGGTGGCATTGCCTTCTTCCACCAAGGCGTCGAGTTGCGTGCTGCGCACCTTGACGATGGCAAACTCCGCAGCCACGAAAAAGGCATTCAGAAGGACAAAAAAGAGAACTAGGGCGGCTGACCAAGCCACTTCAGAACCGGTGAGCGTCCACTCGTGCTGCACCTCATGCGACGCTGTGCCCATGGCTAGCAGAACAGATGCGAAAAAGGTGGCGGTCACAGCGAACAGATTGGTGGATCAGAGCTTCTCGTAGTTCCCATCACAGCGCTTTTCCAGTATGGTGAAACCGGCGGCTTTGGCGTCGGAGACAGATAGCGGCTTGGTGTACTTCGGTGTATTGAAACCGGAGATGAGCTTTTTGACCGGCTGCTTGCACAGCGGGCACGCCTCGAGTGCAGGTCTGCTGATCGGACGTCGCAAATCAAAGCCCCTGCGGCAAGCAGGGCATCCTTTTTCAGGATCTTCCGCGATGTAAGAGTAGGTAGGCATGCAGGAAAGCGAAACACCTCCTCTCCAGGCGGCCGGCAACAGTTACCGGGCCGCCAGTTCGGACGGGAAGGCTACCAGCTCGACTTCGTCACGCCAGGAATCATGCCCTGGGAGGCGAGTTCGCGGAAAGTCATACGGGACATCTGGAAGCGGCGGATGAAAGCACGACGGCGGCCGGAAACGCGGCAGCGGTTGATGAGACGTGTCGGACTTGCATCACGGGGAAGCAGCGAGAGGCCGACGTAGTCGCCCTTCTCCTTCAGTTCAGCACGGAGTTTCGCGTACTTTTCGACGGTTTTACGTTTGCGCTTATCGCGCTCGAGCCAGCATGTTTTTGCCATAGGGGAGCCGAGTTTGCCCCGAGACCCCGATTTGGCAAGCAAAATTTCCGCTAGCGAAAGGGTCAATTCGCGGTAAATGCCCGGCCTCTATGATCATCTTTTATGGAATGTGCCTCGCGGCGGCCCTCTTGTTCTGCGGTGTTCTCGCTTTCACCTACTTGGTGAAGGGCTGAATGACCCCGAAAGCTAGGCCTCACTGATAAAGAAAGGTCGTCAACGGACTCGTGGCGGCGGCTTCCTCCGCACTCTCTCCCAGACCGATCTCATACGCACCTCGCCCGGCCTCCACGGCCATTTTGAAGGCCTGCGCCATGCGCACTGGGTCAGACGCCACGGCGATGGCGGTGTTCACCAGCACCGCATCCGCGCCTATTTCAAAAGCTTCCGCTGCATGGCTGGGAGCGCCTATGCCCGCATCCACCACCACCGGCACCGTGGCCTGGGTGATGATAATCTCAATCTGCCGCCGGGTCGTGATGCCCTGGTGCGAACCAATCGGCGAGCCCAGTGGCATCACCGTGGCCGTGCCCACGTCTTGCAAGCGACGGGCCAGCACTGGGTCGGCATTGATGTAGGGTAGCACGATGAACCCCTCCTTGACGAGGATTTCGGCTGCCTTGAGCGTCTCAATCGGGTCCGGTAGCAGGTAGCGTGGATCGGGATGGATTTCGAGCTTCACCCAATTCGGCAGACCGGCTGCCACGGCGAGTCTGGCGAGACGAACCGCCTCCTCCGCGTTCATCGCGCCGCTGGTATTCGGCAGTAGCAGCACATTCTTCGGGATGAAATCGAGGATGTTCGCAAACGGGTCTCCTTTGCCCGTCAAATCCGCCCGCCGCAGCGCCACGGTCACGATTTCCGTCTCGGATGCGATGATCGCCTCGCGCATCAGCTCGCCGCTCGCGAATTTGCCCGTCCCAAGCATGAGACGGGAGTTGAACTGACGGTTGGCGATGGTGAGGGGCTGGTTTTGCACTGGGCGTGAGCAATGAATCAATTCCGGCCTCACGCAAGCATCACCCGCTGCAGCAGCTCGCCTGTGGGCGTCTGGATGCCGATATAGAAGTCGCCGAACTCACCGTATTGCGTGGTGACTTCATCAAAACGCATCTCATAGACGATGCTCTTGATCTGGAAAAGATCGTGCGCAAACAGCGTCACGCCCCACTCGTGGCTGTCCAGGCCCGTGGAGCCGGAGATGAGCTGGCGCACTTTGCCGGCGTATTTGCGGCCCGTCTTGGCATGGCCGCCCATCAGCTCACGCCGCTTGGCAAACTCGTTCGCGTACCAGTTCGCGCCAACGCTGCGGCGCTTGCTCATCGGATAGAAACAGAACACCTGCCAGTCAGGCAGATTGGGGTAGAGGCGGTCGTTGAAATACTTCGTCATGTGGCTCTTCCACTCCGCCAGACGCTTCTCAAAAGCCTCTGAGCCAGGTGCAAGCTCCTCCGCCTTCTCGATCTGCGCCTTGAATTCGTCCTCATTCTGCGAGTACTCCGTCCACTCGGTCATCGAAAGGTAGCTGTAGCTCGGCGTGAGAACGTCCGGGCCGAGTGCCAAGCTGATCTGCTTCTCAAACCGCTGCGAATCGTGCAGATCCGGCGTGATGAGCATGAAGCCTAGCTCCGACTTCGGCGAGACCATCGCGAAGGCCAGCAACTGCGTTCCCGGATGCTTGCGGATCGCCTCAATCGTGCGCGTGAAGTTCTCGCGGCGCTCCTGCCGCTCCTCGGGTGTCAGCGCGGCCCAGTAGCCGTGATCGATGGTGTAAAACAGGTGCTGCAGCATCCATCCCTCTTGGGCGAGCAGGGGTGTGGATTCAGCAGGGCCGTTGGAAGTGGGAAACGAGGTCGGAATGAGCATGGTCAGGGTGTTGAGGGGTATGATGGTCTTCATACGCCGGAAACTCGGCGGCTCAATGGCCGAAAACTGGCATTCCGCACGCTAGAATCGCGGTCGGCCTCGAAGCGGCTTCGATGGCCGATCGCTACAGTGCTACATTCGGCAGATGAGCAGTTCGCGCTCGTAGATCAGCTCCTTGGGAAGATGCGTCTTCAAATCAAGGAACAGCTCCTCATGCGAGAGGATCTCTTGACGCCAGGCGGCGCGGTCGAAGTGCTGCAGCTCTTCGAATTTTTCCTCCGAGAAATCGAGTCCCTTCCAGTCGATGTCCGAATAGTGCGGCACCCAGCCGATGGGCGTTTCCTTGGATTTGCCGTGGCCGTTGGAGCGATCGACGATCCATTTGAGTACCCGCATGTTTTCGCTGAAGCCGGGCCAGAGGAATTTGCCCTCGGCGTCCTTGCGGAACCAGTTCACGTTAAAGACGCGCGGCGTTTCGCTCAGGTTACGCTGCATGCTGATCCAGTGGCGGAAGTAGTCGCCCATGTTGTAGCCGCAGAAGGGTAGCATGGCCATCGGGTCGCGGCGCACCTTACCGATGGTGCCGGCGGCAGCGGCAGTCATCTCGCTACCCATGGTGGCTCCAGTGTACACGCCACCGCTCCAATTGAAGGCTTGATAGACGAGCGGCATCGTCGTGGCACGGCGGCCGCCGAAGATGATCGCGCTGATGGGCACGCCTTCGGGTTTTTCCCAATCGGGATCAATCGTGGGGCACTGCGAGGCGGGCGCGGTGAAGCGTGAGTTCGGATGCGCGGCCTTCACACCTTTTTCTTTGGCGCTCTCGGGCGTCCATTGATTGCCTTGCCAGTCGGTGCATTTCGCAGGCGGTTCATCAGTCATGCCTTCCCACCAAACGCCGCCATCAGGCGTGAGAGCCACGTTGGTGAAGATGGTGTTCTTCCGCAGCGAGGCCATGGCGTTGGGATTGGTCTGGTCGCTCGTTCCAGGTGCCACACCAAAGAATCCGGCCTCAGGATTGATCGCGTAGAGCCGTCCATCCGCACCGGGTTTGATCCACGCGATGTCGTCGCCCACGGTCCAGATCTTCCAGCCCTTGTCGGCGAAGTACTTCGGCGGAATGAGCATGGCGAAGTTCGTTTTGCCGCAGGCGCTCGGGAAAGCCGCTGCGACATAGGTTTTCTGCCCTTTCGGATCTTCGACACCGAGGATGAGCATGTGCTCGGCCAGCCAGCCCTCGTCACGTGCCATCGCAGACGCGATGCGCAGCGCGAAGCATTTCTTGCCCAGCAACGCGTTGCCGCCGTAGCCCGAACCGTAGCTCCAGATCTCACGCAGCTCGGGGAAGTGAACGATGTACTTCTCCTTGTTGCAGGGCCAGGCCACGTCCTTCTGGCCTTTTTTCAGCGGCGCACCGACGGTGTGCATGCACGGCACCACACGCTTTTTCGACTGGTCGATCTTCTCGAACACTTTTTTTCCTATGCGCGCCATGATGCGCATGTTCACCACGACGTAGGGCGAGTCGGTGAGCTGCACGCCGATCTGTGACATCGGCGAGTCCACCGGCCCCATGCTGAAGGCCAGCACATACATCGTGCGGCCCTTCATGCAGCCGTTGAAGAGCTTGCGGAGCTTTTCCTTCATTTCGAAGGGGTTCATCCAGTTATTCGTCGGCCCCGCGCCTTCCTTCGAGTTGCTGCAAATGAAAGTGCGCTCTTCTACACGCGCCACATCGCTTGGATCAGACTTGGCGTAGAAGCAGCCGGGCCACTGCTTTTGATTCAGGCGGATGAAGGTGCCTGCATCGACCATTTCAACGCACAGGCGGTCGTACTCGGCCTTGGAGCCGTCCACCCAGTGAATCTTGTCTGGTTTGCAAAGGGCGGCCATTTTGGCGACCCAGCGCTGAAGGTGAATGTTTTTGCTGAGGGGTTTCGAGGAGGAAATTTTGGTCATTGTCGTAACGCACGGTGAGCGCGTCTCACACACGCGGCTTTCATGCCAAATGTCCACTTTAGAAGCCTCGCGTATATTGGCGAAACTGCCGCAAGAGCTACCTCTGGCGTCCAGCCAGTCCACTCGACGTTCTCTCGGTTCGCCGGATCGTAGCCGAGCTTTGTCTCGGCCTACCAGCGCTCCGCATCAATCGTGCACCACGATGGGGTGCGCTCGTCTGCTCCGCGGCATCGAGGAACAGCCGCAGCGTATCACCGTCCTGTCCGGCGGGATGCGGAAGACGGAGAAGTCGTCCACCGCGGAGCGGCGGCTGTGGCATGGGCGCTGAAGGACCGGATGGTGTGAGCAGACAGGGTTACTTTTTACCCTTCTGCGCCGCCGCAGTGAACCAGTCGCCGCCGCCTCCGCCGCCAAATGGGTTGCCCAAGCCGCCGCCGGAGTTGCGATTGCCGCCGCTGCTGCTAGCAAAGCTGCGCTGGCCAGCACCTGGACCGCCCGCAGGACGTGGACCGCCGCCGCCAGCTTTCTTCTCAAAGTCAGGCTTCGATTTCATGCTCAACGCGATGCGTTTCCTTGGAATATCCACCTCCGTGACCGTCACATGCACTCGCTGGGCCACTTTCACCACTTCAGCCGCGTCACGCACGAAGGTGTCACTGAGTTGGCTCACATGCACGAGGCCGTCTTGATGCACGCCGATGTCCACGAAGGCACCGAAAGCGGTCACGTTCGTCACGATGCCAGGCAGTTTCATGCCGACGGTAAGATGCTTCATCTCGCTGACACCTTCGGCGAACTGGAAGACCTCGAACTGCTTGCGCGGATCGCGTCCTGGCTTGGCCAGTTCGTTCATGATGTCCTGCAGCGTCGGCAGGCCCACGTCCTCGCTCACATACTTCTTCAGGTCGATCTTCTGGCGCAAATCCGCACGCTGCATGAGGTCGCTGACTGTGCAGCCGATCTCAGCGGTCATTTTTTCCACGAGTGGATAGCGCTCCGGGTGGACCGCGCTTGCATCCAGCGGATGCGCTGCGTCGCGAATGCGCAGGAAGCCTGCGGCTTGCTCGAAGGCCTTGTCGCCGAGCCGTGGAACCTTGAGCAAATCCTTGCGGCTCTTGAACGGGCCGTTCTCATTGCGGAAGGCCACGATGTTGGCCGCATGCGCGCTGTTCAGCCCGGAAACGTAGCTGAGTAGCTGCTTGCTGGCCGTGTTCAGTTCCACGCCGACGCCGTTCACCGCGCTGATCACTACATGATCGAGGCTCGTCTTGAGCTGGTTTTGATCCACATCGTGCTGATACTGACCCACACCGATCGACTTCGGATCGAGCTTCACCAACTCCGCCAGCGGATCCATGAGGCGCCGGGCTATAGAAACAGAGCCGCGCACCGTCACGTCTTGATCGGGAAACTCTTCACGAGCGACTTCGCTGGCGCTGTAAATCGACGCGCCGCTTTCATTGACCATGATCACCGGAATCGCCTTCGGCAGACCAATCTTGTTCACGAACATCTCGGTTTCGCGGCTGGCCGTGCCATTGCCGATGGCGATGGCCTGGATCTTGAAACGCTCGACGAGATTGGTCAGCAGCGTCTTCGCATGCATGAGGCTGTTGCCATCACCGAGCAGATAAATCACATCATTGAAGAGAAGCTGGCCCTGCGCATCGAGCACCACGACCTTGCAGCCGGTGCGGAAGCCGGGATCAATGCCCAGCACGCGTTTCTGCCCCAGCGGAGCTGCCAGCAGCAGTTCACGCAGATTGTCCGCGAAAACGCGGACGGCTTCGGTGTCCGCCTTCTTCTTCGATTCAAGACGTGCTTCTGTTTCCATGCTGGAGCTGAGCAAACGCTTGTAGCTGTCCGCGCAGGCCAGTTTCATTTGGTCAGAGCAGGCGTTGCCGCCTTTGACGAAGAGGTTCTCCAGCATCTTGACCGCCGTGTCTTCGGCGGGCTGGATGCGCATGAGCAGAAAGCCTTCTTTTTCACCGCGCCGGATGGCCAACATGCGGTGAGAGGGGATCGACTTTAGTGGCTCGCTCCAGTCGAAGTAGTCACGGAACTTCTGCGCCTCTTCGTCGGTCTCTTTGCCAAACATGACCTTGGAAATGACCGTGGACTGCTCCGCGAAGAATTTTCGCAGCGTCGCACGCGCTTCCGCGTGATCGCTGATGCGCTCCGCGATGATGTCGCGAGCGCCACTGAGTGCATCGGCGGCGTCTTTGACGCGCAGTTCTTCGGTTGCGTGATCTGGGTTCACAAACTTCGCCGCCTCGCCACTCAGATCGACGCCCTGCGTCATCAAATTCGCCTCGATGAAGTCAGCCAGCGGCTCCAGACCTTTTTCCTTCGCGATGGTGGCCCGCGTGCGACGTTTCGGCCGGAACGGTGCGAAGATGTCCTCCAGCGCGTTGACGGTTTCCGCCTTGTCGAGTTTCACCCGCAGGATGTCCGTCATCAGCTTGCGTTCTTCGAGAGATTTCACGATGGCTCCACGACGGTCATCCAGCGCCACGAGTTGCTCCATGCGCTCCTTCACGTTCAAGATCTGCACCTCGTCCATCGACCCTGTCGCTTCCTTTCGATACCGGGCGATGAACGGCACCGTGGCGCCGTCGGCAAACAATTTGGCCGTCGCGCCGACCTGAATGGCCCGCAGGCCCAGTTCCTTGGCGACACGCTCGACGTGAGCGACATTGATGTTGAGTTCGTTGGCAGCAGACATGGTTGGGGAAAGTTCGAAGTTTCAGGTTCAAGGTTTCAAGCAGGATGCCATGAAGCCCGGTTGGGAGTGGTGGAGTTAGCGAGAGCATCAGATCGGGCAACTGATGAGCTTCACATGTGAAAAACTTTTGTCGGAGGCATGGCTTGACATCGTGTTGCGAAGTTTTCGTGGCTTGGTCGTATTAAAAAATCATGAAAATATTGATCGCCGCATTCCTGGTTTCAATCAGCGCATCCGCCGCTGAAGACTGGCCACGCTGGCGTGGCGAGAAGGCTGACGGTCGGTGGAATCCAGCCGGCATCCCTGCTGACTTTTCAAGGAAGGAACCGGAGCGACTGTGGAAAGCGGAGATCGGAGCAGGATTCGGCGGAGTGACGGTCAGTGATGGTCTTGTCTATGTGATGGATCGACAGCAAATGCCGCAGGAGGTGGAGCGGGTGCGGTGCTTCCATGCCGAAACCGGCCAAGAAGTCTGGCAGCAGAGCTGGGAGGTGAGCTACGGCGGCATGGATTATGGCACGGGGCCGCGTGCCTCGGTGAACATCCTGGATGGCAAGGCTTATGCGT
Source organism: Verrucomicrobiaceae bacterium (assembly GCA_021298725.1). GTDB lineage: Bacteria > Verrucomicrobiota > Verrucomicrobiia > Verrucomicrobiales > Verrucomicrobiaceae > Prosthecobacter. The sequence continues at coordinate 3,623 of JAJTDU010000010.1, read as the reverse complement.
TGGGAGCGACGGGTGTGGCATCGTGTCTTGAGGCGAAGACTGGCAAGGTGCTCTGGCAGGTGAACATGGTCGAAATCTGCGGCGCGAAAATTCCGACCTGGGGCTTTGCGGCGTCACCGGTGATCGATGGAGCGCGTGTTTTGCTGCACGTCGGTGCCAACGAGGGCTCCGTCATCGCTTTGGACAAAAACAGCGGCAAGGAAGTGTGGCGCGGCGGGCCGGATCGCGCGGGTTACTGTACTCCGGAGATCATGACGCAGGACGGCAAACGTCAGCTCATCGCCTGGGGGCCGGAGCATGTGCAGAGCCTCAATCCTGATAGCGGAGCGCTGAACTGGACTTATCCATACAAGATCACCTACGGCGTCAGCATCGCGCAGCCGTTGTATCATGATGGTGTGCTGCTCGTCTCCGGCTATTGGCATGGCGCGAAGGGATTCCGGCTTGGGAAGGGCGTTGAACTGCTCTGGGAGAACGAAACCGAGATCTGCGGCCTCATGTCGGCCCCTCTGCTCAAAGATGACATCGTTTACATGCTCGACAAAAACCGCGGCCTGCAAGCCTTCGAGTTGAAGACCGGCAAAATCCTCTGGAGCGATGACAACACGCTGACACCGAAGGATCGCAACCCGCAGATGAGCCTTGTTTGGATGGACGAGGCAAAAAATCTCGCCGCGCTGCTCAATGCGAGCGGTGAACTCGTTTATGTGACGCTGAAGCCCGAAAAGCACGAAGAGCTGGCCCGCTGGCAGATCATCGGCAAAACCTGGGCGCATCCCGGCTTTGCAGGGAACCGGCTTTTTGCCCGCAGCGATAAAGAACTCGTGGGTTGGAAGCTGTGGTGAGGCTCATGGGACAGATCGAAGTTTTTCTAGCCTGCGACGTGACCCACCGGGCGCGTCCTTGATCTCATGGGCATTGAAGAACTTCAGCAGCGGTTCTTCCGGTTTCAAATCGCCGAGGCAAGGAAAGAAACACGCCGCGAAATGGCGGCTGGCTTTCTCTGCGGTGGTCATGTAGCCTCGATCCCATATGAGCACAGCTACCCTCATTAAATCAGCGTTATTGGTGCTTTGGATTCACGGCACTGCTTCCGCCCAGGCCATTGACGGAACTGTCCTGCTGGAAGAGAAGGTCCAGAAGATCATTTTCCCCATCGTCCAATTCAAAGACGCCACCATTGAGCAGGCAGTTGAATACATCCGTGTCAAAAGCCGTGATCTGGACTCAATTACCCAGCCGCCGGCAACGACGGGCGTCTCCATCGTTCTCCGCGATGGCGCTTTGACGGACACCATCAGCCTGGACCTCAGAGATGCTCCGCTGATCGAAGTCGTGCGTTACTGCGCGGAGCGTGTGGGGTTGCAATACCGCGTGGAAAAGCATGCGGTGGTGCTAGCCGTTAAGTTTGAGGAAAAGCCCGCGCCTCCGGCGGCCACGCCGCCTCCTGTGCTGGGGAATGCCGATCAAATCATCTTTCCGACGGTTCAGTTCCGTGATGCCACCCTGGCCGAAGCCGCCGAGTACTTCCGCGTCAAATCGCGTGACCTCGATCCTGCCAAGCAAGGAGGTGTGAACATCGTCGTCAAACCCGGCGGGGCGGATGTCAAAATCTCCCTCGACCTGCGTGACATTCCGCTGCCACATGCATTGGCTTACGCAGCCGACCTCAGCGGCCACCAGCTCAGCACGGATGGCCAGTCTTACCTTCTCACACCTTTGAAAGCGGAGTGATCCCATGACGCCGCTGCCACTCGCCGACCACTATGCACGCTTTCGCGATGCAGTGTTCAGCGGCATTGAGGAGACGCGGTTGCCAGGCTTTGAGGTGCCTCTGACCGAGCTTGATCTGCAAAGCCTGTGGTTCGCCGGAGCCTTCGGTAGTGAATTCACCAGCGTGGATGGCCAAGTGGTGCGCATCATCGACTTCGGCACCTGGAACTCCGGCCCCGGCCCGGATTTCACCGGCTGCGCGATCCGCGTGGATGATCAAACGCACCATGGTGATATCGAGCTCGATCCCGATGCGCGTGACTGGGAGCGCCACCAGCACGGCGCGAATGCGGACTACGACCGCGTCGTGCTGCATCTCTTCTTCGACGCGCCGCAGGAGCGTTTTTACACGCGCACGAGTCAGCATCGCGAGGTCACGCAGATTGTGTTGACTCCGGCGATGCTCGCCGACGATGCGAGGCCGAATCGCGGCCTTGCCGCCGCACGCTTGGGCCGCTGCGCCACGCCCCTCCATGAGATGGATGCTGCGCGGGTGCAGTCCATCATCGAGTCCGCCGCACAATACCGGCTGGAGCTGAAATCAAAGCGCCTGCACCGCTGCGTGGCCGCACAGGGCCGTGAAGAGGCCATTTATCAGGCGCTGGCACGCGCCCTCGGCTACAGCAGTAACCAGCAGCCCTTCGTCCTGCTCAGTCAGCGACTGCCCTTGAGGCGTCTGCTTAAATCCGTGGCGACGGCTCGTGAAGCGCTGCTCTTTGGCGTCTCCGGCTTCCTCGAAGTCATGCGTGCGGATGACACGGAGCCTGAAACACGCGCCTACTTGCGTCAGCTCTGGTCCCAGTGGTGGAAAGTCCGCAACGACTGCCTGCGCTGGCTGGAGGAGCGCCAGCTCCCGCGTTGGAAGCTCAAAACCATCCGTCCCGGCAATCATCCGCAGCGCCGTCTCGGTGCGCTGGGCGCTCTGCTCCATGCGTGGCCGCAAGTCGTCGCACCGCTGGCCGATGCCACGCGCTGGAGCCAGGCTGCGTGGCGCGACACGCTGCTGGCGCTCACGCATGATTTCTGGAGCACGCATTACACCCTGCTGGCCGATCCTGCTGCCAAACCGATCTCACTCATCGGCGAAACACGCGTGCAGGAGATGCTCGCCAATGTCGCCTACCCGCTGCTCGTGCCCGAGCGGACGCGCCTGTGGGCCGAATACCTCGAACTTCCCGCCCTGCTCGACAATCAAAAAGTCCGCCGCGCCGTGCAGCGTCTCTTTGGCGATGACCCACGCGGCAAAGACTTCACCAAGAAGCTGCACCACCAGCAGGGCTTGCTGCAAATTTATGAGGACTTCTGCCTCGAAGACGACTCCGCCTGCGCGCACTGCCCGTTCCCGGAACGATTGAAGGAGTGGAGTTAAATCTTCCGTTCAAACGGCATGCGCCTTCTTTTCGCTCTTCTTCTCTCTTCCTCGCTCATTGTTGCGGCTGATCTGCCCGATCCGGCTGCCATCACCGCCGCCATGAAAAAGGCGGTCGTATACGCCCATACGCATCTCGCTCGTGAAGGCGGTTATGCGTCCTCGTATGACAAAGAAGGGAAGATCGGCGAGGTTGAGCACGGGAAGTCGCCCACGATCATTTCCATCCAGCCTCCGGGCACGACGACGATGGGTTTGGCGATGCTGAAAGCTTACCAGGCCACCGGCGAGGAGGCGTGCCTCACTGCGGCCAAAGATGCGGCCAAAGCGCTGCTCAAATGCCAGCTCGCTTCCGGCGGTTGGGGCAGCGAATTCGATTTTGATCCTGAAAAGGCCAAAAAATATCATCTCCGCAGCGATCTCGAAGCTGGCGACAAAGAACCTGGCAAGCGCAACCACGCCACCACGCTCGATGACAACA
>JAJTDU010000144.1 GCA_021298725.1 Verrucomicrobiaceae bacterium | reverse complement strand
AGTCACTCAACACCACTCTTGAACTGATCAAGTTGGACGACGCCGCCGCAATCAAGCCAACCGTGGCCTTCACCCTAGGCCTCGGACTTGCGGGAGTGGGTAGGTATGATGACGCCGTCGGAGTGTTCCGGGAAATCCTCAAAGCCATGCCCGGAGATCCCCAGGCGCACAAAGCGCTCGGCTTCGTCTATTTTCAAACGGGTCTGCCACACCGCGCCCTCGATCATTATCAGGAAGCCGCCAAAACCCAGCCATCTGACGCGCAACTAGCCGCTCTCATCCTGGCAGCCGAGCAGGCCATGGCCCAAAAGCGCAGCGGTAGGATGATGAGCTACTGAGGCACGTCGGGCGGGCGTGGCGGATGGATGTTTGCTGCGCTGGTGGCCCAATTGCAGGCGCAGTTAAAGATACTCACGTCGCTTCAAGGACAACTCGTGCGCATGACTCGAGGGGCGCGGACTCCACGTTGAGTCCAAGACTCACCAACAGCTCCCAAAGACGGTGGAAGGTCCTTCACGAAGACGCAGAGTCTAGAGCTTCATCCTCCTGAGGCCAAACTGGTGGTTACGCAGGGTTTGGTGGGATAAAAAAACGGAGCGATGCGCGAGGCACCACTCCGTTCAGGATCGCTTTCAGAAGCCTTTATTTCTTCGGCTCAGCCGCCGCAGGCTTCTCGCCAGTCACGGGATTGGCGTCAGGTGCGGGCGCGGGTTTGATCTCCGTCTTGGGCGCTTCAGGAAGCGGTGAGGCGGGGGGGAAAGCGGGAGGCGCAGCAGCGGGTTTGAGGCCTTCGAGCATCTTGGACACATCCGGCAGTCCGCTGGCTGGCGCCCCTGGCGCAGGAGGGGCGGCATCCTCTTTGTTTTCCGGCGCGGCGAGAACCTCGGTGCGAGACTTGAGCAGGCTGCTCACGGTGTATTCGGTGACCTCATAAACCCAACCAGCGAGCTTCTTCTCGTTAGCGAGCTTCTCCTCTTTCTTTTTCTTCTCCTCGGCGAAGGCCTCGTCGTTTTTCTTTTTGTCCTCGGCCTTCTCATCTTTCACGGGGGCACGTTCTTTGGCGATGTCGGCACTGACCGCGACGGCGAGGTAATATTTGTCTGCGTCAGCGACTTTTTGCTTCACGGTCTGCACCTCGTAGGTGAAGCCGTCAAAGGTGACGAGGCGGGCCTTGACCGCGCCTTTCATCGTTTCAGCAGCCTTGTCCTTGGTGAGCACGTCGTTGAAGGTGGGGGCGGAAAGCAGGCTGGCGAGGTTGATCTTGCCGTTATCGAGCTTTTCACCGGGCTTAGCACCTTCGAGGCTGAACTCGGTGGCGTCCGCGTTCTCACGCGTGGCTTTCCAGGAGTCTTCCGGCTTGGCGGCGGTGACTTCGACGGACTTGAGCTTCTGCACATCGAAAAACGCCTTTTCGATCCAAGAATCAGGCTTGGTTTCGAGGTCGCTGAATGTGTTACCGACGACCCAGATCGTATCGCCGTCATCCGGGATGCGGATCATACGCTCGTTGCTGCCGCCGAAGGGGGAAGCATTGGCGTTGCCGGAACTGTTGACGTTGGCACCGAGGATGAGGGACTTCTTGAGATTGCCCTTATCATCCATCAACTCAACGAGCGTGCCAATGCCGTAGGCGTTCGGCTCGCCAGGAGGCTGCACGCCGATTTTGCCCCAGGATTCCTTACCAACGATCTGCTTGCGGGTGTTTTTCTGCTCCTTCAGCGCCAGCAAGGCACGGCTGATTTTGTCAAAGCTGGCCTCGTAACCGCCGCGTTCGGCGACGGTCCAGGTGGTGCCGTTGAGAGCGACGTTAACCTCGCTCTTTTCGTCTTTGACGCGGATTTTTTGCACGCTGTTGACGTCGAGGGCGGGGAGGAGGAGTTCACGCATTTCGACGCCTTTGCGGGCACCACTGCTGAGGCGGGACTTGCGGTCTTTCTGCTGGTAGATGACCGCGCCGACGAGGGCGGCCAGCACGGCGAGCAGGAGGATGATCTTGTTCATGGGATGAGAAGTGTGTGTTAAAAGGGTGATTTAAATCAAACGGCGGCGGTGGCGGCACGGCGGCGGATGGCCAGCAGGATGCCGGCGCAACTGACGAGCAGTGGCAGGGCGAGGAAGTTCAACCACTTGAGGGTGGTCTTGGTGTGCTCGATCTCCTTGTTCTGGTCCTTTTTGATCTCGCGCATCTTGCGGGAGAGATCGACGTCACTCTGCATGAGAGCCTCCAGGTCCTTCTGCTGCTGTGGATCGACGATGAAGCCCTTGCCCTTGGCATCGCGCTTCAGTCGCAGCGCGCCCATTTTTTCAGCGGTCTTCGCACGCTCGGCCTCCAGGGCCATGAGCTGCGGGCGGTAGCGGCTTTCGACCTTCTCACGCATTTCCTTGAGGGTGCTGAAGGGACGCACGGCGGACTTGCGGTTGCGCACCTGAAGAAGATCACCACCACCGGAGAGGACTTCGACGGCGTTGAGCAGCAGCGGCAGATTGCCAGTGCGGGAGACGAGCATGCCAGTCATGGGATCCTGCTGCACGCAGAAGGCGTCATAGAGCATGTCGGCGTCGGAGAACAAGATGACCACACCTTCGCTGTTGGCGGATTCCTTGAGCGAGCCATCGTCTTTTTTAACTCCGAGCTGAGGAGCCGCTGTGGCTGCCACAGCAGCGGGAGCGCCAGCAGGGGCCGTTGGCGCTGCTGGGGAAACCGAAATCGGCGGGGTGGTGACTGTCACCGGGCCGGCAGGAGCGGCCGCTGGAGCCGCGATCACAGGTGCGGTAGTCGCAGATGCAGCAGGGACAGAAACCGGTGGCGTGGTGACTGTCACCGGCCCAGCAGGAGCGGCAGCGGCGGGTTTCGCCTCGTCCTGGGCACCACCGGTGTCAGGCTTGCCTGCGGCGACGGCGGGTTTGCCATTGGGGAAGGCGGTTTTGAATTTGCCGCTCAGTCGAAGGCCGATGAGCTGCTTGCGACCGCCGGAGGTGAAGCTGGACAGGCCCTGGGGAGAGCGGGCTTTCTCCGCCTCGGTGACGTCGATCATGGAAGACTCCTCGGAGCTGCTGGCGAGCATGTTGGCGTCGATTCCATCGCGTTTGTCGATGCTGAAGGAGCCAGCGGTGACGAGCGTCAGCGAATTGAGACCGGAAGTGATGCGGTCGTCGGCATTGATCGCACCAGCAGGCAGCAAGAGCGCGGTGGGGTTGTTGCGGCCTTGCAGCATGCCGCGGTAGTTCATGTCGGCGATGACCATGTCGTTCTTGAAGCCTACGCCCCAGGCTTTGAGGAGGTTTTTCAAGTCAGAGGTGGTGTTGATCTGGCCGCCGGGCTGGCCGGTCATGGGGTTCTGCTGGCCGCTGAAGGCCTGGGCCACGACGCTATTCGGATCAACGAAAGCGATGACCTTGCCGCCGCCGAGCAGGAACTGGTCGATGGCGTATTCAGCGGACTCGCTGATGTCCGCCGGATGCAGCACGACGAGCACCTTGATGTTGGTGTCGATCTTGTCCGTGCCCATCGGCACCTCGACGACTTCATAGTCGGCACGAAGCTGCTGCACGACCACCCAGGGTTCCTGGCCGCGCTGACGCTGGAACGGGAACATGGGCGAACCCATGACCGGGATGGCGCTCATGACACCCACGACATTCTTCATGGGCTTGATGACCTTCGAGATGGCGCGGGCGATGTCGTACTCGACGGCGGAGCCCTCATTCGGAGCCGGTGGATTCAGGAAGGGAATGACTTCCTTCTGGCCGAGGCACTCGACGGCCAAACCGAAGTAAATTTTGTCACCTTCTTGGTTCACAGGACCCATATCCTGGATTTCATCGGCACGGGCCTTGTCCTCCTCCTCGGTGTTTGGGTTGGGGTGGATGGTTTCGAGGATGATCTTATCACCAGAGGCTTTCACCAGCTCCAGCAGCAGATCTTCCACAGCGCGGACATGCGACTTGAGCACGTTGGGCATCACACGGTCATCCGTGGTGTGGTAGAAACGAACGGTGACCGGCTCGTCCTCGTTGAGGCGGCTGAGGATGTTTTTGGTGCCCTGGGAAAGGGTGTAGATACGGTCCTCGGTGAGATCGAGGCGGAAATTGCCGAGGCCGAGGCCGCCGACGAGGAAGTTGAGGACAACAACGATGACAATCACCAGCAAGGCGGTGATGCCGGTGGTGGCTTGTTTGCTTGTGAGATTCACGCTCATGGGGTCAAATCAGGTTGAAGGGTTGGTTTGATGCCAGGGTCAGGCGCGCTTCGCACGCAGAGACAGATGGGTGATGATGAGAGAAACAACGATGACAGAGAGGAAGTAAAGCACGTCACGCATCACGAAGATGCCCTTCGTCAGCTCGAAGAAGTGGTCCATGAAGCTAAAGTAGCTCACAAAGCGCACAAAGCCCTCGGCCCAGTCGGGCGTGGTGCTGACAATGGTCTGCGTCACGCCAGGATCACCGATGAGGGCGATGACGATGCAGAACGCGACGCTCACGATGAAGCAAACGACTTGGCTGCGGGTGATGGCGCTGACGGCACAGGTCACGGAGAGGCAGGCCAGCGCGTAAAGATAGCTGGCGGTGTAGCCGCTGATGATCGGCCCCATGTCAGGCTCACCAAGGTAGCAGACCGTCCACACGATGGGGAAAGTCAGCGTGAGGCCGATGAGCCACACACAGGATGCGGCGAAGAACTTGCCCAGAATCGCCTGCCATGGAGAAACCGGCATGGTCAGGAGCAGCTCGATGGTGCCGAGGCGATGCTCTTCCGACCACAAACGCATGCCCACGGCGGGTGCGAGCACGGTGTAGATCCACGGATGCCAGACAAAGAAACGCTCGGTGAGGGAAACGTCCTCGCTGTCCAGGATGCGGGAGAAGAAGAACGGAAAGCCCATCGACGCCAGCAGGAAGATGACGACGATGACGTAGAGCACGGGGGAATTGAAGTAGGCCAGGAACTCCCGTTTGAAGACGGCCACGGTGTTTTGGATGTCGCGGTTTCGCATGTTCAGATTGGATTGGGGTTGGTTTGAGAAACAGGGTGATCAGGCGGCCTTTTTGTGGGCCGTATCAGGCTTCGTGATGCTGCGGAAGACTTCGTCGAGCGAGTTCGCGCCGGGAACGAGCTTCTTGAGGCTCTCGGGCGTGCCGTCGGCCACGACCTTGCCGCGGTCGATGATGATGGCGCGGGAGCAAGCGGCCTCGACTTCCTCCAGGATGTGCGTGGAGAAGATGATGGCCTTGTTCTGGCCCATGCGCTTGATCATGCCGCGCACCTCGTGCTTTTGATTCGGATCGAGGCCGTCGGTCGGTTCATCGAGAATGAGCACATCGGGATCGTGAATGATGCTCTGAGCGAAGCAGGTGCGGTGGCGATAGCCTTTGGAAAGCGTATCCACGCTCTGGTTGCGGACGCTGTCGAGAAAGCAGAGATCGAGCACACGGTCGATGGCCTTGTTGCGGGCCGCGCCATGCAGGCCACGCATTTCAGCGCAGAAGCCAAGGAAACTGGCGACGGTCATGTCAGAATACAGTGGGGCGTTTTCCGGCAGGTAGCCGAGACGAAACTTCGCTTCTTCTGGTTTCTCCAGCATGTCGATGCCACAAAGGCTGATGCTGCCACTGGTGGGGCGGAAGTAACCCGTGACCATGCGCATGGTGGTGGACTTACCGGCGCCGTTCGGGCCGAGGAAGCCGAGCACCTCGCCTTTTTCCACGGAGAATGAGATGTCATCGACGGCCACCTTCGTGCCGAATACCTTAATAAGGTTCTTAACTTGGATCATAACGTCGTTGTATCGGTTGGTTGAGGGGGGATGGGAATGAGCGTGGTGGGAGCGATAGGGTTGTTCGCCCCCCTCCGGACGTTCAATCGTGGGAGCGCTGCTTTAGGAGGAGCCAATCGTTTTTCAACTGAATTTTCATGTGGCGGCGGGCCGCTATCAACGTGCAGACGTCGTTCAGGTTGCGGAGAATATTTCAACATGACGTAACAGTCCGAACACCTACACTCCGGCCCTCGCCGTCGCTGATCATGCTTTGGAACCAAAAAATCGACCCTTCCCAGGACCACACACCGAAGCCCTTTGTGCTGTGGCGGCCATTCATCGCTGCGTGGGAATGGATGGTGCCGCCCACTGTCGCGCATCGTGACCGCCAGTCCCCGCTGGCACGCTGGATCGCCACCTTTGTGATCGTGAGTATCTGCACGAGCCTGACCGTCCTCGGCATTGTTTATGCCCGACCGATCAAAAACTCGATCAAAAACATGCGGGCGGAAAGAATGGTCAAAGAGGCCCGCCGCATGGCCGAGAATGGCCAGATGATCAACGCAGTGATGCAGGCCCAAGAAGCCTACCAAAAGGCACCGGAGAGCATCGACGCGATTCGACTGAATTTCGAGTATTTCGCACTCATGAAGCGCGACACTGCGCTCTATTTCTATGACAAGCTCAAAGAACGCGACGCGCTGACCTCCACCGACAAGCAACTTCATGTCCGCTGCCTGAGCAACCTCGGCAAGCCCAAGGAGGCGTCCAAAGCGCTAGAAGAGCTCATGAGCGTGGAGCAGCCGAGTGAGGCACTCATGAAGCTAGCGGAGGAGGTCTGGGGCCAGCGCGAGCAAAACAAGCCGCTGCTCAATGTACTGCGAAATTACTCGGTCAAGCACCCGGATGACAAAGACAGCTCCCTGCGCCTGGCCAAGGTGCAGATCGCTTCTGGCAATCCGGGAGAAATCGGCCAGGGCATGGAACTTCTCTGGACGCTGGCTGCCAAGGACGACGCGCTAGGCCTTCAGACACTCGAATACATCGTCACGCTGACATCCCTCACCCCCGAGGATGCCACCCGGCTCATCAATCGGCTGAAAACCCACCCCAAAGGCACATCAAGGCCTGCTGGAAAACTACCTCAACGCTCTCACGATGCTGCAGCGCTTTGGTGATGTGGAACGGCTGGTTAACGACCCCAAAATCAAAGATGTGCTCGACCCAACCACCGTAGCGATGTTCAAAGCACATCTGGCTTATGTGCTGAAAAAGCCCGCCGAGGAACTGCGCTCCAAACTCATCGCCGCCAAGGACATGGCAGAAATCAACGGCCGTTACCCTGCCCTATTGCGGATCGCTCAGTATGGCGAAGACCGCGGACATTTCGACATCGCCGAAGATGCCTATCGGCTCACCATCCGCGCCGCTCAGCGAGCCTCCGCCCCCCCGCGCATCGAGCGCGAGGCCTACACCGGCCTAATCAAGGCCTGCGAGGCCAATCAAAACACCGAAACCCTGCTCCAGGCCACCCAGGCCGCTGTCGGTCGTTGGCCGGACGACACTTCCTATGTCGAGCGCAATCTGTACGTCAGCCTGCTGGTGGGAAAAAATACCGAGTTAGCCTTGCGCAACGCGCAGAAGCTCCTGCAAATCCAGCCCAAGGACGATCAGCGCAAGCTCGCCGTGGCACTGGCGTATCATCGTCTTCAAGACATCCAGCAGGCGGTGTCCTACCTGCAATACATGGACTTAAACCGCCTCACTGAAGGCCAGCGTGCCGTCTTCGCCGCCATCGCCCGCAGCGGTGGTTTCCGAGAGGAGGCCGCAGGAGTCATCAAAGCCATCAATCCCAAGGCACACATGCTGCCAGAGGAAAAGCGCTGCTTCGAGCGTGCTTTGGAGCAGTAAACTGGGTTAAAGGCTGTTTTTCAGGCATGAAAAAGGCCGCCTTGAAACAAGGCGGCCTATAACATCCAGTGGCGGAACGGACGGGACTTGAACCCGCAACCTCCAACGTGACAGGCTGGCGCTCTAACCAATTGAGCTACCGCTCCCTACCGAATGGGCGGCGATAGTAAACGCATGACATGTTCTGGCAAACGGAAACTTCCCGGTACGCATAAATTTCATCACGGCACCTCTTCTCCCGAGCCAGTGAAGTACCAGCCAATGACGCGCCCATTGAGTATCAGCGCCTGCGCTTCGGCTGGTTGAGGGCCAAAAACAGTCTTCGCCTCAAAGTTCACCTTCATCGCCCAGCCATCCTTACCCTGCACCTTCAACGGCTGCGGGTCCTGCCATCCCGTAATGTTCTGTGGCGTGATCTCCGTCACCTGGCCACGCTTCATGCTAGCAACAAGCAGCGGATAGCTTCCATCAGCTCCTCGCACCGGCTTGCCGCTCGCGTCGGCCTCGCTGCTGGACGGGACGGCTTCCTGTTGCTGCGGCATGACTTGTTGTTTCCGTGCCGCGATGGCTTTCAACTCCTCTGCCCGCTGCACTTTCCATTTTTCATACACCGCGTTGAGCTGCGCCTTTAAATCCGTGCCATCCACCGGCAGTTGCGCCCGTGCTGAAGCCCCGACTGCGGGCGCTAGCGTGATGACCCCCTTTTCCGCACTGAGGGCATAAGCCGTGCCACCTGCGGCCACTTTGCTGGCTCCCACGCTCATCTTGAACTCGGCATCTTGCAAAAGCTTCACCTCGCGCGGAAATGCGGAAGGCGGGATGTTCAGCCAGTTGCCCGTGAGCGTTTCGATGGGTTCAAACTTTGGCCCCGAAGAAACCGGCGGCGGTGGTGGCGCCACGGAAACAGGATTCGGAGCAGGCTTCGGTGTTTCGGTCACGACCGGCTTCATGGGCTGTGGCATGACGGGCTTGAACTCAGACGCAGGCACTACGGGCGCGACTTTTTTCTGCGGCGGCGGGTTGAGTCTCTGGAAAACGATTTTCCGCCCCGGAGGCGCGATGAAGTAGTCATAGCCGAGAAATGCGCCGCTGAGGATCAGGATGGTGTAGAAGAGGGATTTCATGGGAGTGGTGAGGTTCGTTGTTTCTTCATCCAAGTTGGAGAGCGCAGATCTAGTGCCATTTCTTGAGCCGTCGGTGACACTTTTCCGTCAAGATTCTGTCAAACATGCAAAGGGACAGCAGGCTTGCGGCATGCTAGGGACGCGCTACATACCGCTCATGACCCAGCCCAACCTGCTCCTCGGTGTTAACATCGACCACGTCGTCACGCTGCGCCAAGCGCGCTACCGCACGATGCTGGACTCACCTTTTGCCGAGCCCTCCGTCCTGACAGCCGCCCTTGAATCCGAGGCTGCTGGAGCACACTCCATCACCGTGCATTTGCGGGCTGACCGACGCCACATCCAGGATGCCGATGTGAGCCTCCTGCGTCAGCAAATCGCCACGAAACTCAATCTCGAGATGGGTAACACCCGCGAGATCCTCGAAATCGCCCTCGCTGTGCGGCCGGACTTCGTCTGCATGGTGCCGGAGAACCGCCAAGAAGTCACCACCGAGGGCGGACTCGATGTCTCCGGCCAGCGCGATGCCCTGCGCACCACCGTGAAGGCGCTGGGAGACAACGGAACTCGTGTCAGCATGTTCATCGACCCGGATCTCGATCAAGTCCGCGCCAGCGCCGAGATCGGAGCCGCCATGATCGAACTGCATACCGGCACCTTCGCCAACCACAGCGGAGACGCCCGCAAGGCCGAGGTGGAGCGGCTCTGCGCCGCAGCAGAGCTCGGCCACGCCCTCGGGCTGCAAATCAACGCCGGACACGGCCTGACCACGAAAAATCTGCCCGATCTCTGGCCTGTGCCACATCTCGCAGAGCTGAACATCGGCCACCACATTGTTTCCCGGGCCGTTTTCATCGGCCTACAGGCCGCTGTGCGGGAAATGCTCGCCGTCATGACCACATACCGCGATTGAGCGCCGATGAACCCTACAGGCATCGGCATTGATCTCGTAGAAGTCCCGCGCCTCCGTGAGCTGCTCGAAAGGCACGGACAGCGCTTCAAGGAACGCACCTTCACCGCTGGAGAAATCGCCTATTGCGACGCCTGCGCCGATCCTGCCATGCATTACGCTGCCCGGTTCGCCGCCAAGGAAGCTGCGGCCAAGGCCCTCGGCACCGGTCTATGGGCCGAAGGCGTGGTCTGGACGGACATTGAGGTCGTGCGCGAGGCCAGCGGCAAACCGCAGATTGTTCTTCACGGGGCAGCCAAACAGCACGCCGCAGGTGCCAACTGCCTCGTCAGTCTCACCCACACGAGAGAGCTTGCCATGGCACAGGTCATTCTCGCCTGAGCTTTCTGCTTTCACCCGCAGAGCGCCTCCGCTACACTCGTCCCCAGAAAAACCATGCGACGCGCGATCTACCCCGGCAGCTTCGACCCTCTCACCAACGGTCACCTTGACGTGCTCCAGCGTGCTGCGGGCATTTTTGACAATCTCATCATCGCCGTCGCCCGGGACAACTCCAAACAGAGCCTTTTCAGCGTTGAGGAACGTGTCGAACTCATCCGCCGCGCCACCGCCGAGATCAACGGCATTGAAGTCATGCCCTTCGACGGCTTACTCGTCAATTTTGCCCGCCATCACCGCGCCTGCGCTCTCGTGCGCGGTCTGCGAGCCGTTTCCGACTTCGAGTTCGAGTTCCAACTCGCCCTCATGAACCGTAAGTTAGAGCCGAACCTCGAAACCCTGTTTCTCATGCCGCGCGAAGAGTACACCTACATCAGTAGCCGACTGGTGAAGGAAATCTGCCGCTTGGGAGGGCATATCGAGCAATTCGTACCCCCCAACGTCGCCGAAGCCCTCTGCGCCAAGCTCCGGCCTTCTACCAGCATCTAGCACCCAGTCTCTTGCCATGCACCGCCCCTTTCAAATCGACATCCGCTCCCTCCCCGAGAGTGGGAAGGACATCACCGGCCAGGAATCCCCCGCGTTTTTCGGGCTCGACGCCAACGATCCCATCCAACCGCTCTCCCCACTCAAATATGAGCTGCACCTGGAGAAAGACGGCGAGGATCTCATCGTCTCAGGCCGTCTGGAGGCTCTTTTTAGCCTCGAATGCGGGCGCTGCCTGGAGCGATTCGAGCATCGCGTCGAGCTTTCCCGCTACGAGACGGAGCTGGAGATTGCAAAGGATGGAACGATCAACTTGACGGATACCATCCGGGAAGATACTCTCGTGGCCCTTCCGAGCTACCCACGCTGCGAGGCCGGCAATGTCCGTCCCCGTCAGTGTCCCGCCGAAGGCAGGTTTGAACCCGTGCTGGAGACAGTCGAAGAAGAACCTCAAAGTGCGGGTCCGGGTGTGTGGGAAGCTTTGAACAAACTGAACTAGACCCCCACCCCAGAAATCTCATGGCCAATCCCAAGCGCAGACAATCCAAGAGCCGCCAACGCATGCGTCAGGGCGCAAACCGCTGGAAAGCGCCTACCCTCAAGTCCTGCCCCGAGTGCGGCACCACCGTCCCCGGCCACGTCGCCTGCCCTTCCTGCGGTTACTATCGCGGGCGTCAGGTGATCAGCAAGGTCGCTGGCGAGGCTTAATCTCCGACCTTTTCAATCAACCCTGCCGTGTTTTACCACGCGGCGGGGTTTTTTGTTTTCCCAGCGCCTGAATCCTAAACTCAAAAAAAAGGGCATGACTCGCGTCATGCCCTTTTCGGAATCAATGGATCAACTCCAGCGGCTTATTTTTTGCCGGCAGCCTCAAGGCGGAGTTGTTCCAGGCGGGAGAGAACTTTCGGGGCCGGAGGAGCGGCGGGTTTCGCCTCTTCCTTCGGCTTGTTCGCGGCCAAGACCGGCGGAGCAGGCGGCGCGACCACTTTGCGCGGCGCGTCGATGCGCAGGATGGAGCCCAGTGCGATGCGGTGAATCGTGGTGGCATTTGTTCCTTTGATGGGCACGTCCACGCGCACAAACAAATTGGCCTGCTTGCCAATGGGGGATTTCGCGTCGGTCTTCACCTTGAAGGACACTTCCTTCGTGTCCTTGTTGATTTTAGCAGCCTCGATCGGGATCGTGTCAGGCACGCCAAGAACCTGGGCACTAGCCTCACCTTCAAACGGCAGAAGATGCTCCAACTTGGCCACCATGATGGCTTCTTTGCCCTGCTCGACCGCCACGAGCGGTATGGCCGGGGCCGTGAGGTAGGCTGGCGCAGTCACGACCTGCTGGAAAGGCGAGGCATTGTAAATACGGCCGCCGCCGGCATCCGCCTCGCCCATAACGGTGAAATTCCAGGTGCCCGCAGGCGCGGCGGCGTTCGCATCGAGCTGGAAGACGCACTCATTCTGACCTTCGGCGATGGTCTGCTCACCGAGAGAGCTGATGCCGTTGGGCTTCCAGATCATGAACACGCGGATTGGCTTGGTGAAGCCTTCCTTACGCTTGGCGACGACCTTGAGTTCCAAGATGCCGTTATTGACGAGCGGAACGGCAGGTTTAACGATTTCCAAAGAATACGGGGACTCTTCCACCACGCCGACGGGAAGACGATCTTCCACGTCCGTGTAGTAAACAACGTTGCCATTGCGCACGACGTCGAATTCTTGGCGTAGCTTGCCCACGACCTTGTTGGCTGGGTCCACGGGATTGAGCTTCACCGGCACGACCTGATGTCCCAGCGGAGCGTCAGCAGCGGCTTCAAACAGCAGTGGCATGCTGCCAAGATCCTTCGGGGCCAGTTCGGTGAGCAGCTTGACTCCCTGAGGCAGATTCGGTGCCTCAAACTTGTAGTCCCCGCCCACATTGACGCGGGAAACATTCACCAGTGTGGCGTAGCGGCCGCCCTTTGGCACAGCGATGAACTGGCGGTAGTGCGTGTCATTCACCGTGAACTGTGGCGAGGCGAAGAACACCTCAGGCTCGGCGGCGATGAGTTCGAGGCGATAAACGTAATTCGGTCCGCCACGCTCCAGATGATCTGCGACACGCACGAAGTAATTGCCGTCCGCCGGGATGCCGATCTTGAACTTGCTGTCCAAACGGCGGCGACCACCGCCGTCATCGTTGCCGCTGAGGCTACCACCTTTTTCATTGTAGATATTCACCACGCTGTCGAGCGGCGAACCCAGGCTCTGCGCGAAGGCCTGCACTTCCAGGGTCATGCCCTTTTTGAGTGCTAGCTTGAAGTAATCCACGTCACCCGGCTTCTCGATGATGCCGTTGAGGGCGATGGGACTACCGGTGGCGGCCACAGTGGCCTTCGCCTGGTCCTCATTCGGTTCAGCTTCGAGAACGTTGTCGAAATTCACGAGGCGGAAGGGGTTGCCAGAGGGCGCTGGCGCTTGGGTCTTCGAGTAGATCATGTAACCTGGGTCGATTTCAGTCGGGAGCTGGGCCTCCTCCTCAAAAGAACCATCACGCTCGATGAAGCGGACTTTCGTTTTCGAGCCGACTTTTCCACCTGCGGGATAGACCACATCGGGACGACGGAAACCACCCACATGCAGGCGGTAGAACGAGTTGCCGTCGCCTCGGTAGGAGGACTCACGGATCATGACCGTGTAATCCCCGTCTTCCTCGGCCACATAGGAGCAGTAGCCGTCCTGACGGTGCAGGATGGTGTCATCCGAGATCACCTTCTCGAAGCGGTTTTTGTCGATGATCGCCAGGAAGGGGTCAAACACAGTGTAACCGAGGCGCAGACCATCCACCTCCACTGAGATGCGCTGCCCCTTCTTCGCCGAGATGCGGTAATAATCGACATCTTCGCTCAGCACGACGCCTTCCACGGTTTGGTTTGCCTCAATAAGCTGCGGTGTTTCAAAATCGTGTTTGGCTCTTTTTCATCCACATTGGGGAAAATGCCCACAAAGAACTGACGCGGGTGCGAGATGCCGGTCTTCGTGCGGATGCGCATCAGGTGATTTCCCGGCGGCACGTCCGGCGCAATAGCGATGGTCATCTGCACCTTGCCATTTTCCGCCTTTTCCACGCTCTTCTGTGTGAACCCAGGGGAGAAGAAGATAAGACTCTCAAAATCCGCCAGTTGAGTGCCTGTGAGCGTCAGCTTGACCTCCGTGCCACGCTGGCCGCCGTTCGGCTTCGTGCTGTTAAAGGTGGGATAAGCCGCAAACAGGCTCGTGCCAAAGGCAAGCGCCGCCGCAGTGAGAAAAGAAGAACGCAGAATGTGCATGGGTGAAGAGGGGTCGGCAAACATACGCCGCAGACCTGACGGAAATTACGCCCGGACGAAAAGACTTTCCACCCCTCATGTTTGCACCTGTGAAGAGGGGGATACCTGAGGCTAAGCAGCTAGGCCATAGTGCGCGCCGATGACTTTGCCGCGCAGGCGCTCAGCTTTCGCACCGGCTTGGTCGTGCTCAATGACCCCATCACGCAGCCGTATGATGCGGGTGCAGCGTTGAACCATGCGCTCGTCATGGGTGACGAAAATCAGTGTCTTGCCCTGCTGATTGAGTTCATCGAAGAGGTCGAGGATCTCCTTGCCTGACTTTGAGTCGAGGTTGCCGGTGGCCTCATCGGCAAGAATGACGAGCGGGTTGTTGGACAAGGCACGGGCGATGGCCACGCGCTGCTGTTGGCCGCCTGAGAGCTCATTCGGCTTGTGGTAGAGGCGATGTTCCAGCCCGACTTGGGTGGCAAGCCGGATGCCGTTTTCGATCATGTCGGAATCTTTGGCTCCCCCGTAATACATAGGCACGGCGATGTTTTCGATGACGCTGAGCTGCTGGATGAGGTTGTAGCTTTGAAAGATGAAGCCGAGGTTGCGATTGCGGGCTTCGGAGAGGTCGTCGTCCTCCAAATGCGCCACATTCTGGCCGCCGATGAAATAATCACCGCTCGTGGGCTGGTCGAGGCAGCCGAGAACGTTCAGCAGCGTGGACTTGCCACAGCCGGAAGGCCCCATGATGCAGACGTATTCACCGGGGTAGATGTCCAGCGACACGCCCTGGAGCACATGCTGGGTCATGTCGCCCATCTGGTAGCTCTTGCGGATGTCCACCAGCTTGATGATGGGATCGGCTGCCGAGATCATGGTTGGGCAGCGGCGATGTCTTTTTCTTTGGGCTTGGCCGGTTTCGGCTTCGAGACAGGAGCGGATTCCTGTTTAGGCCGGTCAGGACCGTTTGATTCAAGCTCAGACTTCTTCGGCAGCGCCAAAGCCACGGCCTCACCACCCTGCAAGCCATTGCGAACTTCGATGAATTCATCGTTGAAAAGACCCGTGCTGATCTCGCGACGCTCCAAAGCCCCGTCGTTGCTGATGTAGCAGAAGTGCTGGTCCGCCTCCACCTCGACGGATTGAACGGGCACATAGAGAACATCGGCCAGTTGATCGACGATGATCTCGACCTTGGCGTTCATGCCGGGCTTCATCCACGGGTGATAACCGTTGATGTGAATGGTGCAGGGATAGACCTTCAAGTTCGGGGTGTAGCGGCTGCTGCTGGAGTCTGGCAAAATGGCCAGCTCGGCGACGCGACCATCGAGTTCTTTACCAGGCTCGGCATCGACGCGCACTTTCACCGGCTGGCCGATGCGCACTTTTTTCATCTGCGACTCGTGCACATTCACCTTCACGCCCATTTGGCTCATGTCCGGAATGGTGAGCATCGTCTGTCGAAGGCGCACGGCAGCCCCCTCCTCAATGGGGTAGTTGTAATTGTAGCTGGAGCCGGCGTTTAGATCCCCATAGGCCACCAGCCCTGGAACGGTGGCCTTGACGACACAGGCCTTGAGCTGGCGCTCCAAATCCTCCCGCTGAGTCAGTTCCATCTCATATCGACGCTTGGCCGTGGAGAAACGTGTCTCGGCCTGGGCCATGCGGGAGCGGTTCATGCGGATGGTGCGCTGCAACTTGTTCAACGCCTCTTGGTAACCGGAAAGGAGAGTGGAACACTGCTTGCTAAACTCGTACTTCTTAAACAAGGCCAACTGTGTTTCCGCCGTCTTTCCGGCCAGTTTCACCTTCTCCAGGGTCACCTGATCGTTCTCCAATTGTGCCTGGGCGATGAATTTTTTGTCAGCAAGGCGCTTGGACGCCTCCGCCTTCTGTTTGGCCACGGCGAGCTCGGAACGGCGCAGGAGCAACTCATCCTCAAGCTGTCGGAGTTTTTGCTGAGCCTCGCCATCGCTGTCAACTTTCTGCTCCAGATAGGGGGTGAAGTCGATGCGCTCGGATGGCGTGGTCAAGGCCGTCTTGGAGCTAGCCTTGGGCTTGGCTGAGCTGGACGACTTGGTTTGGGCCACATCCGTGGCGACGGGCGTGTTGGCCTGGGTTTCGAGCACATCAGCATATTTCTCGAAGGCATCCACATCATGCGGCAAACTAGCGGCGCTCAGGATCGCGGCCGTGACATCACGCCCGAGGTATTTTTCAAAATCCATCAGGGCAAACACTCCCACCTGCTTGGTGTCACGGACGAGGCTCTGGTTCTCGCTCTTCTGAATCTCGCGGTTCTCATCCGCGTCGATGTAGGCGGAAACCGTGGTCTGAAACTCGATCTCGTGGTTTTGAATCTTGGTTTTGAGGTCGGTGTTGTCGAGTTCGATGAGCACCTTGCCTTCCTTCACGTCTTCCTCAGTGATGAGGTAGCCTTCCGGGATCAGACTGAGGATTTTGGTAGGAATCTCAATCTCACTTTTCACTTCATTGTTTTGCAGGGCGCGAATTTCACCGCCCTGAAGTACATTGATCTCCAGAGGGCCGCGCTGCACGACGAAGGTCGGCACCTGCTGGTTATCGTCGCCTTTGCCTGAGATGAGCCAGAACCCTACGACACCAAGTGCGGCGATGGTTCCTGCGGCGACAAGCCCTTTGATAGTCTTACCCTTTTTCATTCTACCTTTGGCTTTTCATTCTTTAATACGTCCACCCAGCGTCCGTCTTTCTCGATAAACAGGACGCCCATGTCGCGCCAGAGCTGCAGGCGCACGAGTGTGTGATTGATGCGGGTGGAGATGACCAGGTCGCGGGTGGTGTTCATGTCGCGCTGGGCATCCACGAGAGCGATCGCGGTCCCCTGCCCCTCAGCATTGAAGGCCTCCTCGACCTCAAGACGAGCGGTGCTGATTTCCAGACCGCGCAGCGCTAGTTCATACTGCTTACGCGCCACTTCAAGATCACGCCACCCAGCACGCACATCACGCCGCACAGCTTCCTCCGCCAGATCAAGCTCACGCCTGGCGCGTTGCTCGGCGATCTGCGCCGCACGCATGGTATTGCGCTCCGGCTTCTGGTTGAGATTGAGATCGAGATCCAGGCCGAGGCTGGTGCTGCGATTGCGTGAGATGAGGGAGAAATCGGTGCGGTCCGGGTTGTCCTGGATGTTGTAGTTCAGCAGCGAGTTGACCGAAGGGAGCGTGTCCTGCTTGGCCACCACCACACGACGGCTGGCGTCTTCAACTCGATCCCGTGAATTCCAAAGATCCATGCGACCCGCCAACCCCGTGTTGACGGCCTCCTCCAGCGTACCTTTAGGCTGGAGGATGTCCAACTCGTCCATGTCCTTGTAGTCGAGCACGATGCGCTCCTTCACCGGCAGCCCGAGCTGGATTTTCAAATCATCGAGCGCCTGCTCATAACTGCGTAGCGCGTTGAGCCAACTGCGCTGGAAAGTGATCTGCGACTGGAGAAGCCGACCGAGTGAGGACTTGCTGCGCAGGTTTGCCTCCGCCATCGCCGTCTCACGTTCCACCGTCTTGTTGAAGGCCATGTAGGCCAGATGGGCGTTGCGCGCAGTTTCACGCGCCTGGATCGTGCGGAAATATTGCGTGGCCACCTCGACGGCAAAAGTCTTGCGGAACTGGGTGAAGTGACGGATGACGTAGAGCACTGTGCGCTCGCCTTGCGTGAGCGCCTCGGAAGCCGCCAAGTAGCCGGCACCGTTTAAAAGTGGCTGCGCCAATGTGAACCCAAGCTGGCTGGTCCCCGTATCACGCCCACCAGTGATGAAGCGCAAAAAATCTGTCGTCAGGTTCGTCGCCAGCAACGCTCCTGTCCGCGTGAGGCTCGAAAAGCCCACGTCCGCGCTGGTGGCAAGCGTGGACGTGCGCACCAAATGGTTCACCCCAGTTTGCACCTTGTTGCTGTTCAGTGTGGAGGAGCCACGACCGGCGAAAATCGGCGTAAACTGCTGGCGGGTGAGCGTGAGATCGAGCGCCGACAGATAGACCAGCTCTTTTTGCTGGAGGTAGTTGCGGTTTCGATGCACCGCGAAGTTCAGCGCCTCCGCTAAGCTCACCAACCGAGCATTTTCTTCAACAAAGCTACGATCCCCCAGAAAGTCAGCCTTGCCGCTGCTTTTCCGCAGTTCCTCCATCCTCACCGGAGGTGGCGGGGTGATGTCCAGCAGCGCCTGCCCCGAATTAGGCACCTTGCTAGCCTTCTTCCGCAGGAGGCCGAAGACCTCCTTATCTGCCCATTTTTGGTAGGTGGCACTCGAACATGCGCTCATCCCCACGGCCACCAACGCCAGGACGGCGGGGGCTGATTTGAGGGAACGGCAAAATTGAAGCATGCGTAAAGAGACCGGCATCTGAAGTGTTTGGCCGGAAGATTGGTTTTTCGGGGGGGGCTTTGCATTACGAGGCGCAGCATGATTGTCTATCCTTGGAATCCACAAAACCTCGTTGCCTGCCGCACACTCACCGTTACTTTCGCCTTCCAATGTCCGACCTGCCCAAAGTCGCTGAAACTGAAGAACTGCTCAAGGAGACCTCCGGATCGCCCCCGACCCGGAAGACTCTCATCGAGAAACTCGACAATTGGGACGACTGGGCAAGTTGGGATGAATTCTATCGCACCTACTCAGGCTTCGTCTTCCACGTCGCACGCAAAACCGGCCTGAGCGACGATGAGGCCAGCGATGTCGTGCAGGAGACCTTCATCGGTGTCGCCAAGAACCTGCAAAAGAAGAAGTTCGACACCAGTCTTGGCTCCTTCAAATCTTTCCTCCTCAATCAGGCTCGCTGCATCGACCGCTGCGCTGATCCGAATGGTGTCGCTCTCGAAAAGCTCTGGGAAAAGGAATGGCAGGATAAGGTGATGGACATCGCGCTGCGTCGTGTTCGGGCGCTCGTCTCGCCACGACAGTTCCAGATTTTCTCCTGTTACGTCATCAAAGGCTGGAGCCCCGAGCGCGTGAAGAAGGAACTCGGTGTCAACGCCGCCCAAGTCTATCTCGCGAAACATCGTGTGGGGCGCATTTTGAAGCGTGAGGCGGCGAAGCTGGCGGAGACGGAGCAGTGAGGCGGGGCTTGTCAGAGGTCAGAGGTAAGCAGAACATCTCACATTTGACCTGCTGAAAGCGTTCTCAGCTCTGCTGCGTAGCCCTCCCATGCGCCGCCTCCTCACCTTCCTGCTCGCTGTCTCGTACCTCCACGCCGCCGACCCCATCCCACTTTTCATCGAAGGCTACGCCGGCCAGCGCAGCGTGGCGCAGGGCGAGGAAATCCCCATCCACGTCAGCACCACAGCGGCGAAGTTTGAGATCGAAGTCACCCGACTCGGTGCGAAGCGCGAAGTCATGTGGAAAAAGACCGAGGTGCCCGGCGCGGCGCATGCGGTGCCGGAGGATGCCAGCGCGAATGGCTGTCGCTGGCCGGAAAGCGTGCGCGTGCCCGTCGGCGCGGATTGGAAGAGCGGCTACTACGAGGTCACGTTTCGCGCGGCGGATGGCGGCGGCAAGTGGACACATCGCGGCGCACGCACCGCCAGCAGCAGCGCCTGGTTCATCGTGCGCCAGGCAAAGCCCGGCAGCACCTCGAAGATCCTTTTGCAGCTCTGCTCGAACACCTACAACGCCTACAACAACTGGGGCGGCTTCTCCGTGTATGCCTACAACAGCCTCTCGAAGAACCAGGGCAGCCGCGTGAGCTTTGAGCGGCCCGGCCCGTCGCAATTCGCCCGCTGGGAGCTGCCGTTTGTCGTTTGGGCGGAGCAAAACGGCTACGCGCTCGAATTCGCCGCCAATGACGACCTCGAATTCCGTCCCGAGATGCTAGCGAACTACAAACTCGTGCTCAGCGTCGGCCACGACGAGTATTGGAGCACGCCGATGCGCGACCACTTGGAGGCCTGGATCGCCAAAGGCGGCAACGTGGCCTTCTTCAGCGGCAACACCTGCTGCTGGCAAGTGCGCAGCGAGGCGGCGGGCCGCGCCTTCACCTGCTTCAAGCAGAACTACCACCTCGATCCCGTTTTTCAGACGCGACAGTTCAAGACGCTCAGCACCGCGTGGAGCCACCACCTGCTAGGCCGCTCGGAGAACAGTCTCACCGGCGTCGGCTTCCTCTGGGGCGGCTACATGCGCAGCCACGGCCAGTTCATGGACGCGGACGCCTCCTACATCGTCCACCGCCCCGATCACTGGATCTACGAAGGCACCGGCCTGAAGCGCGGCGACCGCTTTGGCGCAAAGGACACTATCGTTGGCTACGAGTGCGACGGCTGCGAGCTCGTGTGGCGCGACGGCCTGCCCTTTGCCACGCACAAGGACGGCACGCCGAAGACCTTCGAAGTCCTCGGCACCTGCCCCGTCCGCTGGCACCCCGATGACGTCGAGTGGTATGAAAAATGGGAGATCGGCCGCACCGGCGCCGCCTGCCTCGGCCTCTACACGAACACCGGCACCGTCTTCACCGCCGCCACCACCGATTGGGCGCATGGTCTTCAAGGGAACGACGCGCATGTCGTGCGCATCACGAAGAACGTGCTGGAGCGGCTGGGGAGGTAGCTCAATAGCATCTGATATCACTGATCCATCGGCACAAGGAATCCAGGCCTGGAAATAGAGTCGATCTGGTGGATTCGGGGAATGCGGATACCGGCTTCCTCCATCCGCGCCTTCACATACTTCTCCGCAGACTGCTGAAAGAGGAAGCATGCCTGATCCCGCACGGGCGGCTTCCGGCGGCGCATCAGTGACACGGCCAGCAGCCAGTCTGACTCCGCCTTTTTGATCCACTCACGCGTGGACGCCTTCATACATGCCCCTTCCCTTTTCAGTGATATCGAGGATAAAGGACTCGCGGTCCTGGATGCGGCGTTCCAGCCGGTCATCTGGCTCCACCAGCACATCCACCGGGAATTGTGCGGGCACCTTCATGCGCTCCTGAAAACCCAAATCCCGCCGAAACCGCTTCTTTGGCAACACCACCATCAAATCCACGTCCGAGTCGTCCGTGGGCTTACCATAGACATAGGAGCCGAAAAGGATGATCTTCCGCGGCTTGAACGCGGCGGCGATGGCATCGCAGTATTGCTGGATGGCCTTGCGGGAGATCATGCCACAAGGTAATAGGCTTCGCGCCAGCCGGTCAAGCCGGGGTAGCGATGTCCAGCTTTCTACCTCCGCTAATACGGCGAGTCGCTGACTTGGTAAGGACTTCAACAAACCGACGGGAGTCTTCAAACCGTTAATCTGACGCTGATTAGACGCTCATCAGCGTCTCATTAGCGTCCTGTCAGCGGTTCAAAACCCGTGTGAGCAACGAGTTGGCTTTCTCTCCGGTTTTCTCATCTCTCGCGGTATGGATGGATTGGATGCCTTCCAAGCGTAATCCCCGCATGAAACCCATGCTGCTCCTCCTCGCGCTCACGTCCTCGCTTTTCGCCGCAGATCGCCCCACAGTCACAAATCCCCGCCAGACGAGCGGTGACACGGCAGTGCAGCCGAAGTGGGAGGAGACGTTGACGATCACCGTCGGCACAAAGGACGCAGACATCGTCGGCAGCGACCAGCGGGCCATTCAGGCGGCGGTGGATCA
>JAJTDU010000143.1 GCA_021298725.1 Verrucomicrobiaceae bacterium | reverse complement strand
CGCAACGGCCTCATCGACTGACCTTTCGCCATGCGCTTCTCATTCCTCCGCATCACTGAGAGCAATGTGCTGCTCGCCGCCGTGCGCTCGAATCTCACGCGTGGTAGCACGCACGATCTGGATTCCCTCCGCGCCGACTGCCTAGGTCTCGTCGATGAATCCATCGCCAATGTGCGCGAGCTCTCGCAACTGCTGCGCCCCGTCATTCTCGACGATTTTGGCCTCGAAGCCGGCCTGCGCTGGCTCGCGGAAAAATTTGCCCAGCGCACGCGAATCAAGGTGGACTGCGACTCGACCTGCCCCGGCCGTTTTGCCGATGAAACGGAGACGCACCTCTTCCGCATCGCTCAAGAAGCGCTCACGAACATCGCCCGCCACGCGGAGGCCACGCGCGTCGTCATCCAACTCGCCCTGGAGGACAAAAATATCCGTCTGAGCATCATTGACGACGGCAAAGGACTGCCTGCCGAGCCATCAGCATCTCCACCGAGTCTTGGCATGGTCGGCATGCGAGCGCGAGCACGGCAATGCGGTGGTGAATTGAACGTGACCGCCACGCAGCCTCATGGCGTCCGTATTGAGGCTGTGGTGCCGTCGAGGCGCTAAACGTACACGCCACGATAGCGTGCGATGAAGTCCTCAGGCGTGATGGGCTGCGGTTTATAGCCTGCGTTCTTCAACGGGCCAAAATCACTATCCTTCGTGATGATGTAGTCGGCGCTCACAGAAATGGCGCAGTCGGTGAAGGCATTGTCATCCGGGTCATTGACGATGACGTGGAACTGAAAATAGGGGCTCGAATGTAGAAGTGTGCCAGTGGCATCAATGAGGTCGAGCAGGACTTCCATGCGTCCCCAGGCCGCATGATCATTCATAGCAGTGATCATCTCACGATACTCGGTGAGAATGCGTTGGGACACCGCCCAGTTCATTGTTCCCAGGGCGCATCCACGCAGGATCGGATGAAAAGGATGCGTCTTTGAGCGTGCCTGTAGAAGCACGTTGGTGTCGATGCAGACGGTCACAGGGTGCGGATTTTGGCACGCACTGCGGCCAGCGTTTCGGGCAGGCTCTCCCACTTTCCTTCGGCCTGCTCTTTAGCGGCATCGACTGAGATTTGATCAAGCAGGCGCAGCTTTTGAGCATGCAGCAGAGCCTCATGCACAATCACGAAGTCCTCATCGGGTGCTTGCTCCAGCGCCCGCAGCGTTTGCTGGCGCAGATTCTTGGGCATGGGCGGAGTTGCGATCATGGTTGATTATAATCCGTTGAGGCAAGGATTGCCAGCTTCGATTGCGGACCATCAATCCATTGTGAACATCCGGTCCAACGGTGGCGGTTTCGCGGCAAGCATCTTCTCAAGCTGTCCGTTCTGCCACAGTACCCTCATGTTGAACTCCAGATGCCGGTCTGCACTCATCCTTGGCTTTGGCGACGCCGGCGTGGGATCGAAGGGCAGTTCGAGATCAAGGTGGAAGTCAGAAGCGCAGCGGCCACTTCGACATCAGCCACACGGCGGCGGTGTGGTTGTTTTCCCACACGACGCCGCCACGGCGCTGAACGGTCTGCTCCATAAATCCGATCTCGAGCTTGGTGGTGGGGCTGAGCTGGCGACCGAGGCCGATGAAGGCGCGGTTTTGGTCGAAGTAGTTCATGGAGACGTTGCTGCCGAAGTTGAAGAAGACTTCGTCCCAAAGGGCAAGATACCATTTTTTGTCGTAGCTGAGCGGGATGGTAGTGCGCAGCATGTATCGAATGCGGTTTTCGTAGCGCCAGTTGGTGACGTCGCCGGTCGCGCGTGCCACTTCGCCGATGCGGCGCTGCTCAAGCCGAAGGCGATGCGTCCAATCAAGACCGAGGGCTTTGTGCGAAACAACGGCTTGTTCCCAAAGGCGATGCTCGGGGAACTCCGCACCGACGGGGATATCGCCATACGGATGCGTCTCGACCCAGGCGTAACCTGCGGTGAGCGTCAACGCGGGGCTGATCGTGTAGTTAATGCCGGGGCGCAGGAGGAGTTGCTGCCAGTTCTCTCCAAAATCCGCTCGGCGGATTTGGGATTCGAGATGCAGTCCCCACGGCCCCTTGCCGAGCGGATGGTCGCCGACGTAGTTGAGCCAGAGGTTGCTGTTGGACTCGGTGTGATCGGCAGCGCAGAGGCTACCGATGAAGGTCAGGAGGAAGCAAAGGGCACGTTTCATGGAAAAGCGGCCCTGCTATACGCCGCGTGGTTGGCAGATCAATGTCCTGCGCCTTCGAGCGAGCGTTTATCCAGCGTTTTGAGGGCTTGCATCTGCTTGATGGTGCGCTCCATGCCTTCGTTGGAGCCGTCGAAGAACATGACGTTGCCTTTGCCGTGCTCGGAGATGTATTTCATGCCGTCGAGCCCGGCACCTTTGAGTTCGGA
This sequence comes from Verrucomicrobiaceae bacterium, assembly GCA_021298725.1. Lineage (GTDB taxonomy): Bacteria > Verrucomicrobiota > Verrucomicrobiia > Verrucomicrobiales > Verrucomicrobiaceae > Prosthecobacter. Next base: position 6,927 of record JAJTDU010000143.1, on the reverse strand, counting down.
GGCTTCTTTCTCGGCTTCGGCTTTGACGCGGATGGCGCGGGCTTCGGCCTCGGCGGTGCGGGTTTTGATGAGGTATTGAGCCTGGGCTTCGTTTTCGGCGGCGGCCTTCATGTTGTTGCTGGAAACGACCTGCGACATGGAGCGCATGATGGCTTCGTCGAAGGAGATGTCGTTGATCTGAAGGTCGAGAAGGTGGTAGCCCCAGCTATTGAGCGCTTCTTCGAGGTGGTCCTTCACGGCACCGATGATTTCGGAGCGGAGGACGAGGATTTCGGCCTGCTTTTTGTTCGCCACATAGGAGCGGATGCTGCCCTCGACGCTGCGGACGAGGGTCTGCATGAAGCTCTTTTCGTCGATGAAGCGGAAGGCGATCTTCTTGATGGTCTCTTCACCAGCGTCCTGCGCGGAGTACACGATGAGCGATTTGAAGTTCACATAGGCCTGGTCGAGCGAGATGGCTTCGAACTCGAGTTCGATGGACTGGTTCTGCGTGGAGATGCTTTTATAGACACCCTCAAGCAGTGGTAGCTTGAAGTTGAGGCCCGGCAGCATGAGTCGCTGGTATTTACCGAAGCGGGTGACGACGCCCACATGTCCCTGTTTGATAATGGAGGCGCTGAGGATGATGAGAACGATGAGGATGACGGCGGCGGGGATCATGGGACTTGGTTTTGTTGGCTGTTTTTTGGAAAGGCGATGTCTGGAGATGAAATCAGGCGGGGAATTCGGAGGAGTGGTGCTCAAGGATGAACCAGCCGGTCTTTTCCTTTTTGCAGACGAAGGAGTAGCGGGCGGGCACGCTGATGAGCTCCTTCTTGCGCTTGAAGGTGAAGACGTATTTGCCGGACTGGATGTAGATGTCCTTGTATTGGCGCACCTCGCCGCTTTCGAACTTCACATGCACGTCCTCCAACTCGAAGAGGTGCTCGAAGTAGCCTTTGATCTTGTGATGACCTTCACGCAGCTCTTTGGCGAAGGTGCCCCAGAGTAGGCCATTGATGTCGTAGCAGCCGACGACGGCGCTCATGCTGTGGTTGTTGATGCCAAAGGCCCAGTCGTTGATGAAATCGGTCAGATTTTTCTTCTCGGCGGCATTGTGGCTAATGGTGCTGAAACGCAGGCCGCCGATCTGCTTGTCCTTGTGAACGAGCATGGTTTCCGTGCTGCGGGGATCGACGTCTTCGCCAAATTTATGCGTAAACTTTTTCAGGATATCGATCAGCGGGATGTGGTCGTGGCGGAAGATGACGAAGTTGATGAACAGGTGCACCACGAGCACGATGATCAATGCTTCCATGATGCCCTCGGTGTAGGTCAGGATGCCGCAAAATAGGGCCAGCAGCAGCGCATACATCCCGTGGGACGCGACATGCACTAAGCCTGCGATCATCCTCCAACCGGTAAAAACCATCAGCACTGCGAGCGCGAAGTAGGGCAGGTGAGTCAGCAAGTTCGGGGAGATCAGGAAGATCGAAAGCACCAACGCGGTGAACAGGTTCGAGACCTTGGTGACGGCACCAGCCAAGGCATTCGTGGCGGAGGCCTGAAGGCCGTCGAGGTTCGTCATGCCGCCAAAGAAGCTGGAACCGAGATTGGCGAGCCAGATCGTGAAGAGGCTGTTGTTGGAGTTTGCCGTGCGACCGAGTGGATCAAGTTTTTCGATGGCGGCATTGCTCATCACCTGCTCGATCACATCGATCAAGCAAAGCATGAACGCATAGGCGATGATCTCAACCAGCATCTTGGGGGGTAGAATATTGAAGTCTGGAATCGGCATCGCCAGCTTGATGGCTGAAAGCTCAATGTGGAGCATCGGCACCTCCAGGTAGATGCCGCAGATGACGCCCAGGGTGATCACGGCGACATACGGAACAGCAGGGAATTTAGCCTTATACTTCCCGAACAGATGCAGGAAGAGAACGAGCGTGGCGAGCGAGAGCCCCATCATTTTGATCCGCTCCATGCTCATCCACTCGTGGCCCTCGCCTAGAATGCCGTAGGTGTAAGGCAGGAACTTGAGCGCCGTCTTGAGTCCGATACCGGCTAGCAGGCCTTCGACCAAATAGACCGGAATCACCTTCATCACGAAGCGCTGAAGATTGTACTTCCACGCCACGGCCTGCATCACGGAGGTGCAGAAGATAAGGAAGGGCATGTTTTTCATGCCGAATTTGTGGACGCAAAACGCCAGCACAGGTGCCAGGCCCGCTGCGACGCCTGGTGTGCCGACATAGTTGCCTGGCTTGAACAGAAAGGTGACGAAACCGATCACGCAGGCGAAAACCACGGTTAGCAAGCCAGTCTGAATCGGATACTCCGACATCAGGCAGATGCCGACCGTGAGCGGAACAGCGACCAGTCCTGTGACAGTGCCGGCTAGCGCGTCGCGACGCAGATTATCAAGCGTGAAGATCGCGGGCTTCTTCGCCTTCTCGTCAATGAGCAGATCGCTCGCCAGTGGCTTCTTGCGCTTTGGCGGATGCGGATCGTAGTCCACCACCGAGGCTGTTGTCGGATGAACGAGGGCGGGTTCGGCAGGGTGAGACATTACTTTAGTAGTGGCGTGAAGGACTTACCCTCAATAACCACCCTCACTCCTCTGAAACCCATCCCCTTGAGAGGGGGTAATGCACTCCCATCAGGGGCTATGCTCCGCTCACGCTTTCACGCCGGGTAGCGATTTGCCCAGACGCGGCGTGCCAGCTTGAGCAGGCTTGAACCATTCTTCGTGCGTCTCGTCGATATCGACATGGCCGCCGGTTTTCTCGTGGTTTTCACGCCAGCCATGCAACGTCTCAAAAGCCGCGTGGTCGATGAAATCTACGGCGAGATCGATGTCCACCGGATGCCCGGCGGGGATGGTGGAAAGCGCTAAATTCAACTTGGGCACGGAGGCAAAGGTGAGCGTGCCGCCGATCTGTACATGCCATTTGCCCTCACGCTGCTCCATTTTCACATCGGTGTTCGAGAGGCGGCGCAGCAGGAAGAAAACGCTCAGTCCCAGGCCGATGCCGACGCCCGCGAGGAGGTTCACGCACGTCACGCCGAGCACGGTGGCCCAGTAAATGAGGATTTCGTTGTGCTTTGTCAGCTCTTTGATGTGGTGGAGGTTCACCAGATTGATGCCCACATGCACCAGCAGGCCTGCCAGCACCGCCAGCGGGATGCTCTCGATCATGCCACCGAGAAACATGGCAAAGATCAGCACCCACACGCCATGAAAAATGGCTGACCAGCGGCTGACTCCACCCGCGATGATATTGGCGGACGAACGCACGATCACGCCGGTGATCGGCAGGCCGCCGAGCAGGCCGGAGACGAGATTGCCCGCGCCTTGCGCACGCAATTCCTTGTCCAGATTCGAGCGCACACCGCTGTGCAATTTGTCTGTGGCGACGGCGCACAGCAGAGACTCGATGCTGGCGATGATGGCCACCGTCAGCACCGCCGTGATAAACGGCCCCCAATGTTCTGGCGGAGCGAGCTTGGTCAGCTCAAAGGTTTCTGGCAGATCCACACACTTCACGTCCATTTTCATCAGAATGGACACGATCGTGCCTGTGAGCACTGCTACCAAAGGTCCTGGAATGGCTTTGAGCACGGGCGCTTTCAGCTTCTTCCATACAATGAGGATGGCGATGGTCAGAAAGCCGAGAATCGCCGCCTGCATGTTCATGAGGCCGAGTTGCTTCGGAATGCCGAGCAAATTTACCACCGGCGAGCTCTGTGGCGAACCACCGAGCACCACATGAATCTGCGCCAGCGCGATCGAAATGCCGATCCCCGCGAGCATCCCATGCACCACCGCTGGGGCGATGATGAGCGCTCCGCGTGCCACTTTGAACCAGCCCATAAAAAGCTGCACCACGCCCGCACAGGCCGTGATCAGGCACATCGTTTCCCAGCCAAACTGATGCACCAAGCCGGCCACCACCACCGTCAAGCCCGCCGCTGGACCCGAAACCTGAAGCGGTGATCCCGCAAGCAGCCCCGTGACGATCCCGCCCGCCACCGCACCGATGAGTCCCGCAATGATCGGTGCCCCCGAAGCAAAGGCGATGCCCAGCGAAAGCGGCACCGCGACAAGAAAGACGACAAGAGAGGCTGGAAGATCGCGGCGGAGGTTCATGAGTGGTGCGTTAGCTTAAATTTCGAGAGTTACTTTCTTGAAGACATAGAAGATGCGAATGAAATCTCCAACTATCCCTTTGGAAGGCTATTCTGACGGCCTTTTGGGTGGATAGCAGTCCCCTTTGCAGTTTTTTCGCAATTTCGTTTCGTCATGGGCTTGGTTTGAACAACTCTTCCTCATTGAGCGCTGGGGCGGCGTTTGGGCTAATGGCTCGATGATAGCGAGATGGTCGTTTTGTGCTTCGCCCCTTCGAATCTCGATGTGATGCACCTCTTCAGCACCGATGGCGGACAGACGTAACATGATTTCCACACTATCCCCCCAATCGACAACGTATGCGGCTGCATGTCCGACAGCGTGATCAATCACTCTTTGGCAACATGGCGCGGACCTCTATGCCGGTCTATGGTCCGAGACCGTGATTTTAGCAAAACGAACGATTCGACCCAAAACATGAATTGGAAAGAATCTTGCTCTGAGGAGATGAAAACCTGCTCATGGACCTCCTCACTGCCATCCAATCGAATCTGCTCAGCCCTGCCGTGTTGTTTTTCGTGCTCGGTGTCTTCGCTGCGGTGTCGAAGAGCGATTTGAAGTTCCCGGAGTCGCTCTACACCACGCTGACGATCTATTTGCTCACCGCCATCGGCTTCAAAGGCGGGGTGGCCATCCACGAAGCGGGTCTCGGTGCGGTCTGGTTGCCAGCTCTCGCCGCGATGGGGCTGGGCGGGCTGATCCCGCTGTGGACTTACCCGGTGCTGCGGAAGCTGGGCAAGTTCAGTGTGGCGGACGCGGGCGCGATCGCGGCGCACTACGGCAGCGTGAGCGCAGTGACCCTCATCGCGGCCACGAACTTCCTCAAAAGCATCCATGAGCCGTTTGAAAGTTATGCCTCGGCCTTTCTCGCGGTGATGGAATCGCCCGCGATCATCGTCGGTGTGATGCTGGGCAAGGGCGTGCTCGGCGGCGGCAGGTTTTCGCTGAGTGATCCGGGCGTGCGGCATGCGTTGAGGGACGCGGTGCTGGGCAAAGGCGTGCTGTTGCTCATCGGCGCGATGGTAATCGGATCGCTGTGTGGCAATCGTGGGATGGAATCGGTCGAGGGTTTTTTTGTGACGCCGTTTCAAGGCGTGCTGGCGTTGTTCCTCCTGGAAATGGGCATGGTGGCGGGTCGTCGGCTCGGTGATCTGAAGAAGGTCGGGGTGTTTCTATTGTTGTTCGGTGTCATTGCGCCGCTGGTGCATGGTTTCGCGGGTGCGCTTCTCGGGGGTGGGGTGGGGTTGAGTGTCGGTGGTGCGACCTTGCTCGGTGTGCTAGCCGCGAGCGCGAGTTACATCGCAGCGCCGGCGGCGGTGCGTCTTTCGGTGCCGGAAGCGAATCCGACCTATTCGCTCACGGCCGCGCTGGCCATCACGTTTCCGTTTAACATCAGCTTCGGCATTCCGTTATTCTATGAGGCCGCTAAACTCCTCCACGCCTGAACCGCCATGAATCTGCATCCCATGAAACTTGCCACCATCATCTGCGAAGCCGTGCTGGAGGAGCGCATCGTCGAGGTGCTGCACGAATGCGGTGCGCACGGTCACACCGCCTTCGATGTGCGCGGCAGCGGCCGCCAGGGGCAGCGCAGCGCGGATCTCGTTGAGAGCGGCAATGTGCAGATCCAGGTCATCGTGAAGCCTGCGGTGGCGGAGGCGTTGCTCGCGAGGCTTCACCGTGAGTTTTTCCAAGACTACGCGATGGTCGCGTATCAGAGCGAGGTGCAGGTGCTGCGGCCGGAGAAGTTTTGAGCGACCTCCCTCCCCGGATGGTGGTGATTGTGACTTCGTGATGCGTGAGGTTGGCCCATTGGATGACTTTGAGACTGGTGTGTCTCAGGAGTCCTCCTGAGCGTGGTTCTCAAAGGATTCGTCTGTGTTCATGAATGCGTTGAGCTAGAGGGTCACATCAGGTGCACATCGCATGTCTTGATCGTGAGATGGACGCAGTTGCCAATGACTGGCACCGCTGAGCACTGGGTCTTTGCCGCTCGCCCGATCTACCGCGTGAAGACTGCGGAGGGGTTCGTCGCATTCTGCTGCACTGACTGCATGCAGAAGTTCTCCAGATCTCCCGGCACCTTCAAAGTGACCAAGAAAGAAGTGGCTAAATAACCGGCCGCTGGTCCTCAAAAGATTCCACCGATCTAGGCTGGCAGGCGGATTCATGCCGCGTTTGTTGCTAGCATGAATTTATCCACAGCATTTCAACTCGACGGGCACGACATCTGGGTCTTCGGCGGTGCGGGGTATCTCGGCCAGTCCGTGGTGCGGCAACTGGTCACGATGGGAGCACGGGTCTTGTGCGTGGATCTCGCAGATCGTGCCGCCCGCATGGTGCATGAAACGGGCCTGTCATCAGCCGTGACGGCCGCCACACTCGATGTGGCAGACAACACGGCTGTGGAAGCCTTTGTGCAGGATCAGACCGCCACCCGCGGCGTGCCCCACGGCCTGGTGGTGATGACGTACGCCTCCACGGCGAAGCGCTTCGATGATCTCACGGTGGAGGATTTTGACCGCGCCAATCACGGCAACCTCACCGCCACCTTCGCGCTCGCACGTGCTGTGGGCCAGCGCATGGCGGAGCAGGGCAGGGGGAGCGTTGTGCTTTTCTCCAGCATGTATGGCTCCGTCTCGCCAGATCCCACGGTGTATGCCGTGCCGATGAATCCGAACCCCATCGAGTATGGCGTGGGCAAGGCGGGTATTCAGCAGATGGCACGTTATCTTGCAGTGCATTGGGGACCGCAAGGC
>JAJTDU010000142.1 GCA_021298725.1 Verrucomicrobiaceae bacterium | reverse complement strand
CGTTGTCAGTGGGGTAGAGCGGGTCGAGCGCGGCGGCGGTCTTTTCGCAGACGTCGGCATTTGGTTTGCCGAGGCGGGTGAGGACGAGTTGAAGGGCACGCAGGGAGGCGAGTTCGTGGCCGGGAGGCGGCTGGATGGCGCTGAGGGCGAGGAGGATGCTGTTTTGGAGTTCGACGTTCTGCGGCTGGACGGGCGAGATGGGCTCGCTGGAGGTGGATTTGGGCTTCTGGGCGGCTTTTCCACCTTCGTGGCCGGGTTTGGCTCCGCTGACGCGTGCGAGGGCAATGAGTGCCTCGATGGCAGCGACGGGTTGTTTTTCGCTGAGGGCTTTTTCCTGCCAAAGTTCGACGGGGAGCTTCTCAATGGCGACGCGGGCGGCATAGCGCACATGGCGGTCGCTGTGGCTGAGGTAGCCCCAGGCGGTGGCAAGGGCTTTTTGCGGGTCGGCGCTGCCGGTGTGCAGGTGTTCGATGGCGTGGCGCATGCGGGCCTCTTCGCCGAGCGGGGTGGCTGTGACAGGCGCAGTGGATTCCTCGCCGACGTAAGTGACGCGATAGACGCCGGACTGTGATTTGCGGCCGCCGACGGCGAAGTACATGGCTCCGTCCTGCGGATGGATGACGAGGTCGGTGAGTGGCAAAGGTTTGCCGAAGACGAATTCTTCCTTGGTGGCGTGGTAGCTGGCGCCGGTGCTTTCGAGGTGGATGGCCCACATGGTGCCGTAGGTCCAGTCGTTGATGTAAATGGCGTGCTGGTACTTCGCAGGGAATTTGGCTCCGGTGCCGGCGACGACGCCAGTGGGGCTGCCGGGGCCGATGTCGAGCGTGGTGGGCAGTGAGTCGGGGTAATACTGGGGCCATTTGCCGCTGCCGCTGCGCCAGCCGTAGTCGGCACCGCTGACGCAGTGATTCACGCGGGTCGGGCGATACCAGGGGCTGCCGATGTCCCACTCCATGTCGGCGTCATAGGTGAAGAGCTCGCCCTGATCGTTGAAGCAGATGTCGAACTCGTTGCGGAAGCCGTAGCAGAAGAGTTCGAGGCCGGAGCCATCGGGGTTCATGCTGCAAACGTAGCCGCCGGGGGCGAGGATGCCGCGAGCGTGGCCGTTGGCGTCCCACAGGCGCGGGAGGACGTGGTCTTCATTCCAAATTTTGGCGGGACGGCTGTCGGTGAGGCCTTCGGGGAGTTTGGTGTGGTTGCCGCAGTTGAAGTAGATGCGTTTGCCATCCGGGCTGACGACCATGCTGTGCAGTCCGTGCTCGCCGCCGCCGGCCATGGTGTGGAGCTTGGTGATCTTGTCGTATTGATCGTCGCCATTGGAGTCCTGGAGGCGGTAGAGGCCATTTTTGGCTCCGTCTTCATTGACCATGACATAAAGGCTGTCGAAGGCGGCGAGGAGGCCGTGCGCTTTGCCCATTTCGATGGCGAGTTTTTCGGGTTTGAGGTTCTCGGTCTTGCCGATGGCGGGAACGCTCATGCGGTAGATGCTGCCGTATTGGTCGCAGGCGATGAGGCGGCCTTTCGGATCGACGGTGAGGGCGACCCAGGAGCCTTCTTGGTCCTTCGGCACATTGTAGAGCTTCTCGACTTTGAAGCCTTTCGGCACGGTGATGTCCGCAGCAGCGATGGACTCGGCAGGGCCGCTGTTTTTACCGCCGCCGCTGCCGATTTTGCCGTCGAAAGGCTTGCCCCAAGGGCCTTTGCCATAATCGCCAATGACGAGGGCTTTCTTGAAGTCCTGCGTGCCCGCTTTGGCGACTTCCCAAGTGCCATTCGACTCGATGACGATGTCCTGGCGGCCGGAGGGCAGTTTCAGCGTGATGCGTGCGACAAGGGCCGCGGTGCCGCCTTGGTTGCTGGCGTTGACGATGAGTTCGTTGCTCTCGCCACGTTTGATGACCTGGCTGAGGTCCGCTTTGGAGGGTTCCATCCAGTCTGCATTGGTGAGGACGGGCTTGCCGTTGAGGCTGGCGGTGGCGCCGTTGTCGCAGGTGAGCTCGAGCTTGGCGAGCTGCGCATTCTGCGGCACGTCAAACTTATGCCTGAAGGTGACCTTGTTGTCTTTGTTGCCGTCTTTGGAGAGCCAGATCCACTGTGGGGCAGCGTCGAGGCCTGTGGCGAGTAGCAGTGAGAGTAGAATTGGGCGCATGGATCCTGCTAATACGCCCGTTTAGCGGCTTCTTAGCAGGGATTTACCCAACGGCCCGTTCGCCCACCATCAGGCCTCGAAATCCGCACTGTTGCCGTTCAGGTGCCGAACGTGCTGAATAGGCACTGAGGCCACCCGTGTCTTCAGCTCCTTACAGGGCTTGAAACGGACCACACAACGGTCAGGAATCATGATGTCCGAATTTGGCTGCTTGGGGTTGCGCCCCACTTTGCCCTTAGCCACCCGAAGATCGAATGTTCCAAAATTCCGCAAAGCGATCTCATTTCCTGCCGCCAAATGCTTGACCGTCAGTTCCATGAAGCATTCAAGCATGAGAGCCACGTCCGAGTGTTTAATCCCGGTGACGTCACTCAGTTCAGTGATGAATTCTTTTTTGTTGATGGTGGACATGTCATTTTTTGACTAGCGAGAGGGGCGAGTCGCCGCAACTCATTTCCATCCGAAAATCAAATCCTCACTTAGATTTAACTAGGACGATTTGTCCCTATTTGTTAATCCGAGTGACTATTTTTAATCTCATCACTGGTTCGAAAGTGCGCTTTACACAGCACCTGCAAAATCTCAACCCCATTTTCCTCTACCAGCTTGCGCGCCGATTGTTTCACCGCTTCTGAGACGCCTTTGGGGCATTCTACGCCGTAACGAACGGACTGAGCTTTCAGCCAGCCAACGAACGCCTCACGTGCAAGGATCGAGGCGGCAGCCACCGCCGGATCACTCTCCGCCTTCGTGCGCTGAACCAGTTCGATGCCACGCCCACGCTCTTGCAGTGCCCTTTGGAGCACGGCGGGATTGGCGAACTGGTCAGAAATGGCACGCGGGCAGTCTGGCACGCGCTCCAGTAGGTTTTCGATGACACGCGCATGCCCCCAGGCCAGCAGGCGGTTCAGATTGCCAAACTTGTCGTACAACTGGTTGTAGCGCTCTGGATGAATCGAAATCACCTCCCACGCAACACCCCGAACTTGACGGATTTCAGCGGCGAGTTTGGCGATTCGCTCGTCACTGCCGATGCGCTTGCTGTCCACGGCTCCGAGATCACGCAGGCGACGAACCGCATCGCCATCGACATACACTCCAGCGATGACCAGCGGGCCGAAAAAGTCGCCCTTGCCGCTTTCATCCACGCCAATGTGCGGTTGGAACATCTCGGGCTGATGCACCTCCTCATAGCCTAGCTTCGCCTCTCCCAGGATTTCGGGTTCGAGCAAGTTCGTGACGAAATCCTCGGTCCCCTTCCCCTGCACGAGCACTTTGGGCCCTTTTTCATACACGAGCACGTTCACCTTGGGCTTTGTGGCCGCGTAGAGGCAATAAGGCTTGGTCATGAAGTCAAAGCCACGCTCCGAGAGCAGGGTGCGGAGTTTCTCCGCCTGGGCAGCGGTCAGGGTTTGCGTGTGGCTGGTGAGGGCGGGCATGCCTGCGCAGGATAACGATCATCGGCATAAAGACTCGTGGAAAATGTCCTCATCTGCATCATGGGAACACGCATGCCCGCCCGCATCAACACACCCGATCCAGCCCGTATGGCCACCTCTCTCGTGGAGTGGTTCAGCCAGCACGGACGTGATTACCCATGGCGGCGCACGCGTGATCCGTATGCCATTCTCGTCTCTGAAGTCATGCTGCAACAGACACAAATCGCCACCGTGTTGGGCCGGGGCTACTACGCACGGTGGCTGGAGCAGTTTCCTGATTTTCAAACGCTCGCCAGCGCTGGCGAGGAAGCCGTGTTGAAAGCCTGGGAAGGTCTCGGCTACTACCGCCGCGCACGGAATTTGCACTGCCTTGCCAAATCGGTGCTCGAACAGCATGGCGGTGTGTTCCCCCAGGCTCACGCCGCCATTCTCGCCCTGCCCGGCATCGGTCCTTACACAGCTGGCGCGGTGGCGAGTTTCGCGTTTGGCCAGGCGCAGCCGATCGTGGACGGCAACATCGCCCGTGTGCTGGCCCGCATTCACAACGATGCCACGCCGGTCGATTCCACCGCTGGCACCAAACGTCTCTGGGAACGTGCGAAAGCGCTCGTGGATGCGACGGCTGACCCGCGGTCACTAAACTCCGCCCTCATGGAATTGGGGCAAACGCATTGCACTCCCACGAAACCGGCCTGCGAACTTTGCCCAGTGCGCGATCAATGCCGCGCCACCAAGCCGGAGTCCCTGCCCATCAAGCAGGCTCGGCAGGAAATCACTGCCGTGACGGAGCGTGTCATCTTCATGCGCACGAGCCAGGGTGTGCTGCTGGAACAAGAAACCGGCAAACGCCGCACCGGCCTGTGGAAACTGCCCGCGCTGCCCTCCGCGCACGAAGACAAGCCGCCTCCGGTGTTGTTGAAAACGCAATACGGCATCACCCGCTACAAAGTGACCTTGTGGGTGCATGAACCGCACGATTCACAGGTGCCATGGCCAGGAACGCACCGCTTCATCACTTTCGACGAGCTTGAATCCACTCCCATGCCAACGCCTTATCGCCACGCGTTGCGCCAACTCTTGCAGCGAGGCGAGTTCAGACTCGACGCGTGAGCCTCACACGACATTTTATCGTTTACATCCAGCTCAATTCAGTCTGCAATCCACCCACCCATGAAAATCCGCCTTTTGCTTTCCTGCCTAACCTTCCTAATCGCCGCCTGCAAACCTGCTGAACAGCCGGGGGCCACCGCGCCTTCCGACGCTCCCACAGCGGTGACCGCACCCGCCGCGAAATCCAACCAACCGCAGGTGCTGGTGGCCAATTACCCGCTGCAATACTTTGCCCAACGCATCGCGGGTGATGCCGTCGAAGTGCGCTTCCTCGCCCCGAAAGATGAAGATCCTGCCTTCTGGCATCCGGACGAGACCGCCATCGCTGCTTTTCAAGGCGCGGACCTCATTCTCATGAACGGAGCCACCTACTCCAAGTGGGCAGACAAAATCACGCTGCCGGAATCCAAGGCCGTCGATACCTCTGCTTCGTTCAAAGCCAGCTTGATCCAAGTAAACGAAACCAGCACGCACAGCCATGGTCCTGGCGGTGAGCACAGCCACAGCGGCACCGCCTTCACCACCTGGATTGACTTCAAGCAGGCCTCCCTGCAGGCCAAAACCGTGCGCGACGCACTCATCCGCCTAGTGCCCGCAGCCAAGCAAGCCATGGAGACGAGCTACGACAATCTTCAGGACGAACTGAACACACTCGATGACCGCATGAGCGTCCTCAGCCGCCGCTTGGTCAATCAGCCACTTGTCGCCTCCCATCCCGTGTATCATTACCTCGCCCGCCGCTACGGCATGAGCTTGAAGGCCCTCCTCTGGGAGCCTGAAAACGTGCCGGATGACAAAGCCATGGCCGATCTGAATGGCATCCTCTCCGGCCATCGTGCCCGCTGGATGATCTGGGAGGGCACCCCAGCCCAAGAGAGCATCGAAAAGCTGGAGTCCGTCGGCCTCAAAAGCGTGGTCTTTGATCCCTGCGGCAACGTGCCTGAAAGCGGAGACTTCATGAGCGTGATGAAGGCCAATGTGGAAGCACTGGAAAAGGCGTTTCAGTGATCACTCCATCGTGTTCCGATAAGCCTGCTTGTGTCATGGATTGGGATCGATACGCATGGAACGGCCTCGGTGTTTATCGCGGCAGATAGCCGCCTGAACTGAGGACGAACCGCACATCATGACCCAGGGCGTCTAGTCTTCGCGTGTCGAAACTCACCCGACATTGCACTGGTTCTGACAGTTCCTCGGCAACTTCAGCGGGACTGTGACGCTGAGCGCAGGTTCATAAGGGAGTAACTAAGAAGGGCGGAACTGGAAAAGGTGGCATGGCCCGGCACCACCTGCCACAGCCAGTTCATCCCATTTTCCACTCCATCATTCCTCCATTCCCAATTCCTCCAGGCTGCTTGCTACTATTCACGTCTCACGAATCTATCGAGCTTTCCCCTTGCTTCGTTCCCAAACAGCGCCAATATCGCGGTCCCTCGTTCTTCACAGAGCGGCGGGAATGATAACGGGGCGTAGCTCAGCCTGGTAGAGCGCTTGCTTTGGGAGCAAGAAGTCGTCAGTTCGAATCTGGCCGCCCCGACCACCTCTTGATCTCGAATTTCAGATCACCTGATGTCTGCCCTCTACGCCACCGCCCTCAGCACCTTCAAGGAAATGGGCTGGCATTACCGCGAAATCCCGGACCACCACGTCATCGAATGCGACTTTGAGGCGCACCACACAAAGATCCCGCTGCACATGCAGGTCTTCGGTGACAAGCACATCGTCAGCGTCGTGGCCAATGCCACGCTTCAGGTCCCCTCCACCCACCGGCTGCCCGTGTGCGAGCTGCTCATGCGCGTAAACAAGGAGCTGAACCTCGGCAACTTCGAACTCGAGTGGGACGGGGGCCAGGTGATGTTCCGCATCACCAACGTCTTTCCGCCCCACCGGCACGACACACGCATCCTCGCCAGCATGGTTCACTCCGCCGTCGCTGAAATGGACCGCCTCACCGCCTTCCTCGGCGAAATCCTCCGCACCCCCAAGGGCGAGCTGCTGCTGCTGAAGGTGGCGGATTTAATGAAACGCGAGGATTTGCTCCCGCCCGCGCCCGATGCAGAGTGATCCTGCGTGACACAGGCTGCCAGCCTGTGCTTCCATGCCGTATTCGCCCGTCATCATGTCCGCCCGCTACACGCTGCAAAACCATCCGGCCTTTGGCGATCCGCTGTCGAAAGAAGACCTCTACACGCTCGTCGCGCGAGGTTCAATCGCCCGCGGTGAGATGTGCGTGGATGAAGACACCGGCTGCAGCCACACCGTGGGCGAGCTCGTCAGCGGCATGCGCCCCGTCACTCATTCGCGACTGAACCGCCCTGCCTACCGCGAGATCAGTCCCGACCACGACATTCCCGACGCGGACCAGGAAGAAGTAATCGAGGAGGAAGAGGAACCCAAGAAA
>JAJTDU010000141.1:13336-16275 GCA_021298725.1 Verrucomicrobiaceae bacterium | reverse complement strand
ATCGCTGAGTCGCTGCTGGTCTCCCAGGCCGGTTCCAGTCTGGAAACTTATCGCCGGGATGTGCAGGGGCATCAGATCCCGCTGGAGGACCGCTTCGGCGGCTGGCACCTCACGGGCGACCACCATCTCTCCAGCCACAAGGCAAACGTGATGGGTCTGGCGCAGAACCGGAAGATCGAGAAGACCCCCGTGCCGCCCGGTCAGTTCTCCGACCTCGGCCTGCACCTGCTGCCCACCAGCGACATCCTGCCGCACCTCATCCACGAGCACCAGATCGGCTTCGAAAACCGGCTGGTTTACGCGATTTATACCCTGCGGCAGCTCAAGCACGAGAACCGGGGGCTGCTGGGCGCTGCGGCGAAAGCGGAGATCGAAGAGCGCGCCCAAGAGATGGCGCGTTACATCATGTTTGCCGACGAAGCGAAGTTTCCGAGCCGGGGGATCACGGGGGATCCGGCTTACGCGCAGGATTTCCTCCGCGACCGCAAGGTCACCGTGGCGGGGCTGTCATTGAAGGATTTCGACATGAAGACGCGCATGTTCAAGCACCGCTGCAGCTACATGCTCTACACCGACACCTGGAAACAGGCACCGAAGGAGCTGAAGGAGCGCATTTATTATCACATGGCGCTCTACCTGCGTGATCAGCCAGACGCGCAGCACGCGCACCTCGCCCCCGCCGAAAGGATGGCGGTCCGTGGCATTCTCAAGGAGACGATGAACGACCTGCCCGCGTGGTGGCGGTAAAAGGGAAACCTCACGCCACCAGCGGCGGCTGCATGTCAAAGGCAGGAATGCGGGTGCAGACGCGGCGGCCATCCGGCGTGGTGCCAAAGAAGGAGCCGGTGGCAGTGCTCTCCGACTTGATGACGTGGTAGGAATTGTAGCTGAAGGTCTCACCCGGCGAGAGATTCGGGAACTGGCCGACCACACCATCCCCCTCGACCACCATGGTGTCTCCGTCCGTGTCCTTCACGATCCATTTTCGGCCAAAGATGCGCACGGTGTCCTCCGAAGCGTTGTGAATGGAGAGATGGTACACAAAGGGGTGCGGCCGGTCCGGCGGAGCAGGCCTCGTGGGATCGTAGGCGATGCTGTCCACCGTGACGGTTAGTCCTAGCAGGGTATCAAATTGCATGGCGGAGATTAGTTCATGCGCGGTTTGCCACAAGCCGGGGTTTGCAAAAACGCGCCCGGCTCCTACCATCGACCCCTTTAAAACCATGCCCACTCCCCCGATCGTTCTCACCATCGCAGGTTCTCGGCCCGCGGCGGCTATGGCCTGAACGCACTGACCAGCGTGGTGTCCGAAACGCCCGGCATCGTGTCCCAAGTGCGGCTTTTGGACGCCGAATTCATCGCAGACCAGATACGTGTCCTGTTTGGCGGCTTTCCCATCGCTGCGGCAAAGACCGGCATGCTCGGCGGGCGCGAGCAGGTGCTCTCGGTGGTCAAGACGTGGAAACCACTCGCCCAGGGCCGCATCCCGCTCGTGGTCGATCCAGTCATGGTGGCCACCAGCGGCGGACGTCTGCTCGAAGACGAGGCCGTGCGCACGCTGATCGACGAGCTGCTGCCGCTGGCCACGCTGATCACGCCGAACATGGACGAGGCCCGCGTGCTATGGGATCGCGAAGTGACGAGTCTTGCGGACATGGAAGCCTGCGCCCGCGATTTAAGCGCCCGCTTTGGCACTGCGGTGCTGGTCAAAGGGGGGCATCTCAAAGGAGAAGCGGCGGACGTGCTCTGCCACGCTGATTCTCTCACCTGGCACACCGCGCCACGCACCGCGGGCGTTCACACGCATGGAACGGGCTGCACCTTTTCGGCAGCAATCGCCACCGGGCTTGCGCATGGCCTGGATTTACACGCGGCGGTGGTGCAGGCGAAGCACTTCGTCAGCCGGGCCATCGCGCAGCATTTTGCGTGGCAGAGCAGCGGGGCGGGCATCGTGCATGCACTCAACCATCTTCAACAGACCGGCGCATGAGACGATTCGCATTCATCCTGGCCCTCGCGCCCTCCTTATTCGCCGCCAGCGGCCCAGAATCGAAGGACATCAGCCAAGCGGGCATTCAAACGGCGTTTCGGATCCTGCAAAAGGAATACATCCGCAGCAGCGACCTCACCTTTGACGAACTGAACCGCGCCGCGCTGGCCGGACTGCTCGAACGGCTCGATTTCGGTGCGGAACTCATCCCTCAGAAGCTCGAATCCGTACCCGTAGCGCAGCAAGGCGTGCGGGCAGAGCTGATCACGCCACAGATCGGCTACCTGCGGCCGCAAGCCTTTACGGAACGTGAAATCAAGGAGATCGAGCAGCAGCTGGCCAAATTCATCGCCGCCAAGGCCACGCATCTCATCCTCGACCTGCGCTCCCCTGCCCCGCCCGGTGACTTTGATGACGCGGCCGACTTGCTCAGCCTGTTTTTGCCCAAGGGCGAGGTGCTGTTCAAGATGAAGCAAATGGATCAATCCACCTCTGAGACCGAAACGAATCGACGGGAGCCACTATGGGCAGGTTCCTTGCTCATCCTCGTCGATGATGAGACCAATAACCTCGGCGAGACCATCGCCGCTGTATTGCGGCAGCGGAAGCAGGCGCTCTTGATTGGCAGTCCCACTCGTGGCGGCGCAGTGCGCTATGAGACCGTGGCGGTGGATGCGGAATGGTCACTGCGTTTTGCCCGTGCCGAGGTGCTACTGGCCGATGACAGCTCCGTCTTCAAAAAAGGGCTGAAGCCAGATTTCGTGGTGGATCTACCCACGAGCATCAAGCGGCAAGTCTTTGAGGCTGGCACCAGCAAAACAGTCAAAAGCACCATCACCGACCAGCCCCGTGCTCGTTTCAACGAGGCCGCCCTCGTCGCCAATACCAATCCTGAGCTCGACGCCTACATCCGCCGCTCCGCCGGTGAATCCCTGCCCGAGGACGCGAG
>JAJTDU010000141.1:0-13224 GCA_021298725.1 Verrucomicrobiaceae bacterium | reverse complement strand
GCGCAAGGCCATTCCCGTGAAACCATGATGGAAATCCCCGAAAAAATCGAAACCGTCGTCACGATCCGCGAGGTGATCAGTCCACTGACCTGCCACGCCGCTCTGCCCAACGGCAAAATCATCTTTGGTTTCATCTCCAAAAAAGTGGAGAAGTTCCACCTGCAAGCAGGCGGAAAAGCCCGCGTGCAGATGGATGTAGCCGATTTCTCGCGTGGCGAAATGACGGCAGCGCTATGAGGCAGCCGGCGCTTCTGGAGCGGCTTCCGTGTCAGTTTCGGTGAGCACAGGCGCTTCAGCCTCTGGCTCGGTGCCTCCAGCGGATTCAATCACCGGCTCGGCATCATCGGCCACCACGGTGGCGACGTCCTGGATGGTTTCACCGTCCCTGAGGCCCATGAGCTTCACGCCCTGAGCGTTGCGGCCCGTTTCGCGGATGTCGCAGACACGGATGCGCACACTCTGGCCCTTGGTGGTCATGAGCATCAGCTCGTCTTTGTCATGCACGGCCTTGGCGGCGACGACTTTGCCAGTCTTCTCAGTCACGTTCATCGTGGTGACCCCTTTGCCGCCGCGATTCGTGAGGAGGCGATATTCATCAAAGGCGGTGCGCTTGCCGAGACCGTTTTCACTCACCACGAGCACCATGGTGTCGGCTTCGTTGGTGATGCAGCTCACGATGAAGTCGCCGTCATCGAGCGTGATGCCACGCACACCAGCGGTGTTGCGGCCGATCGGGCGCAGGTTCGGGGACTCAGGATCATCGCCCGTCTCATGGAAGCGAGCGCACATGCCTTCGTGGGTGACAAGGCAGATCTCTTTGTTGCCGTCAGTCAGCACGACATCGACGAGGTCGTTGCCTTCATCGAGCTTGATGGCGATGATGCCATCCTTGCGGTAATTTTTGAACTCTTCGAGCGCCGTTTTCTTCACCGTGCCGTCCTTGGTGGCGAAGAGAACATACTTGTCTGCCGCCCACATGGCCTCGTCCTCCTGCCCCTGAGCCTCAAGAATGAGCACGGCTGCGATTTTCTCCTCGGAGCGCAGATTGAGCATGTTCTTGATGCTACGTCCCTTGCCCGTGCGCGGAGCTTCGGGGATCTGATGCACACGCTCGACATACATGCGGCCCGTGTTGGTGAAGAACAGCAGGAAGTCATGCAAATGAGCACTGAAGAGGTGCTCCACAAAGTCGCTGGCCCCGTCATCGCTTTGTGCCTCCCGCGCTTCCATGCCCTTGAGACCTTTACCGCCTCGATTTTGCAGGCGGTACTCAGCCGTGGAGGTGCGCTTGATGCTGCCCATGTGCGTCATGGTCACAACAGTCGGATCGTTCGGGATAAGGTCGATGTTTTCGATCTCGCCCTCGGCAGCCTCAATGCGTGTGAGACGCGGCGTGGCGTGCTTGAGACGAATGGCCTGGAGCTCGTCCTTGATGATCTGGAGCACGCGAACCTCACGGGCCAGGATGTCCATGAAATCGCGAATGTTGACCAAAACGTCGTCGTAATCGGCCTTGATCTTATCGCGCTCGAGTCCGACGAGCTGGTAGAGGCGGAGTTCAAGGATGTCCTCGACCTGCTTGTCGGTGAAGATGTATTTGTCGCCCACGATGCTCGCCTGAGCACGAATCATGATGCCGAGCTGCTCGGCAGTGCTGACGGCGAAGTTGTAAGCCTTGAGGCGCTCACGCGCTTCGTCGCGGTTTTTGCTATCGCGGATGATCTTGATGAAATCGTCGAGATGACCAAGCGCGAGGAGCTGCGCTTCGAGTTTTTCGGCTTTGATCTCGGCCTGCTTCAGCAGGAAGCGCGTGCGGCGGATGATGACCTCGCGGCGATGCTCAATGTAGCAGGCGATGGCGTCCTTCATGCTCAAGACGCGCGGTTTGCCGCCGTCGATAGCCAGCATGTGGATCGAGAAGCTCGATTCCAGCGCGGTGTGCTTGTAGAGATTGTTCAGCACGACCTGACCTCGGGCGTCGCGCTTGAGGTCGATCACCACGCGGGTGTTTTCATCCGACTCATCGCGCACGCCGCTGATTTCGGTGATGATTTTCTCATTCGCGAGTTCAGCGATGCGCTTCACCAGCTCGGCGCGGTTCACGTTGAACGGGATCTCGGTGATGATGATCTGCTCGCGGTTGCCATTTTCAACGATCTCCGCCTTACCGCGGGTGCGGACGCTGCCGTGGCCGGTTTCCATGTATTCACGGATGCCGTTGGTGCCGAGGATGACGCAGCCCGTGGGAAAGTCGGGGCCTTTGATGTGCGCCTGAAGCTCGCTGCAAGTGATCTGCGGATTGTCGATCTGCGCACACACCGCATCGACGACTTCGCCGAGGTTGTGCGGCGGCATGTTCGTCGCCATGCCGACGGCGATGCCGGTGCCGCCATTGACGATGAGATTTGGGAAGGCCGCCGGGAACACGGTCGGCTCGGTGAGACGTTCATCGTAGTTCGGGACGAAATCGACCGTCTCCTTCTCCATGTCCGACATCAAAGTGCCGCCGAGATGCGTCATGCGGGCTTCCGTATAACGCATGGCAGCCGGAGGGTCACCTTCCACCGAGCCGAAGTTCCCCTGCGGGTCGATTAAAGGCTCACGAATGGCCCAGGGCTGGCCCATGTGAACCAGCGTCGGGTAAATGACCGCCTCACCGTGGGGATGGTAGTTACCCGAGGTGTCACCGCAGATCTTCGCGCACTTCATGTGCTTTTTCGGCGGATAGAGCGACAGCTCATGCATCGCATAAAGAATGCGGCGTTGGGAAGGCTTCAAACCATCCCGGACATCCGGCAGCGCACGGGCGATGATGACGGACATCGAGTAGTCGAGGAAGGAGTTCTTCACTTCTTCAGCGACAGAGATGGGGCGGATGTTGGGGTCTTGCATGGGGAGAAAACGGAGAGCTAAGAGCGGGGAGAAGTTGAAACGAGAGCCTGTGCTTTTTTGAGGTTGGTCAGCAGCGTTTCGAGCTTCCAGTCCTCCCTTGTGCCTTGGCGGATAAAATCTTCGAGGGCTTCGAGTTGATAGACGCCGCAGCGCAGCGCTTCGGCGATGAACTCGATGTCTTTGTCGCGACCAGCCTCCAGTTTGTTGTAGGCGAGGTCAATCGGGTGGAGAACGATGGTCTTGATGCCATCGACTTCGAGACGAATCGCACGTTCTTCCCAACCTTCAGGCTGATACATCACCGTCCAGTCGCCGACGCGTTGAACATAGAAGCCATGCTTGGCAAAAAAGTCGGACTGCACGCCCAACTCGGGATCAAGTCCGGCGAGGACATCGTAGTCCAGCCCCTCGCCAGTCGGATAAAGATCGATGTCCTCGGTCATTCTGAGGAGAGCGGCAGATTCCGGCAAGGAAGCGGAAAGTGAGCCGCGTCCAACGACGACAAACTCACGCTGACCATAGACTTCCGCCGCGGCCCGAACGGCAGCGCGAAATTCTTCAAGTCCAAGTAAGCTAGGGGCGGACATGGTGTTTAGCGATCTCGCGGGCCAAAGTAAGGCGGGCTGTCTCGAAGGCTTTCGGTGTCAGGAGAGTCGCCGCGAAGTATGTCGGCGACTTGAAGCGAACTGGCAGAACTCAGAACGGAGCGCCATTGGTTCAACACCCAGTGGATGCGCACATGCGCCGGGCTGGCGAGAAATCGGTCCACATGCTCGGCGGCGGTTTGGAGAGACTCAGGATGGCGTTCGACGTAATCAGCCAAATCGAGCGCCTGCTGCCGCTTCCGCTGTGCGAACTCACGAACATGCCGCTCTTTCTCGGAGCGCACGTTTGGTGAGGCAACTGACGTAGAAGCGATCATGGCTGGCAAAACTTCCTGTTCTCAAACATCCAGATTCCGCACGTTGAGGGCGTTTTCTTCGATGAAGTGCTTTCTTGGCTCGACCACGTCACCCATAAGGATGGTGAACATGCGTTCGGCTTCGTGGGAATTGGTTTCGTCGAGCTTCACCTGAAGCAGCGTGCGCTTATTCGGGTCCATGGTGGTCTCGAAGAGCTGCTTGGCGTTCATTTCACCCAGACCTTTGAAGCGCTTGATCTCCATGCCGCGTTTGCCGATTTCCATCACCTTGTCGAGGATGCCAGGGATGCTGAAGACGGGATGAACCTTGGCGTTCTCGCCATCGCCTTCGATGACTTCAAAGAGAGGCTTATCCTGGCTGCTGAAGTGATCGACGTGCAAACCCAACTCATCGAGCTGCTGGAAGCGCTTCTTCATGCCATGCGCTTCGTGAATCTCAATGAGGCGGGCACGTCGGTGAGCTTTAGGAGCGGCGACGCCATTGGCATCAGCGGCGGGATTGCCAAAGAGATGCAGATCGTTGTTTTCGCGGGCAAAGGCCGCAAGCTGCTCGTTGGCAACGAAGTAGTGGAGGCTGACTTCATTGCCCTCACGAATGACGACGATGTGATGCGGCAGGTTGCCGGTGGCTTCGTCACGCGCCTGGAGGTAGTGCTCGAAGTCGCCGCCGTGCCGACGCACGATGTCGGCAAATTTGGCCACAGGAACAAGAAGATCGAGGATGGCCTTGAGCCGGTCGGCTGCAAGCTTGCTGCCGTCGGCGATGTTACGCAGGCTGATCTCGCCAGAACCAAGTTCGAGCAGGATAGCGTCCATTTCGGCGTCACTCTGCACGTACTCCTCGCGCTTTTTACGCGTGACTTGGTAAAGCGGCGGCTGGGCGACATAGATGTGGCCGCCTTTCATGAGTTCCGGCATCTGGCGGAAGAAGAAGGTCAGCAGCAAGGTGCGGATGTGGCTACCATCGACGTCGGCATCGGTCATGATGACGATCTTGTGATAGCGGAGCTTCTCGATGTTGAAGGAGCCTTCCACCTCGCTGTCGCCACCGATGCCGGTGCCGATGGCGGTGATCATGGTCTGCACTTCCTTGTTCTGGAGAACTTTTTCGAGGCGGGCCTTCTCGGTATTGATGAGTTTACCTCGGAGCGGCAAAATGGCCTGATTGTGGCGATTGCGGCCCATCTTGGCGGAGCCACCGGCGGAGTCACCTTCGACAATGAACAGCTCAGTCTTCGCCGGATCGCGCTCGGAACAGTCAGCCAGCTTGCCGGGCAATCCACCACTGCTCATCGCGTCTTTGCGGATGGCCTCACGGGCCTTGCGGGCCGCTTCTCGCGATTTGGCGGCGATGATGATGTTCTTGATGATCTCGATGGCGGTGTCGGGATTTTCGTCAAAGAAGCGCAGCAGACCTTCATAGACGATGGAGTTCACCACGCCTTCGACTTCGCCATTGACCAGCTTCACCTTCGTCTGCGAGTTGAAGCGTGGATTGGTCAATTTAACGCTCAAGACGCAGATCATGCCTTCGCGGCAGTCGTCGCCCTCGATGTCGGGCAGCTTGTCTTTGAACGCCTTGGGATTGGCGCTGATGTACTGCTTCACTGACTTGGTGAGCGCCGTTTTGAGGCCGCTGTAGTGTGTGCCGCCGTCGGGATTCGGGATGGCGTTGGCAAAGCAAAGCGTCTGCTCATTGAGGCCCTTGTTCCACTGCAACACGCAATCGACGAGAATGAACTTCTTCTTGTCGTCGATGGGCACCTCACGGCGGCCGGCCAGCGCGACAGGCTCAGGATGGATCTTGTCCTTGTCAGCCCCCATCTCACGCACGAACTGCTTCACACCTTCCGCATAGATGAGCGCCTCCTGGCGCTGCGGATCGCTACGCTCATCGGTGAGCGTGATGCGGATGCCGGGATTGAGGAAAGCCAGTTCGCGCAGGCGAACGAGCAGCCGGTCAAAGTTGTAAGTCGTGGTGACGGTGAAAATCGAGGCATCAGGGAAGAAGGAAATCTTCGTGCCGGTGGTCTTCGGATCATCGAGATCGCCAAGAACAGTCAGTGGCTCCGTGGTTTTCCCGCGCTCAAAGCCAATGGCGTGGATTTTGCCATCGCGGAAGACCTCACACTTGAACCAGTCGGAAAGCGCGTTCGTACACTTTGCGCCGACGCCGTGGAGGCCGCCGGAGAATTCATACGCGCCATCGCCAAACTTGCCGCCCGCATGCAGGCTGGTGAGCACGAGTTCCACGGTCGGAATCTTCGCCACCTTGTGCATTTCCACCGGAATGCCGCGTCCATCGTCCTGAATCGTAATGGAGCCGTCCGTGTGGATGGTGATCCAGACGTTTTTGCAATGACCGGCGAGATGCTCATCGATGGAATTGTCCACCACTTCAAAAACGCAGTGGTGCAGGCCGCGCTCATCGGGGTCGCCGATGTACATGCCTGGACGGAGGCGGACGGCTTCGAGGCCTTCGAGTTTTTGAATTTGATCGGCACCGTAAGCCTGGTTTTCGGCCACACCGGTATTGAAAGCAGCGTTCTGCTCAGGAGACTGTTCTGACATAGGATTTGAAGGGCTAACCATCGACTGAATCCGTCCAAAAAACCGCTACCGGAAACGTGCTCGATGATGACCCTCAAAGACTAGCGAGTTGGGGGGGCGAGCAAAGGGAATTTTGCCTCTAAACGCAGTCTTTTTTCAGGCCCAAAAACCTTTCAAACAACGATCTAAAAAAACAGCCTCGCGATGATCGCCGGCAGGACACCGAGACAAGGCCCATCAAGACCAACATCACCCAGAGAACGAGGTAGGCGGACTTCCTCAAAAAAACCGGCCACAAGATCGAAACCTTCAAAATTCCGCCCCAAATGGCTCAAAAAAGTGGCGCACATCGACGAGCCGTGACAAGCGGAAGGGCGACAGCAGACGCTTTCTGGAAGCTTAAGGCTACAGATAGGTTTGCCTCGCAACCCTTTCACTCATGAGCAAGCTGCGCCGAATCTGTGTCTATTGCGGTTCCAATGCTGGAAACGATCCCGCGCATCGTGCTGCTGCGCATGATTTGGGCGCGTTCCTGGCCCGCAGTGGCATCGGACTCGTTTATGGCGGCGGCAATGTGGGTCTGATGGGCGCTGTGGCGGATGGAGCACTCTCACAGAACGGTGAGGTGATCGGTGTCATCCCCAAGTCGCTGATGGAAAAAGAACTCGGCCATGGCGGCGTCACGGAACTGCATGTCGTGACCAGCATGCACGAGCGCAAGCAGATGATGGTCGATCTGAGCGGACTCTGGACGAGTTATTTGAGACGCTGACTTGGCTGCAGCTCTCGTTTCATGACAAACCGGTCGGCCTGCTCAATGTCGGCGGCTTTTTCGACGGCTTGATCGAGTTCATCGACCACATGAGCCGCAGCGGCTTTCTCAAACCCGAACACGCCAGGTGCGTGCTCGTCGAAAACGACCCAAACCAACTCCTCGCGGCCATGGAATCCTTCCGCCCGCCGGATTTGGGCAAATGGATCGAGAAAATGGCCGCTGAGGCTCGCTAGGACAGCTTGTTCTTGAAGTCCGCGTAACCGAAGCGCCGCACCACCCGGTAGTCCTTGGTCGCAGGATCGTAGATGGCGATGTCTGGATGCGGCACGCCGTTGAAGGTCGTCGTTTTGACCATGGTGTAATGAGCCATGTCAGCAAACACGAGCCGTTGTCCCACCTGGAGCGGCTCAGGGAACGAAAAGCCCGCCAGCACATCGCCCGCAAGGCAACTCATACCGCCCATCTTGTATTCGTGCGGGAACTCGCCTGGTAAACCCGCGCCGAAAATGCGCGGACGATACGGCATTTCCAGGCAGTCCGGCATGTGCGCCGTGGCGGAGAGGTCGAGGATGGCGGTGGGAGTTTCTGATGCCACGATATCTTGTACCTCGGCGACAAGATAGCCGGTGTTCAGACCGGCGGCTTCACCCGGCTCGATATAGACTTCCTTGCCCCACCTCTCACGGAAGGTGCGCAGGACGCGGATGAGGCGTGCAACGTCGTAATCTTTGCGGGTGATGTGATGTCCGCCGCCCATGTTCACCCACTGCACCTGCTCCAGCAGACGGGGAAACCGCGCTTCGACGGCCGCCACGGTGCGTTCGAGCACGTCGGAGTCCTGCTCACAGAGTGCATGAAAGTGCAAGCCTTCGACACCGGTCAGATCCTCACCCTCCAACGCTTCAGCGCGAATACCGAGACGGCAACCGGACGAGCAAGGGTCGTAGAGCGAGACTTCGACCTCAGAGTGCTCAGGATTCACGCGAATGCCGGGACTTGGGGCATGCCCCACTGCCTTCGCGGCATCGAGCATCGGCTTAAACTTCCGAAACTGGGCCAGCGAGTTGAAACTGAGGTGATGGGCGATGGGAATGATCTGCCGCATCTCCGCCTCTTTGAACGCAGGCGCATAGACATGCACTTCCTTGCCAAACTCCTGCGCCAGCAGCGCCTCATTCAAGCCGCTAGCACAGCAGCCGCTCAAAGACTCGCGCATGATCGGAAACACGCTGAACATGGAGAAGCCTTTCAAGGCCAGCAGCACCTTCGCGCCAGATTCGCTCTGCACGCGGCTGAGTTTCTCCATGTTTTTGCGCAACAACGAAACATCCACCACATAGGCGGGCGTTTCGATCGAGTTGATGTCGAAGGCCGGGAACGGCTGCTCGTAAACGTGGGAAGGCGTGAGGTCAGAGGAGGCCATGGAGGGAAAGGACGAAGGTGGAATGAATCAGGCAGAGTGACGAGCTTCAGGACGAAGAATGGTTTTTCGTCATTCTGGTTTCGTCATTCGTTAGCGCACCACACGCGCACCGCCGCCGCCGATCGTCTTTTCGACTTCCTTGCGGGTCGCCATCGAGGTATCGCCGGGAGTGGTGGAGGCGAGTGCCCCGTGAGCGGCCCCGTATTCGACGGCCTTCTGGGCGTCGTTGAACTCCATGAAGCCGAACTGCACGCCGGAGGCGAAGCTGTCGCCGCCGCCGACGCGGTCGAGGATTTCGAGGTCAGGATATTTGCGGCTCTCGTGGAATTTCCCGTCGTGCCAGAGGATGGCGGACCAGTCGTTGACGGTAGCAGTCTTCACGCCGCGCAGCGTGGTGGCGGCGACCTTGAAGTTCGAGAATTCCTTCACCGCTGTCTCGATCATGGCCTTGAAGGCGTCGAGTTCGATGTTGGAGATGTTGTGGTCCACGCCTTCGACCTCAAAGCCAAGCGAGGCGGTGAAATCTTCTTCGTTGCCGATCATGACATCGACATACTTCGCGATCTCACGATTCACCTCCTGGGCCTTCTGCAGGCCGCCGATGGTCTTCCAAAGCGAGGGGCGATAATTCAAATCATAGCTGACGATGGTGCCATGCTTGTTGGCGGCCTTCACGGCTTCCACGGTGAGTTCAGCAGTCGTGGCGGAGAGCGCGGCGAAGATGCCGCCGGTGTGGAACCAGCGGACGCCGAGTTTGCCGAAGATGTGCTCCCAGTCGATGTCGCCGGGCTTGAGCTGTGAAGCGGCGGTGTTGCCGCGGTCAGGGTTGCCGACCGCGCCACGAATGCCAAAGCCGCGCTCGGTGAAGTTCAGGCCGTTGCGCACGGTGCGGCCAATGCCGTCATCGGCACGCCACTGGATGAAATCGGTGGCAACGCCGCCCTGCATGATGAAATCCTCGATCAAATGACCGATTTCGTTGTCCACGAAGGCGGTGACGACGGCGGTCTTGTAGCCGAAGCACTTTCTCAGGCCGCGAGAAGTGTTGTACTCACCGCCGCCTTCCCAGGCTTTAAATTCACGGGCAGTGCGGATCCGGCCTTCGCCAGGATCGAGACGGAGCATGACTTCGCCAAGCGAGATTTGATCGAAGGCGCAGGATTCGCGGGGTTTGATGGTGAGGCTCATGGTTTGAAGAGAGAAGGATGGTTGAAGGAGAATCGGTAAAAATCAGAACGGGTTGGCGCGAGCGATGGGCTCCTTGCCCGCCAGGAATCGAGTGAGGTTTTCCACGGCGCAACTGGCCTGACGCTGAACACTTTCATGGGTGCGGCTACCGATGTGCGGTGTGAGCACGGTGCCAGGGAGACCGAGGAGCGGATGATCGGCGGGTGGTGGCTCCTGGTCCAGCACATCGGCGCCGTAACGGATCTGGCCAGCTTTGATGGCCTCGACGAGCGGGACGAGCGAGATGAGTTCGCCGCGGCCGGTGTTGACGATGACAGCGCCAGGCTTGAGAAGGCCGATACGGCGGGCGTCGATCAGGCCCTTGGTCTTTTCGGTGAGCTTGGTATGGAGTGAGATGAAGTCCGCCTGCTTGAGGCCCTCGTCGAGATCTTCGACGCGCTCCACGTCATACCAGCGTGCAAAATCTTCTTCCCAGTAGTTGGCGAAAACGAGAACGCGCAGGCCGAAGGCACGGGCGCGGATGGCGACTTCCTTGGAGATGCGGCCGAGGCCCACAAGCAGGAGCGTCTTGCCGCAAAGTTCGTTACCGGTGATGCGCGTCCAGTTACCGGCAGCGACGTGATTGGCTTCAACCACGAGGTTGCGCACGACGGCTAGTAGAAGGGCAAAGGTGTGCTCGGCGACGGTGGTGTGGTTGACGCCCGGCGTGAAGAGAACAGGCACCTTGAGATCGGTTGCGGCCTTCAAGTCGATCTTATCGAGGCCGATGCCGTATTTCGAGATGACCTTGAGGCGCGGCAGGGATTTCTGAATAACGGCATGAGTGAAGGCATCGTCACCGCAAAGATAGGCATCGAAGTCGCCGGCCAGCTCAAGCATGCGGCTCTCTGGCAGCGGTCCGCGCTCGCGAACGATCTCGAATCCGGCCTTGGCCAGCATGTCGTGATGGATGCCGGGCGTGTCCTGGAATGACGTGGTGGTGAGGAGGACGCGGGGAGAACTCATGAGGAGAAAGTGGTTGGATTCAGTGTTTTGCGGAGGCCATCGTGGCAGGGAGCAGGCTTGCCGCAAACACGATAACAAAAAAAGTGTTTTTCCAGTCTGGCGGCAATTCCATGATTCGCCACTTTCCGCCTACTTGATCCTCAGCACCGGTGCTTTCGCTCAAACCTCCGCCCCGGCCGAACTCAAGCCCTAGGTACGGTCAACTTGGGGTAGCACGAGTCCTGACGGATTCGTGGTCTTTGCGTGCCAGCGCCATGTTTCAAAATCTCTCGAATGCGGAGCTACCCATCCCAATCCCGGCCTCGACGCGCTGGGTTTCACGCTCGGGGTCAGTCGCATTTTCTAAAAGCTTCGGCCGCGAATTGTGGCTCGCACGAACGCGGTCGGCCATTCATGGTGTGCGCTTCCCATGACTGCTCCACTGCTCACCGCTCTCATTTTTACTGCTTCGGCACTTCATGCCGCAGACACTTACTTCCCGCCGCCCGACAGCGCAGGCGGCTGGCGTGAGGCGAAGACCGAAAAGGCCATGCGCGAGCAGGCTGGGATGGACCTGAGCAAACTGGAACCCGCCTACACCATCACCGAGCGCAGCACAGCGCATGGCGGTCTGGTGGTCGTGCGGAAGGGCTGGTTGGTCTTTGAGCGCTACTTCGGCCGGGCCAGTCGCACTGTGAACCCTGACATGGCTTCCACCGGCAAGGGCTTTTGCAGCATCGCCTGCGGCATCATGCTGCATGAGTTCAAAGACAAGATTCCCGCTGGTCTCGACACGAAGGTCTTCACTGAAAAATATCTGCCTCAGGCACTCCCGCTCAACGATCCGCGCAAAGCAAACATCACGCTCGGCCAACTGCTCTGCATGACCGGTGGCTACTGGGGTGAAGGGCAAACGCCCACCGGCTATGTCAAAGGCGACCCCAAGCCGAAGCCGCTCAAGCCCGTGCCCGGCCAGAACATCCGTGATCTCGACCAATCCTCGCTCACTGTGCCGCTGTGGTGCGATCCCGGCGCGGGTTACTCGTACTCCTCCCCTTCCCCACACATCGCCAGCATCGTGCTGCGCAACGTCAGCGGCATGGAGTTGAAGGACTTCATTCACGAACGACTTGCCAAGCCGCAGGGCTGGGGCGCGTGGGATTACTGCCTGCATCGCGGCGATTTCGTCATGCCGCATGCGAATGGCGCAGGCAGCACGGCACTGCATGCCACCGACGCCGCACGCTTCGGCTACTGCCTGGCTCAAAACGGCCAATGGAAGGACCAGCAGCTTGTTCCGCCGGATTACATCCAAAAATGCCAGACTTGGAGCCCCTACAACCCGCACACACCTTTCAGCCTGCAATGGGAGCACAACGCCGACGGCCATGTGGCCGGAGCGCCGAAGGATGCCTTCTGGAAAAGCGGCGCTGGAGGCTTCTGCCTCTACGTCGTGCCCTCGCTGGACCTCGTGATCTACAAACTCGGCGGCAAGACCGGCCAGTATGATCCCACACTCACCCGCATCCCGCAGCCGGAACCCAAGACCGACCGCGACGACTGGCAGCCAATCCCCGGCAACGCCTTCCAGGAAGGCACGGGAGCGGCATCGCTGGGCCGTGTTTTAGAAATGGTCTGCGCGGCCGTGCGTGTGGATTAACTCCACTCGCTTCGCTTCAAACTCGCGACGCCGCCAGTCAGCTTGTTGTCGCCCGTGCTGAAGTCGGCGTTCATGCTCGCATCGAACGATGCATGGAAGGTCAGCGATGACTTGAGCGAATCTTGAGCAAGTAGCGGCGAGGCAAGACAGAGAAACAAGGCCAATGATTTCATGGCAGTGACTGCCAATACGCGATCTCGGGGCAGACGTGTGCGCGGGTCAGGCCTGTTCTACGGATTCATCCACGCTTCAAACGCCGCGTCCACGCGCCGCAGCATTTCGGCGTTGTCACGCTTCGCATCGGTGAACTTGGCCCAGGCGTTTGGGTCAGCATCCTTGCCCGTGCCCTCGAACTCGGCGATGAACTCCTCCACCAAAGCTCCCTCTCCGGCAAATTGCTCCCGCAGGTGCGCTTTGCAGGTCGTTCCGATTAGGTTTAGGCGGTTCTTGGTTCCGATGCTCATGGTGGACTAGACTAGACGCGATCGCATGCATTGAAAGGCCTTGTTGAGTCCAAGAAAGCTCTGTGAAAAGATCTCTCGCCTCGCTTCTCTCCAATTCATGTTTTGCCAAGAATCGTTCGCTTTGCTAAAAGCATGCTGCCATGGCCTTTCTAAACTACCACCACCTCCGCTACTTCCGCGCCATCGCCCACGAGGGCAGCCTCACGAAGGCGGCGCGGCACCTGCAGCTCTCGCAATCAGCGCTCAGCGTGCAGCTTCGCAGTTTGGAGGAAAATCTCGGCCAGCCGCTGTTTGAGCGGAAGCACAAGGCGCTCATACTCACCGAGGCCGGCCAGATCGCGTTGGAGTATGCCGACTCCATTTTCC
>JAJTDU010000140.1 GCA_021298725.1 Verrucomicrobiaceae bacterium | reverse complement strand
AGCCCGCCCACAAACGCTCCGAGCCGGTGCCGGTCATGGATAAACTCGGCAGCAGCACGCTTAATGATGTCGGATTCACGGGACATTCAAAGGGATGTTCCTTGAACCCACGAAAGGTGGACAAAGTTTTCTGGAGATGGCAGGACAAAAGCATGTGTCGATTGGGGGGACCAAGCATGTGGGCATTCCCAGCATGCATTTCCATCAGCGTTATTTGTGTCCCAGCTGCGAGCCTAAGCGCATGCTCGCTCATTTTTCATCCACCCACCTTTCTAGACCCAAACTTTCGCCAAGGCCTTCTCAATATCCGTGCGCAAACTGGATGTCGAGCGTCTGCATGTAGGTGTGCAGGCCGGCATCTTGCACGGGCAGGACGATGGCGTCCTCATCGCTTTCGTTGTGATGGGAGTGCCACCAGCCGGGAGGCGTCACAAAGGCACCTCCGGCCACCCAGTTGGCACGCACGGGATTGATGATGTTGCCATCGCTGTCGAGATCGCGGCCGATCATGGTATAGACGCCGTCGGTGGCCTTCACGGCGAAATCGAGGGCGATGGAGTTGTGCCGGTGGGCCTTCTGTTGGCTCTTTGCCGGCAGCAGATTGTAGAGCGACCACATGGTGTGCGTGAGCGTCTTGGTCTGCGGGCAGTCGGGATTCGCCAGCAAGATGCCGTTGCGGTTCTTGTCCTTGCCCTCGTTTTCCTTCCTCACCTTTTCCAGCTCACTCGTGAGCAGTTCACGCGAGAAGTAGAGCGGACGGAACCTTGGGCTGGTGGGCTTGGCACCGAGGAAATCCATCAGCGGCTGGTCGTTCACCCAATAAAAGGCGCTATCCTCGCTTGCCCGATGCCGGATCTTGCCGGTGGCAGGCAGCGCAAACAGATCGCCCGTTTTCCAGCTCAGCTTTTTGTCGTCGATCACGCTGAAACCCGCGCCACGGATGACATAAAAGACCTGGCTGCTGGCATGGCAGGCGGTGGACAGTTCTTCACCAGCGGCGATGTGAATGAAGTTCGCCAAGAGACTGGGCCCGGTGACTGGGTAACTCGTTTCGAGCTTTTGTGACAGCTCCAGCGAGATGATCTGTGTCTCGGCGATTTGGTGCAGCGCTGGCAGAAACACGTCGATGCCGATCTTCGGCATCCGCGGATTCGCCGCGCTGCCATACTCGAAGAACAGACCCTGCTTTTCCCATTCTTGGTTACAGGTCGGGGCGGTGTCAAAGTTGGTTGAGGTCATGGAGTAGGCGGAAGGTTCGGTGAAGAATAGGCCTTGTTGGGGTGGCAAGGGAAGCGCTTTTGTCGGTCTAGACGAGTGCCTGCCGGAGAACGCTCATTTTGATGACGGAACGTGACACCAGTGCGCATTGGCATGCGGAGACACGAACAACCAAGTGGGCGGTGTTGGGGAGTAATGGTGCCGGAGGAGCTGACGCTCGATTTGAATGTCGATGAGGCGAAGATGCTCGGCATTCGTGGTGGTGCCGAGGTGCGGGTGGAGACGGCGTGCTTAAAACGGAGGCGGTGGAAACCCTGGTGGCCGTGATGGACGCATGCCGGGGCCGCCGCGTCGGCCACGACCTCCTGGCGGCGGACCGAAACCGCCGCCCGGCGGGCCACGGCGCTCAAAGCTGGCATCCGGCGTGCCGACAAACTTGCGGGGGATGAAGGGATGCTGCTCGGTGAGAACATAGTGATAAGTGCCCTGCGGAAACTCGGGCGTGATGCCGAAGCGTCCGTTGCTGGCATCGAGATCGCCGGTGCCTGCCACCCATTCGTAATCCTGCACGAAAGAGCCGTCGTATTTACCGCCGGGTGAGTCTGCAGGGCGCATGCCGGATTTGATGACATGGCCGGAGACGAGTTTTTTCAGCGGGCTGCTGGCATCCTGCGGGTCGCTGTGGCCCCAGGGGCCATAGATGGGGAAACCATCGGCCGCCCAGCCGACGAGTGTGACCTGCGGCTTGCCACCGCTAAGTGCGTCGATGAGACCAGTCGGGATGCCGTGGTAGTGATAAGCGCCGTTCGGCTGCACATGGGCGTTGCTGCTATCCAGGCCGAGATTGATCGCGCCGCCGTGCGGTTCGTATTGCCAGCCGCTGTTGGGATCGCCCTTCCACCACTCGGCGGCGAAGGGATCGAACACGACGCCATTTACCGCGATGCCAAAGGGCTGCATGCGGTAAGGCGCGGGCTGGGGCGCAAGTTTTGGATTCAGCGGTACCTTGTAGTCGTAGTGCTGCGCTGAGATGGAGTTGGGGTTGTTGCGGTTGGGGAACTGGCCGGGCGCGTGATCGGGAATGCCATTGGCCTGAATGAGGCGATATTGGCCGTCCTCGGTGATTTTGACCTCGCTGGGTGGCAGTTTCGACGAGGCAGCGAGCGAGACAGACACCACGGTAAGGAACCCGAGGCGAAGCATCAGGGCCGTGGAGGGGGGAGGAGAGTGGCTGAGCATGACGAGATGAACAAACCCTGGGAGAGTCGTTCGTTACAGAATACCTTGAAACGAATGACGGCCTATGCGGTGCCCACATAAAAAACGCCCGGCAGCGTGAACTGCCGGGCGTTGAAGGACAGGCTGGCAGCCTGTTTCACGTCGATTTAAACCTTCTCGGAGCTGTAATCCCAGCCGTCGCGGACGGCGGCGCGTTTCATGAGCTTGTTGGCGTCGGCGTTGTCGGATTCCTGCTTGCTGCTGTCCCAGTTGATGACTTTGCCGGGGTTGGCGATGGCGAGGTTGCCGAGGAGACAGAACTTCGTGAGCGGCACGGAGTAGTCGAAGTTGCTACCGCAGATCTTGTCCTGCTCGATGGCGCGGACGAGTTCGAGCTGCGGCTCACCTTCGGCGATGCACGGCTCGATCTTCAGCTCAGGCGACTTGCCGCCGAGGAATTCGGTCATCTTCGTGCTTGGGATGAGGCGTGGGCTGCCGCAGTAGTCGTCGGTGTTGAGGATCACACCGGCATCGCCACGCAGGATGAAGCCGCCTTTGATTTTGCTCCAATCGCGGTCGGCTTCGAGTTCTGCCGGACGCTCAGGTTTGCGGCTGCCTTCATACCAGTGGAGTTTGATCTCGCCGTATTTCTCGGTCTTGAAGTAGCAGACGACGTGGGAGGACCTCGGCCAGCTCACGTCGGTGAGTTCATCGCACTCGGCTTCCATTTTGTAGGGTTCGCCGAGACCGCAGGCCCAGAAGGGACCGTCGAGCAAGTGGCAGCCCATGTCGCCCATGGCACCGGCACCGTATTCGGCATGACCGCGCCAGGCGAAGGGGTGCAGGCCATTGGTGAAGGGGATGGATGGGCATTGTGCCAGCCAGGACTCCCAGTTGAGACTCGCAGGCAGCTCACCGGGGGTGTATTTGGACTTAGCCTCGTTGCCCTGCGGCCAGATGGGGCGGTTCGTCCAGACGTGGATTTCTTTGACGTTGCCGACGATGCCTTCGCTGACCCACTGCTTGAGGAAGCGGATGCCTTTGCCGGTGTGGCCCTGGTTGCCCATGTTCGTCTTAACGCCCTTCTTTTTGGCGGCTGCGTGAAGCTCGTTGGCCTCCCAGATACGGTTCACCAGTGGCTTTTGCACGCAGACGTGCTTGCCACGCTTGATGGCCTCCATCGCGGCAGGGTAATGCGCGTGGTCGGGGGTGGAGACGGTGCAGAGGTCGATCTTGTCGCCCATGGTCTCAAACATCTCACGGAAGCTCTCGAACATCTTCGCGCTAGGATACTGCGTCTGCGCCTTCTTCAGGCGGTCGCGATCCACGTCACAGATAGCGACGACGTTCGCGCCCTTGGCAGCGATGCCGATGTCAGACGCGCCCTTGCCGCCTGCGCCACCGATGCCGGCGACGTTAAGTTTTTTGCCGCCACCTTCCTGGCCAAGGATGAGGTTGGGGAAGAAAATGCCGCCAGCGGTGGCGGCGGTGTTACGGAGGAACGAACGACGGTTGGGGAAGAGCGAGGGCTTCATGGTTGGATTGATGGGCTGTGAGGATAGCGGCGAGGGCAGAATCAACGCAATGAGAATGTCATCATGAGAAAAAAAACGTCTGGAGACTGGAGTCATTACCGCCGAAACGAAGGCTTTTAAGGCTGATTTGACCGGTAAGAGCGCAGGAGGAGCGAAACCCTGACAGGGCTTTTCGTGTTTCAGAGGATTGCGGAAGAGAAGTCAGGTCTGGGCCATTCGTTTTTGTCTCACCCGCCACACATCGCGTGCCATGCGGAAGGAGTCGCGAATGAGATGAACGTGGCCGCCAGGGGTCTCGTGCCAGGCGATGGGGATTTCTTGCACCGGGCAGCCGCCATCGTGCAGCGCGGCGAGAAGTTCCACATCGAACGCAAATCCGTGGATGCGCAGGTCTGGGGCGATGCGCTCGTAATCTGCGCGTGGTACGAGTTTGAGGCCGCACTGACTGTCATGGACACGGATGTCCAGTAAAGTGGAGACAAGCAGACCGAAGACGCGACCGATGAGCTTCCGCTTCCACTGGCGGCGAACTTCACCGCCAAACTGATGCAGACGCGAGGCAAACAGGGCGGCCTTGGGCGTGGGTTGGTCACGCGCGAGCCGGATGAGCCGGGCCACCTCGGCGGCGGAGCATGAGCCGTCTGCATCCACGAAGGCGAGCCATTCGGCGCTCGTTTCCACAGTCCAGCCAGCGTAAACGGCACCGCCTTTGCCCAAATTGTCGGGCAGAAAGAGTGGGTCGAGCAGGTGTGGGTGCTGCTGGCACAGCGGGGAGAGGATTTCGCGCATGCGGCGCACCTCAGCCGCGTCAGAGCCGTCTTCGACAACACGGATCGTCACGCTGCCGAGTGTCTGGGTCACGGCGCAGAGTTCTGTGAGGAAGGGGGCGATGCGCCCGCTCTCGTGGTAGCACGGAATGACGAGATGGACGGCGGCTGACATGTGGCTGGACGGAAAGGAGTAAAACGAAAAATGAAAACTGGAAATCGACGGGCTTGTGTCTTTGTCATCACGCGTCTCGGCATGCGTTTTCCGCATTTTTTTATTTAACTTGCTGCTTTCATTCACTGTGGCAGCAGGCTCTTCAACCCAGCATCTGCGCAAAGTGAGGCCTGTCCGACGGCTTTGATCACAAGCCAGTTCATCGGCTTATCTGAGTGCGGCAAGCTCCAGGTGCCCAGTCTGACTTCGCGCTTGTTTCGCAGGTGGCTGCGGCTAGCATCCTGCTACTTTCAGCTCACTCTTCCTCCCAGCGTGAAACCCGGCCTCATACTCGCCTGTGCGTTCGTTTTCGCGGGGCCTGTTTTTCCGGCTCCAGCAGAGGAGATGCGTGCGGATGATCCCGGGGCCAGTTCAGAGATCACTCTGCAGCGCCTCGGCTATGAGCGTGGTCTCATTGAAGCCAGCCTAGCACCAGTCAAACAGCAGATCACGACCCTGGCTGTGCTAGAAAAGCAGTTCGCCGCCGCGCGTGATTATGATGCCGCCATCACCGCGCGTGATGAGCGCAAGCGCCTTCAGGGAGAGCTGGCCCGGCTCGACCAAGATCTGCTCTTGCTGCAATCCCGAGAGCAGGCGCTCAAAACCGCCTTGCTCCCAGATCGCATCAAGCTCCCGCTTGAAGCTGCTACCTTGAAGGATCTGCGGCAAGAAGGAGGTGCCATCACTGGCTGGTCAAAGATCGGCGCGGCGGCGACCTGGAAGCTGCCAGCGCTGCCCGCCGGTGGCTATGAGTTGATGCTGCGCTACCGCTGCGGCGCGGCGCAGGGCGGCGTTCTGCTTGTCAAAGAATCACGCTTCAGCCTGACGGCGCAGATAGAGACGACCATGAAAGGCCCGGAAGAGCGGAACACGGGCACGCTCAAAATCAGCGACGGCTCCGGCACGCTCACGCTTGCTGTGGAATCGCTCGTCACCAACAACCTCATGCAACTGCTGGCGGTGGAGCTCGTGCCAGCTTCGAGATGATGAGCCGCTGCCTCCCCGCCTGGATCGCCGCCCTGCATGCCTGCGCCTGCTTGGGGCTGCATGCGCAGACGGCACCCGCCGCGCCTACAGAGCCGCAGGCGCTCGTCACGCTGCGCTCGACTCTTCTGCGTCAAGTCATGAGTGATTCTCAGCTCCTCACCGAGCAGTATGAACGCGCTCTTGCCAAAGCTGAGGTGGAAGTGGCCGCTTTGGGCGACTACGAGGAGGCGCGGGCGATCCGTCAGCGCCGCGAGCAGTTGAAAGCTCTCTACACCGGAACGGCCTCCAGTCTCGCCACGCCGCTGCTTTTGGCGCAGGCTAGGCTGACCGGTTCTGCACAGTTTTCCGGTGAGATGCTTAGTGGCTGGCGCTCCAACGGCAGCGGTGCCGAGTGGCTGAACTTTCGCCTCGTTCCTGGCCGCTACCACCTCGAATTCGAGGCCAACATGAGCGATGCCCCGGTCGCGGGCAGCATCTACGCCTCCTCCAAATTTCAGCCGCAGCAGACGGCCATGTTTGAGTTCAATGAGATCGGCCTCCTGGGCCCTTCTTTGGAAAATCGCCGCAGTTTTGAGATCGTGCGCAGCGCGGATGAGACGACCTTTGCCACTGTGCGTGTCGGGCCGCTGACGTTTACCCGCAGCCCCGTCACGCTGCGTTTCACCAGCGCCGCCGGGTATCCTGCGAATACCATCCGCCTGCGAAATTTTCGCCTCGTTCCCATCACGGATGAAGGCTCCGCCGCCCTGCCCGCGACCACGCCTGCTATCAATGGGACGGATGCCTTGCAGCAGGCGACGGCCCAGTTGCGTGATGCTCTTGAGACCGCCCGTAAAGCCGCTGCTGTCAGTTACCTGGCTGGCTTGGAGAAACTCGCCGACAGCCAGCCTGCGCTGAAACGGCAGGTGGAGGTGGAGACGCGCCGCATGAGTCGTCTTGCGGACCAAAAAACCGGTCCCACCGGCATACGCGCCATCACCACCGCAGCCGGTGGCCTCAACGGCTTCGAGGACATCTCCGACGCTCGTCTTGCCGCGGCCGAACCTGCCTCCGGGGATAGATTCAAGGTCAATCACGAGGGGCGTGAGCTGTCCATCCGCCTGCTGTGGGTCAAACGCGCCCCGGCAGATGAAAAAGACGCGAGCGCGAAAAACCTCGCCCGTCATTTCAAGATCGCTGAAGAGGATGTGATCTCCATCGGCCGCTTTGCGCGTGAGTTCACGGCTGGATACCTGCGCGACAA
>JAJTDU010000139.1 GCA_021298725.1 Verrucomicrobiaceae bacterium | reverse complement strand
GTTTGGCATGCAGACCTCGACGGTGTCCGGCAGGTTGAGGATCATCTTGTGCTGCGGCGTGGGCTGCCACACGTCCATGACGGCCTCGCTGATCTCCTTGGCGAACTCCACCTCCGTGGCGCTGAAGCTCTCCGGCGAGTATTGCAGCGTGACCTGCGTGCCGCCTGCAGTGAGGCGGTGCAGGCGGTCCTTGATCATCTGCGCTCCTTTGACGGCTACGGCGATGATTTCCTCCTTCGACTTCCCAAACACATACTTCCGCTGCGCTGGCGAGGTGGAGTTATACATGTGGATGACGACCTTTTTGGCCCCGATGAGGCTTTCGACGGTTTTTTCGATCAAGTCCTCCCGCGCCTGCACCAAGCACTGGATGGTGACATCGTCAGGAATACGGCCTTCTTCGATGAGGCGGCGGTTGAAGCTGAACTCGGTGTTCGAGGCTGAGGGAAAGCCGACTTCGATCTCTTTGAAGCCGCATTTCACCAGCGCATCGAACATGTCGAGCTTCTGGGAGACATTCATCGGCACCGCGAGCGCCTGATTGCCATCGCGCAGATCGACGCTGCACCAGATGGGGGCTTTGGAAAGAGTTTGGGAAGGCCAGCGGCGGTTCGGCAACGAAACGGGGTCGAAGCGTTGGTATTTGGCGGACGGATTTTGGAACATGAGAAAACGAAGTTAACGAGGAGGAGAAGGACCGGAAAGGTGCCTGGATAAAAAAAACTGCCGTGACGTGACGGCAAGGAAGGCATGACGAGGAAACGCGGGCCGCCTACCCTTGCGTAAGTCGCAGGGAAAGGAGAAGCATAGCCAGGGCAGGGGAGGTCATGAGCGTGGGGAAGAAAGCAGAGAAGGTCAACAGGTCAAGGCTGCGCCGTCAAGGAGTCCAGAGGGTGGGCGCATGGCCTCTTGACCACGGCTTGACTCTCTTGACTACTCCACGATCACCTCATGACCCAATTCCGCCCCTGCATAGACCTCCACGATGGCCGCGTGAAACAGATCGTCGGCTCATCGCTACGCGATGACGGGACCGGCTTGAAGACGAACTTTGTGAGTGATCGCGACGCGGCGTGGTATGCGGAATTGTACAAACGCGATGGCCTGACCGGCGGACACGTCATTTTACTTGGCAAGGGCAACGAAGAAGCTGCGAAGTCGGCGGCGAGCACCTTTTCGGGCGGTTTGCAGATCGGCGGAGGCATCCGGCCCTGCAACGCGGCGGAGTATCTCGATGCCGGGGCCAGTCATGTGATCGTGACGAGCTATCTGTTTGAAACGGACGGCACCTTCAGCGAAACACGGCTGGAAAAGATAGTCGCGGCTACCGGGCGTGAAAAACTCGTGATCGACCTGAGCTGCAAGGCCACGGCGAAAGGCTGGACGGTGGCGATGAACCGCTGGCAGACGCTGACGACGCTGGATGTGACGCCAGAGTCGCTGAAATGGCTCGCCGGGCACTGCGCGGAGTTTCTGATCCATGCGGTGGATGTCGAAGGCAAGTGTGAGGGCATCGACGAAGCACTGGTGAGCTTCCTGGGCGAACATTCGCCGATTCCGATGACTTACGCAGGTGGGATTCGCCATCTCGATGATTTGAAACGCATCGACGAGTTGAGCCACGGCCGCGTGGACGGCACGGTGGGCAGCGCGTTGGACTTGTTTGGCGGCACCGGAGCCAAATACGACGAATTGGTGGCCTGGAACCGGCGGTGAAGCTTTTTTGCGGGGGGAAGCTGCGTGCTCTAACCTTCCAGCATGTTCACCGCGATCTACTTCATCCTGGAAGACCAGCGACATCTGCCGAGCGCAGATGTCAACCGCCAAAACCGACGCAGGAGGGCGATGTGTTGAGCGTGGAGATCGAAAAAATCGGGACGCTCACGAATCCGGTGAAGAATGAGGCGTGAACATCAGTCCTGCGCCTTCTCCAGTTCAGCGATCAACCTCTTGTAACGGCGTTCCGGGCAGACTTCGACGAGCAGGGCGCGGAGCGCTGACTTCCGGCGCAAAAAGTGGAACGCGATGATGTCGCAGACCGTTTCGTCCTCATCCATCTGTTCCAGCCCATTGCGCAGCTTTTGCATGCTCTCGCAACTGTCGTCCGTCGGCAGTGGCAGGAGTTCGAGGGCCTGTAGTTTCAACTCACGCAGCACCTCGGGCGGAGCCTCCTTCGCCAGCAACGGCTCCACTTGCGCGATGCGGAAAGGTTCCTCCTGCTCCCAGCCAGTAATGCGCATGCGGTTCACCCCCAACAGCATCACCTGCGAGGTGCCGTCTGCATTTTTCATGGAGGCGCGGATCAGGCCCGCCGTGACGACAGGCAGCATTTTATCGTCTTGCTCGCGCACCCCCACGCAAAACATGCGGTCGGTGCGCAGGGCGTGGTCGATCATGAGACGATAGCGTTCCTCGAAGATGAACAGCGGCAGATGGCAACCTGGAAAATGATAGCAGCTGTCGAGCACGATCATGGGCAGTGTGCGTGGTAGCACGAATGGGCTGGTGGAAAGTGTTTTCGAGGAAATGTCCATGGATCGGTATGTGACGGGATACGCATGAATCTGTTTCATGGTTCGGTGTTTCCAGTGTTGGGCAAGGAATCATCATTTGCCACGGCACGCCGATCCTCTAGCCTTGGGGGATGAGCAGCCCCACCCGCACTCCCGAGAGTCTTGAGACATCCTTTGCGCCTTTCCGTCAGAAAATGCAGACCGCCGGCCTGAGCGAGTCCGCCATCCGTGCCTTTCGGGGCAGCTACGCCGCCTTGCAGGCAGGTGAGACGGGCCTGATTCCCGAGGCAACGATTTCACCTGCCAAGGATCTACCACGCGCTGACACGCTCACGGCTCCGACGGCGGATCGTGCCGCCGGATTGCTCCAGCAAACCGTGCTCATCAAGCTCAACGGCGGCCTGGGCACCGGCATGGGCCTGGAGAAGGCAAAATCTCTGCTGCCAGTGCGTGGAGCGGACACGTTTCTCGATTTGATCGCGCGGCAGATTCTTAGCCTGCGCGCGCAAACCGGCGGTGAGGTGCCTGTCTTCATGCTGATGAACAGCTTCAGCACCTCCGCAGACACCGCCGCGCATCTCGCGGCGCGTTTCCCGGAGCTGGGCGGCCGTGAGACGTGGGAACTCATGCAAAACAAGGTGCCCAAGGTGCTCGCTGGCTCCCTGGAGCCTGCCACTTGGCCGGCCAACCCCGATCAGGAGTGGTGCCCGCCCGGCCATGGGGACATCTACGCCTGCCTGGTTGGCTCAGGCTGGCTGCAGCGCCTGCTTGGCAGTGGTGTGCGCTATGCCTTTGTGTCGAACTCCGACAACCTCGGTGCCACCCTCGATCCAGCCATCCTCGCCTGGTTCGCAGACAGCGGCATGCCGTTTGCCATGGAGGTCACCCGCCGCACTGAGTCGGACAAAAAGGGCGGCCATCTCGCCGTGCGCTTGCGGGACGGTCGCTTCCTACTGCGCGAGTCTGCCCAGTGCCCGAAGGAGGACGAGAGCCATTTTCAAAACATTGAGCTGCATCGCTACTTCAACACAAACAACCTATGGATCGATCTCCAGGCGCTCAAAACCGCTCTGGAGGCGAATGACGGCCTCATTCCGCTGCCGCCGATCATGAACAAAAAAACGGTCGATCCGCGCGATGGCAGCTCACCTGCCGTCGTTCAGGTGGAAACCGCCATGGGCGCGGCCATCGAATGCTTCCAGGGCGCCGGTGCCATCGAAGTCTCGCGTATCCGCTTCGCCCCCGTGAAGACCACCAGCGACCTCCTGGCTGTGCGCTCGGACGCGTATGAGCTCACCGAAGACTTCTGCCTGCGCCTGCACCCAGACCGCGACGGCCAACCGCCGCATCTGCATCTCGACCAGAAGCTCTGCAAACTGGTGGACGGCCTGGAACAAAACTTCCCGCACACCCCCAGCCTGCTGCACTGCCGCACCCTGCTAGTGCATGGCCCAGTCGAATGCGGTCCCGGTGTCATCTTCCAAGGCAACGCCGTGATTCACAATCACACCAGCGCACCTGTGAAACTGCACGCCGGTGTGCATGAGGGGCAGATCAGCGTCGGGTGACTCCGACGTGAGTCTTCACGGTTCCGGTGCTTCAAAACTTGGTTTGCCAAGTGGTGCGCCCGCCAGGAATCGAACCTGGATATGCGGCTTCGGAGACCACCATTCTATCCGTTGAACTACGGGCGCTTTGTTCGGAGGCGATGCTTCGCATGAGCGGCGTAAGGCGGCAAGTCGTTTTCGGGCTGATGTGCGCCGCCACTTGGTGGGGGATCAGAGCAATTCGCGCTTCACCTCGCCCGCCTTGGCGGCGGCCTGGAATTTGTTCCAGCGGAAGGGCTCCACGATCTGGCCCCAGAAGGACTTCGGCATCGCGGATTTGATGCCGATCTCAACCGGAGGGCGACGGTTCACGTCGTCATAGAAGGTGCCGAAGATCAAATCCCAGAGCATGAGGTTCTCGCCGTAGTTTTTGTTCCCCTCGCGCAGGTCCATGGAGTGGTGCCAGCGATGCAGGGCGGGCGTGTTAAAAAGGTAGTTCAGCCAGCCGAAGCGCATCTGGATGTTCGCGTGCGTGAGGAAGCCGATGTAGGCCGTGATGGCACCGAACCAGAGCACCACATCCTGAGGCGCACCGGCCAGCGCTAGCAGCGGGGCAGAGAAAGCCGCGCTTTTGAGCGTGTCGATGATGTGGAAGCGGCCGGTGTTGAAGAACCACAGCTTTTTCGAGCTGTGATGCACCGCGTGGAACCACCACAGCGGCATCCACTCATGCGCGATGCGGTGCGCCCAGTAGAGGCCGAACTCGGCGACGACGAGGCCCAGCACCACTTGGAAGAACATCGGCCAGTGATTCGGCCACAAGCCGGTGCCTTGATCACCTCCGACCACCGAGGCTAGTCCGAGCCAGGTCATCGAGATGATGAGCAACTGCACGAAGGACTTGGTGAAGGCCGTGTGCGCCAGATCGGGAATTTCCTGCCCGTCCGAGTGCAGCCACTGCTTCTCATGCGGATGCAGCTTCTCCACAACGAACAGCAAGGCTGCGAGACTGAAATAAGTGAGGTTGAAGGCCAGCGGCCCGTGACCGTTGGCGATGCCGATTCCGGTCGGGATCAGGGCGGCGATGAGAATCAAGGGCCAGAGCAGGTAGTCGAGCAGGGTGCGGAGCATGGGCAGTCTTTTTCAAAGCAAGAAACGGGCGGGATTCCAGCCCGGATATGGCGAATGACATCTCATTGCTTGCACTCCCACAGCTCGCGTGTTCGATGCGCGGCCCATGAAATCTGTCATCGCCATTTCACCTGGAGAACTCGCCATCCTCGACACGCCGCAGCCGAAACCTGGGCCGTATCAGGCGCTGGTGCGCACGGAATGCGCCTGCCTGTGCAATCGCACCGACTCCGAGCTGCTCGGTGGCAAATTTCCGGGCATGGAGGACAAATTCCCCTTCGCCCTCGGCCATGAAAGCGTCGGCATCGTGGTCGAGGTCGGCGATAAGGTGAAAACCTTCCAAGTGGGAGATCGCGCCGTGGGCGGACTCG
This sequence comes from Verrucomicrobiaceae bacterium, assembly GCA_021298725.1. Taxonomy (GTDB): domain Bacteria; phylum Verrucomicrobiota; class Verrucomicrobiia; order Verrucomicrobiales; family Verrucomicrobiaceae; genus Prosthecobacter. The sequence goes on along the minus strand of JAJTDU010000139.1, from coordinate 1,630 downwards.
TGTTTGATCTGCAAAAAGAGGGCGTGGATTCCGGCTGGGGCGGTTTTGGTGAGTTCACACTCGCCAATGACCACGACGCGATGGTCGCCGATGGTGTCGCCGATGAGGCGCATGGCTGGGTCGAAGTGTTTGAGATTCAAACCCGCGTCGATGCCGACATTCCACCCGAGCAAGCCGTGCTGCTCTGCACCTGGCGTGAGGTCTTGGGTGCGTTTCGTGATTTTCACCTCCAGCCCGGCGATGACGTGCTCATCTACGGTGCCGGGCCGGTTGGTTTGAGCTTCGTGAAGCTTGGCAGGCTCTTTGGACTCGGCTGGATCGGCATCGTGGACCGCCACGCCGACAAACAGGCCAAGGCGCTCGCTTTCGGTGCCGACGCGGCTTTTAAGCCCGGTGATCTGGAGATCAGTGAACTGGCGAAGATTCGCGGCAAGAAGCTCGATGCCGTCATCGACGCCGTCGGCCATCCCGACATCGTGCAGCAGGGCCTGCCACTGCTGCGTCGTGGCGGATCGCACTGCATCTACGGCGTGCTGACACATGGCGTCCTGCACATCGACAAATCGAAGGCCGACTTCAACTTCAACCTCTTCGTCCACCAGTGGCCGACGCGGCGTTACGAGAAGGAATCCCAAACCGCGCTCTGCCAGTGGATTCGCGAAGGCAAGCTCACCTCCGCCGACTTCATCACCCACCGCTTCCCGCTGGACCGCATCGCTGACGCGTTCAAGGCCGTGAGCGAGCGAAAGGTGATCAAGGCGCTACTGGAGTATTCTTGAGCCTCACACCACCCCGAAGGCGCAGACTTCGTTTTTGTTCGCGCAGAGGCGGGTCAGATGAAACTCGGCGCAGAGCGGCGGGGCGTCGCGCTTGAGGATTTCGAGCAGCGGGTACTCGTCGTGGCCTCTGAACTTGAGGGTGACGACGAAGTTCCGCATGCGTTTGCCGCGCAGCCATTCGAGCAGAAGGTCGATGCTGCGCTGCGGGGCGGCGATGACATCGCACACGAGCCAGTCCACGGTCTGCGGCGGCTGGTATTTGAAGGCGTCGGCGGCTTCAAAGCGCAGGCGCGGGCTGCGCATCAAGTCCTCGCGGAGTTCGGAGCGGTCCACGGCGATGACGTGCGCGCCACGTTGAATGGCGACGTAGCTCCAGCTTCCTGGCGACGCGCCGAGATCGACGCAGGTCTGGCCGCGCTCGATGCGGCGGCCGAGGCGCTGCTCGGACTCGACCAGCTTCGTGAAGGCGCGTGAGGGCGCGCTTTTGTCATCCGCCAGCGGCACCTCCCCGCGTGGGAAGCTCGAAATCAGCTGGCGGTGCGTGTGCGGCAGCGGTGCGAGGCTGGTGGAGAGCCAGCCCGTTTCAGGCGCGGTGAGAAGGCACTGAACGAGGGAGGTTGGCGCATCAAACACGGCGTCTGAGTCGATCATGGACCGCAGCAGATGCCGGCGCTTTTTCTTCAGGCGCTCGATCACGCTCGCGCGGATCAGTTCACAGCGGTTCAGCCCTGCCCGGCCCTCGCCGTAGTGTGGCCAGAGATGGAGCCGCCAGGGCTGGTCATCCGGGAAATGTCCGGCGATGGCGTCGATGATACGATCCGCCCAGGCATTGATCGACGCAGCACTCACTT
>JAJTDU010000138.1 GCA_021298725.1 Verrucomicrobiaceae bacterium | reverse complement strand
CTCATTCTCGGGCGCTCCTGGATTCTGATGCTCCACGATCTGATCGATACCGAACCATGAGCGGCCAGTCGCGTCCTTCGCCACCAACTCGTAAGGTTTGTTGCCCTCATCGGATCGCCGGAAATGAGCCGCATCATCCTTGGTCAGGATTTCCAAATACGAGCGGCGCCCCTGCCAGCTCGCCTGATGCCCGACCGGCACCGTCACCCAGGTGGGAAAGCGTGAATCAAAGTGCCGCACTTTGTTGGCGTGAGCGATGTTCTCCATCTGCTGGAAGTTGTTTTGAATCAGTCGCACATGCGCCGACGAACCACCCGCGACACGCAGGCTGACGAACTGCGTGCCGAGCGAAAAATCCGCCGAACGAGCGATGCTGCCATGCTTGCGGGTCAATCGATCCGAGCTGAGGCCGGGGGGCACCAAGCGATCGACCAACTCCTTGCCCTCCGGCATCAGCGTGAAATCACTGCCGCCGCTCCAGACTGTGCGCGGCTGCACACCTGAAAAGAACCAACCAGCATCGCTCTCGCGAAAATCCGCCGTGGTCTTGAACTTGTTCCGGTTCCGCACCTCGCGGGCGGCGGACTCACGCCGCTGCTCGTCGAGCCATGAAGCGGCCGCTTTTTCCAAACGCTCGTTCGCAGGCATTCGGGCGATGCTTGTGAAAAGGTGCCCCGGGTCGGCGCGATCCACTTTCTCCCGCAGTAGCACGCGGCCCCAGAAAGTTGCCTTGCCTGGTTTGTTGCCTGGTCCGGTTTGCAGCCACTTTTGCAATGCTGCGCCCTGAGTTTGCACATCCTCTTTCCATAGCGTGAGCAGGCGGCCTTTCATCTGCTGCTTGGTGGATTGCATCGCGGCCACCCCGTTGTCCTTCACCTCCGGGGCATCGATGATCACTTGGCTCTGCCGCGAACTGGCGAGTGTCCCAAACAGAGCATAGTAATCGGCCGTGGAGATCGCATCGAACTTGTGATCGTGGCAGCGGGCACAGGAAACGGTGAGGCCCTGAAAAGCCTTCGCCAGCGTGTCGATCTGGTTTTCCACAATCTGCGCCTCTTCCAGCGCCACGTCCGAGGCCGTCGAAGAAACCTCCATCAGTCGCATGAAGCTGGTGCCGAGCGGTGCCTCATTGATCCTCATTGCGGCATTGAGACGCGGCGGCAGCAGGTCGCCCGCCACATGTTCCTGCACGAAATGGTCATACGGCACATCCGCATTGAAGGCTCGGATCACATAGTCGCGATAACGCCAAGCCTGCGGAATCGGGTAATCGCGCACATAGCCGCCCGTTTCGCCAAAGCGCATCAAGTCCAGCCAATACGCGGCCCAGTGCTCGCCAAACTGCGGGCTCTGGAGCAGGCGGTCGATGAGGGCTTCGGTTTGAAACGAGGAGACATCCCCGGCAAACATCTCCATCTCCTCCACCGTCGGCGGCAGGCCCACCAACGCGAATTTCAGCCTGCGCAACAAGGCGGCGGACAATGCCGGAGCTGCGGGTTCCAGGCCCTTCTCCTGCATCTTAGCCATGAGAAAGCTGTCCACCGGATGCGCCGCCAGCGACGGCACGGTGGGTTTGTGCACCGGCTGCCAGGCCCAGTGAGAACGACGTTTCGTCAATTTGGCCTGCCATTCTTCGGTGGCAGCGGCTTGGGCGCTCGGCGGATTCTCCGACAAACCCGGCATGCCCATGCTCACCCAGCGTGTGAGATCAGCGATCACGCCATCGGGCAGCTTGTCGGCCCCCTTCGGCATTTTCAGGTCCTTTGAATCGTGGCGGATGGCTTGCAGCAGCAGGCTCTTGTCAGGCGCACTCGCATTCACCAGCGCACCACTCTCGCTGCCCTTTTCAAAACCCCCGCGATAGTCCAACCGCAGACCGCCCTTGGTCNNGCGCCATCGGGCTCCGCTGCGGAGACAGCCACGTCAGCAAACAAGGCTAGTGCGAGGATGAGCGAGCAGATAGGTTTCATGAGACGACAAAAAGATCGGAGACAGAAAGATGGATCTTTTTGTCTCCCATCTTTTTGTCGCGAATGTATCAGGAGGCTCACGCCAAAATCTCCTTCACCACTTCGCCTTCCACATCGGTCAGGCGGAAGTCGCGACCGGCGTAGCGGTAGGTGAGGGTTTCGTGGTTGAAACCGAGCAAGTGAAGAATGGTGGCGTGGAGGTCGTGGATGTGGACTTTTCCCTCGGCGACGCTGAGGCCGATTTCGTCGGTGGCTCCGTGGATGTGCCCGGCTTTGACGCCGCCGCCGGCCATCCAGATGCTGAAGCCGTCGTTGTGATGATCGCGGCCCACTTTGGGCGTGAGTGGCATTTGCGCGGTCGGGGTGCGACCAAATTCGCCGCCCCAGATGACGAGTGTGTCTTCCAGCATGCCGCGATCTTTGAGGTCCTGGAGGAGCGCGGCGATGGGTTGATCGCATTCTGTGGCGAGGCGCTGATGGGCTTCTTCGATGCTGTTGTGGCTGTCCCAGGGTTGGCCGGCTCCGTGCCAGACCTGCACGTAGCGCACGCCGCGCTCGGCGAGGCGGCGCGCCATGAGCATCTGGCGGCCTTGCAAGGTGTCGCCATACATCTCGCGAATGGATTGCGGCTCTTTCGTGACGTCAAAGGCATCGGTGGCCTCGGTCTGCATGCGGAAGCCGAGTTCGAGCGACTGGATGCGGGCTTCGAGTTGCGGATCGCCAGTGCGCGGCTTGCGGTGAAGTTCGTTAAGCTGCTGGACGTAGCCGAGCTGGCGGCGCTGCTGTCCGGGAAGGATGGCGGTATTGCGCAAATTGGAAATGAGGTGGTCGGCCTGAGTTTCCTTGGTGTCGATGTGGACGCCCTGATAGATGCCGGGCAGGAAGGCACTGCGCCAGTTCGAGCTTTGGGCCACGGGCAGTCCGCCGGGACACATGACGACGAAGCCAGGCAGGCTCTGGTTCTCCGTGCCGAGTCCATAGAGAGTCCAGGAACCGACACTGGGGCGCGGCAAAGTCAGATTGCCCGTGTTCATCATCATCAGCGCGGACTCGTGATTGGGCACGTCGCTGAACATGGAGCGCACCACGCAGAGATCGTCGGCGTGTTTGGCCACATGGGGGAAAAGCTCGCTGATCTCGATGCCGCTCTGGCCGTGTTTGCTGAACTTGAACTTCGATCCGAGAGCCGCGCCACTGAGGCGTTTGTCCTTGCTCAAATCTTTGGCGATGGGCAGCGACTTGCCGTGCAGGGCATTGAGCTTGGGCTTCGGGTCAAAGGTGTCCATCTGCGACGGTCCACCGTTCATGAAGAGATGGATGACGCGCTTCGCCTTACCGGGGAACTGCGGCTGCCGCCCCGAGAGCGGCGAAAGGTTCGCGGCATTGGCCTGAGTGAGGCTCATGTCATTGAGCAGGCCAGCCAAAGCGAGACTGCCGATGCCGAATCCTGCGCGGCTGAGCGCTTCGCGGCGGGTGAGGAAAGGATTGTGTGGATTCATAGGATGCAAAAAATGGGTGATGGTTCAGTCGATAAACATGAACTCGTTGGTGATGATGAGAGCCTGCGCCATTTGCTCCAAAGGGTTGAGTTTCGGCGGCGGTGGCGCTTTGAAATCTGCCTGGGAATCCCAGACGGTTTGCATGTCTTTCGGTGCTTTCTCCGGCATCACGAGCAGCCTGAGGGTCGGCACCCAGCGAAAGCCATCGGAAGTGGTGTTCTCGCGACAATCCACCGTGAAATCCAGAATCTCGCCAGCTTTGACGGTCACTTTTGGAAGCGTGGTCGGCGCGGAAATCCCGCTAGAACGATCCACGATCCATTCGCCGATCTGCCCGGAGCGTGATGAGATGACACGGGCGCGAATCCCATCGCCGCTGCCTTTGGCTCCGACGGAAATCTCGCCACCGATGCCAAACTCTCCGGCACGCGGCGCGATCCAGCGGCGGATGGCCGCTTTATCGAGCCCCGCTCCTGGATGACCTCCGCTTGCGCTCAGACTGACGAAGCCGTGCTCTTTATCCGGAAACAAACGTGCTCCCTGGTAGCGCTTGGTGGCCGCATCGAAATAGGGCAGCGGCGAAAAGGCAGCCCTTCTTGCCACTTTGGGATCAGCGCTGCCGAACCCAAGCTGCCAGGAGCCCTGCAACGTGGTGTTTTCCGGCGTGTTGGCATCGGAGAGGAGACTCCGTGCCATCGACTCTTCTTCGGGAAGCGGCACGCGCTGATACACCCTGCGGTAAAGCTCACGCGTTGCCGTGGTCACCTTATCGCCAGGAGTTTTGGCAGCCGCTTTCTCCGCATCTGCCGCGAGCTTCCGCGCTTGTTCGATGATGAAGCCGTCGTTTAGCGCGAAGAGCGCCTGCTGCGGCACGAGGGTCTCGGTGCGCTGGGTGTTGGAGATGTCCGGTGAGGGGAAATCGAAGGTCGTGAAAAGCGGATCGATATTCGTGCGATCAACGAAGCCATACAGGGTGCGCCGCCCGGTGAAAGGCGTGGCGGAGAGGTTCACGGCGCGTCCGCCCATGGCGGGATCAAGCAGGCCACTGGTGGTGAGCATCGCATCGCGCATTGCCTCAAAGTCGAGGCGACGGCGGTTCGCACGCCAGAGCTGCGTGTTTTCGGTGTCGATCTTGGCTGCATCGGGGCGGTTCGTGCTGGTCTGCTGGTAGGTGGCGCTCAACACAATGTCCCGCACGAGCTGTTTGGTGGACCCGTTCCGCTGCGTGAGGGCGGAGGCCAGCCAATCCAGCAACTGTGCATGACTGGGCGGCTCTGTCTGCAAACCAAAGTCACCCGTGGATTTTACCAACGCCTGACCGAGGAGATGTCGCCACACCTGATTGGCCCACACTCGCGGTGTCAGTGGATTGGTCGGGCTGCTGATGCGTTCGGCCAGTTCTCGCCGACCGCTCTGCGCTTCAGGAAAGGGCGTTTTCTTGGGCTCCAAGACTTCGAGGAAACGCCGGTCCACGGCATCGCCCCGCCTTGCTGGATCACCGCGAACAAAGATCACCGGCTTGACCATCTTGGCCTTTTCATTCATCACCATCGCACGAGTCGGCGCTCCTGGGTGCGTGGCTTCCACCTCCGCGACTGCTGGGTCCACTTTGGCGTAGTCTTTACGGGATTCGACCGAAGGGCGGGCCACCCTCTCCACGTCCGCCACTTGGAAATCCAGAAGGCTGTCTTTTTTCAGGAACGCCTCGAGCAGAGGTCCACCGCCAGCCTTGGGCAGCTTACCTGCCGCAGCCAGAACCGACCCATAAGCACGCACCAGCGCCGCCAGGGTGTCGGGCTTCTTTTCCTGAATGACCTTGAGCACCACGGGATGAATCTGGAGCTTCGTCTCCGCCGCTTGGTCGCTCGACAGCAGGGTTTTGAGCAGCGCAGCCTGTTGGGCGGCAGGAGCGGCGGCGACATTCGCCAGCGGTCCGAGCACGGCGTCCTGGAGTGCGTCCGGCGACTTCACCAATGCCTTCCATTGCCGAACCAACGGGTCGAGAGCCACCTCCGAAAGCTTGGTATCGGTGAGGACTCTGGGCATCGCGTTCTTATCGAACTCCAAGCGGCAGAGCGCATCGAAATAAGCCTCCGGCTTTGCTTTCACGTCGGCGATCGCCTTGCTGCGCAGTCCTGCGGTGAGATCGGCAACAGCCTTCAGGGCTTTGGCCTTTTTCGCCTCGTAGTCGGCATGAACTTTGGCATCCACCTTGACAGAGGTGAGCGTGATTTCCGGCAGTTTCTCAGGAATCTCCGAGCTGCTAAAGATCCCGTGCAGCGCATAAAAATCCGCCGTCGGAATGGGGTCGTATTTGTGATCGTGACAGCGGGCGCAAACCACCGTCAGCCCCATCAGGCCACGCGTCACCACGTCGATCCGGTCGTTGATCTGCTCCTCGGTGCGCCGTAAAAAGCGCGGCCCCACCGTGAGGAAACCCAGCGCTGCCAACGCAGGATCATCCGCCTTCAATCCCAGCAAATCCGCTGCGATTTGTTCGCGGATAAACTGACCGTAGGGTTTGTCATCATTAAAGGCACCGATCACGTAGTCACGGTAAGTCCAGGCAAAGGGGTAGCGGAGATCCACCGTCGGGAAGAAATCCTGCGTGTCCGCATAGCGCGCGATGTCCAGCCAGTAGCGCCCCCAGCGCTCGCCGAAATGCGGTGAAGCGAGCAGTTCATCGACCTTGGCCGCGATGGCCGCATCGGCATTGCTGGCAAAAGCCGCGACAAAGGTTTTCATCTCCGCATCACTTGGCGGCAGCCCGGTGAGATCGAAATTCAGCCGTTTCAAAAGCGTGGGAGCCTCCGCACGCGGCGAGGCGGTCAGGCCCTTTTCCCTGCGCCGCGCATCGATCAGCGCATCAATCGTCGCAGGCCCCTTTTTCAGCGATTCCGCCGTCGCTTTCACCACGGGCTGAAAAGACCAATGCGTGACCGCCTTCTCGAAAAATAGCGGCTGATTGCCGAGGACTTTTTGATTGGGATCCAGACCTTTCCCTGGCCACACCGCGCCCTGATCGATCCAGGCACGCAAGACCGCCACCGTCGAGTCCGGCAGTGGATCCTTCTTCGGCGGCATCTCCATCTCCGGCTCCAGATGCGCCATGAAAAGGATCAGCGGACTCTCCGCGCTCTTCCCCGGAACAATCGCTGGTCCATAGCCACTGCCGCCCATCAGCGCCATCTCGCGGGAGTCGAGCCGCAGCCCGCCCTTCTGCTTCTCCGGTCCGTGGCACGACACACAATGCTCTGCGAGCACCGGATGAATGTCGCCAAAGTATTTCACCGGCCGCTTCACCGGTTCCGGCAGATCCAACGCATCGCCACCCGCCCGCTTTGTGGCAGCCACAACGGGCAGCGTGAGGATGAGACAGAAAAATGGGATGAGGCTCCTCATCATTTTGTCGATCTGGTAAGTCATGACTCTCAATGGGTGGGCAAGATGATATGCGAGAGTGCTCCTGGCTTGTGATGCACTTGCTCGGTGGCGATGGCGGTCTTGTTGCTGAAGATGCCTTCGGCGGTGTTGGGATTGCGGTCGTAGAGGGGGAAGTCGGCACCGCTGATGTCCACGCGGAGTTGATGGCCTTTGGCGATGGTGGCGGCAACGGGGCCGAGATCGACGGTGATCTCATACACTTGGCCCGGCTGCATCAGCTCGGGTTTGAGCAGCGAGCTGCGATAACGACCGCGCAGGATGCCGCGCGCGATGTTTTGCGCGAAGCCATCGGGATGAACGTCGATGAGTTTCACGGCCCAGTCGGCATCGGGCGTGTTGGTAGAGACGTGAAGCTTCGCTTCGGCGTTGCCGGCGAAGGTCAGCGGTGTGGTCATCGGTTCGCTGGTGTAAACAAGAACGTCGTCGCGATCTTCAGTAGCGCTTTGATCGGCGGGACCCCACACGGCGGCTTTGATGGGACGGGTTTCGGTGATGGGGTTGGAGGGCGTGGGTTTTGCCGGATCGGCGCGGAAGGTGTCAGCTGGTTGATTGCCCGTAGGCGCTTCACGAGTGATGCGGCCATTGCCTTTACGAGTGTTCGCCTTGCCATCGGAGTGCAGGTAAAACGAGGTCTCCGTGAAGCCTTCGGGCGGCCAGGTTTGGGCATCGTGCCAAACGTTGTCGCCCATGGAGAAGTAGCGCACGGGTGGGAAGGGTTTGGCTTGTGCGGCGGCGTCCTGTTTGAGATGGCGATCAAACCAGTCGAGCTGAAGCGCAAAGGTATCCACGGCGGCCTCGGGTCCGAACTCGACCTCAGCGACCTTTGTTTTACCCACGCTGCCATGATCCCACGGGCCGAGGATGAGTCGCTGCTGCTGGCGTGTTTTGGGATCACGCGCCTGCTTTTGCATGATGATGAAATTGCCCACCGACTCGCGGGAGAAGTAGTCGTAGTAGCCGACGACGTGCAGCGCGGGGAGTTGAAGCTCAGGCAGGCGCGGTGTGAGATCGAGCCGCGTCCAGAAGCCGTTGGGTTCAGGATGAGTGAGGAAGCCATCAAGCCAGGGCATGGGCCAACCGATGGCTTCATCGACATCGCTGAGCGGCAGACGCAGCAAGGCCTGGCTCATGTCCGCAGGCTTCACGCCTTCGGGCTTCGGAGTGTTGCCCGCGATCCAGCCAGAGATCAGCGAAAGCCGCACGGAACCGCCAAGGTAGAGGTTTCGATAAAAGCTGCTCCAAGTCGCTTGCGGTGCGATGGCGGCGAGACCAGGTGGATTCTCCGCCGCTGCCTGCCACTGCACCGCGCCCACATACGAGCCACCCATCATGCCCACACGACCGCTGCACCAAGGCTGGCGCGTGATCCACTCCAGGGTGTCATACCCGTCCTGACCTTCATTGTTGTAAGGAGCCATCACGCCTTCTGACGCGCGTGTGCCTCGACAATCCTGCATCACGGCGACATAACCCGCTTTCGCCCATCGCTCTGCCGTGCCCTTCGCTTTCGTGCGATCATAAGGCGTGCGCATGAGGACCACGGGGCCCTTGGCGAACGCGTCATCTCGATACAGATCCGCCGTGAGCTTCACGCCATCGCGCATTGCGATGGTGATCGTTTCCGTTTTGACCTCTGCGAGAGCGGAAGTGGCGAGGAGAAGGAAGAGCAGGTGTTTCATGGCTGGATTAAAATGCGGACAGGCGGAAGAATGGGGGCAGGAGAATGAATTGAAGGAGCTATTCTTTTGTCCCCATTCTCTTGCCTACTTGCTCCCGATCAGGCTCACGCCAAGATCTCCTTCACCACTTCGCCATAGACATCGGTCAGGCGGAAGTCGCGACCGAGGTGACGGGAGGTGAGTTTGGTGTGATCAATGCCGAGCAGGTGCAGCATGGTGGCGTGGAGATCGTGGATGTGAACTTTGCCGTTGATGGCGCGGTAGCCCATGTCGTCGGTGTCGCCATAGGTGAGGCCGCCTTTGACGCCGCCACCGGCCATCCATGAGCAGAAGCACTCGGGCTGATGCTCGCGGCCGTGTTTGTCGATGGGCGATTTGCCGCTGAGGTCCTGGCTCCATGGGGTGCGGCCAAACTCGCCGCTCCACAGCACAAGCGTGTCTTCGAGCAGGCCGCGTGATTTCAAATCTTTGAGCAACGCGGCCACGGGTTGATCGGTCTGCGAACAAAGTTTGGGCA
>JAJTDU010000137.1 GCA_021298725.1 Verrucomicrobiaceae bacterium | reverse complement strand
GCACGCGCAGCCTCGCAGGCGTCGAATCCTGCACCGGCGGCTCAACGATCCACCAGCCTTTGCTTTGAAAAGTCTGGAGCAGTGGTTTGCGCAGCAGCGCCTCGAACTCCGCCCTCACTCTTTTGGCTGAAAAACGCAAGATGCCACACCTGCTAGAACTCACGGCCCTGCGATCCGCGCTCCAGCTCAAGCATGCGGAGGCTCGGGACCTACTCGAACACGCCGAGGTCATCACCCAAAACCCGGCTGACCTGCTACGCCAGCGTCTTTACCGCGCTGAGATGCTGCACCGTGCCGAGAAAAACGACGCAGCGAGAAACTTGCTGCGCGAGATGCTCAAAGAAGCCCGGTTCAAAGACCAACCCGCACATGCAGCAGGCGAGGTGCTGCTCAAAGAAATGGGCGGGTAAAAGCCTATTCAATCGCAGTTCATGCTAAAAGCCGGGAGACATCGCCCGTTTGAACCGGGCTGCCAAATCACACCACATCATGAAGAACACCACGTTAGCAATGTTTTCCCTTTGCCTTGCGCTTTCAGCGCAGGCTGAAATCCGCACCTGGAAGGACGCCACCGGCACCCACGAGATCAAGGCCGAACTCGTCGGCGTGAAAGCGGGCAAGGTCACCCTCAAACGCGAGAACGGCACCATCATCACCCTTCCTGTGGCAAGCCTCAGCAAGGAAGACCAATCACTGCTCGGCAGTGCCTCGGCGGGCGGTTCTGCTGCCGCAGGCGAGTGGCCGCAATGGCGCGGCCCAAACCGCGATGACATCTCAACAGAAACCGGATTGCTCAAAAAATGGCCCGCCAGCGGCCCCAAGCGCACCTGGGTGAGCGAAGAGGCTGGCCTCGGCTATTCCGGCTTCGCCGTCTCAGGCGGTAAAATTTACACCATGGGCCTGTTCGACGCAGAAGAGAAAGTGATCTGCCTCGACGCTGCCACCGGCAAAAAGCTCTGGGAATCCGCCGTCGGTGCCATTTACAAAAACGGCTGGGGCGACGGCCCGCGCACCACGCCCACGGTCGCCAATGGCATGGTGTATGCCATCGGTGGCAATGGCGACGTTGTTTGCGTCAACGCGGAAACTGGCAAGCAGTCATGGTCCGTGAGCTTGGTCAAAGATCTTGGCGGCAAGCTCCAGGGCTGGGGCTACACCGAGTCCCCGCTGGTGGATGGCGATCTTGTCATCGTCACCCCCGGCGGAAACAAAGGGGCCATCGCCGCGCTCAGCGCAAAGACCGGCAAGGTGGAATGGCAGACCAGCGACGTCGCTGAAAACGCGCAGTATTCCTCCATCATCCCCATCGAGCACGGCGGCGAGCGTCAGTATGTGCAGCTCCTGATGAACAGCATTCTTGGCGTTTCTACCAAGGGCAAGGTGCTCTGGAAGTCCGAATTCCCCGGCAAGACCGCCGTGATTCCGACCCCGATCTTCAAGGACGGCCAAGTGTACGTCGCGGCAGGTTATGGCGTCGGCTGCAAGTCGATCAAACTCGAAGGCAACACTGCCACCGATCTTTACTCGAACACCAACATGGTCAATCACCACGGCGGCGTGATCCTCATCGACGGTTACCTCTACGGCCACTCCGACAAGGGCGGCTGGACGTGCCAGGACTTCAAAACCGGAGAAATCGTCTGGCAGGACAAAGGCATCGGCAAAGGCGCAGTCACCTCCGCCGATGACATGCTCTACTGCCTGTCCGAAGACACCGGCACCGTGGCCCTGGTGGAAGTCTCCAAAAAAGGCTGGGAGGAGAAAAGTAGCTTCAAACTTGAGGCCACTTCCTCACAGCGTAATCCCAAGGGCAAGATCTGGACCCATCCCGTCGTCGTCGGCGGCAAGCTCTACCTGCGCGACCAGGAGTTCATCTCCTGCTACGACGTGAAAGGCTGAGCATTCCACAGCAGGCGTATTTCAGAGGCAGGGCCGTGAGGCTCTGCCTCTTTTTTTCTGATAACATCTCCGCTGACGAAATACGCGCACCTCGATAACAAAAAACAGCCGGGACAATGACGTCCCGGCTGTGGTGAAAGGTTGGAATGAAGCGGCAGCGTTAGGCAGCGGCTTTGGGAGCTTCAGCAGCTTTCTTTTCGAGAGCAGCTTTGGCCTGTCCGACGAGTGCCTCAATGGCTGCAATGTCTTTGACGGCAAGGTCAGCAAGGACTTTGCGGTCGAGATCAATGCCGGCAAACTTGAGACCTTCCATGAATCGGGAGTAGCTCAGGCCGAGGGGGCGTGTGGCGGCGTTGATGCGCTGCACCCACAGATTGCGGAAGTTGCGCTTCTTGGTCTTGCGGTCGCGTGTGGCGTAGGTTTCGGCTTTGCGGACGGCGTCCTTCGCATAGCGGAAATGCGTGGAACGGAAGCCGCGGTAACCTTTGGCTTTTGCCAGCACGCGCTTGCGGCGCTTCCGGCTGGCGGGGGAGTTGGTGGCTCTTGGCATGGGTCGTTGTCTATGATCAGGCTGTTGTTTGGATAGCGATGATCGGCCTCACCTGTTCGAAGATCCCACGGAGCGGGATCAGGCAGAGTCATCGTGGTCCTGATTTCAGGACCGTGTGGTCGTCTTAGCGATGGGAGAACGGCATGTTCGCCTTGATTGCTTTGACATCCACTTCCGCCACGAGGGCGACTTTACCGAGGTTGCGCTTCCGTTTGCGGCTCTTGTTCTGCAGGATATGGCGCTTGCCTTGTTTACGGCGCAGCACCTTACCCGTGGCAGTTATTTTGAACCGCTTGGAATAAGCTTTCCTCGTCTTGGCGATACCGGCATTTTTGGACATAGGGGCGCGGATGCTAAATGAGAAGACCGTTTCGGCAAGATGTTTTTCACCGCGGTGTGTCGCGAGGCAAAAAACAGCCCGCTCCATCCACTCTCAAATGTGGGAATCAGACGAAGTCAAAATATCAAAAATTAAAGTTGTCTTAATTATCTGAGATTGCTAAATGGATCGGAATCACGCGGAAAATTCATGACTTCCTCTCCCCCAACCTCTTCCGCGACTCCAGCTGCGCTCGCGGGCTTGGAACAAGGGATGGAGCAGCTCAAAATCGCCAATTATTACCTCCGTGTGGCACTGGACCAAGTGACCGACGGCGTGGTGATCGTGGAAAGTGAGACCACCGATCCGAAAAGCGGCCCCAAGGTGCTCTTTAGCAATGCCGCTGCCGCCATGCTGGCCGGGGCTGATCCCGAAGCCGGATTGCGCGGCCTCGGTTTGAATGATCTCGTCGCGGGTGACCGGGATGCCACAACGCTTCTGCAAAGCCTGCGACTAGCGGTGGAAAACGGCGGCTGCCACGAGTGCGAATGCCAATTGCAAAGCCTGCGCACGCAGGGGCCCACACCCTGCAAGTGGCGCGTGCGGGCGGTCTTCAACAGCATGCGCAAGCTGCTGAACTTCACCATTCTCATCAGCCCCGTCAATACGGCATGCAGCGTCGCCAAAACGGAAACAAAACCTGCAGCGGATGATTTGGACGCGCAGTCAGAGCAGCTGCGCAAAGAAAACCTCGCCGCCCTGGCCCAGGGCATCGCGCACGACGTGAACAACCTGCTCGGCCCCGTCACCGTACGCTTGTCCGCCTTGATCCAGCAGGTGCAAGAGCACCCGGCACTGGCGCAGGAGCTGCAACTCGTGTTCGCCGGCCTAAAACGTGCCAAGCAGTTTACGTCGCAGGTCGTCACGGCCTCGAAAGCAAAGCCCCGTAAGCATGAGCCGACGGACATCGCCGCTTTGATGCGCGACACCGTCGAATTCGCCGGCGCTGGATCGAACGGGCATGTCTGCGTGCGCAGCGATGACAACTTTCGCCTCGCGCTCGCTGATCCGGTAAAGCTCAGCCAAGTGCTGCAAAACCTCGTCATGAACGGCATCCAGGCCATGCCGCACGGTGGCTACATGGATGTGGAGGCGCACAACCACCTCGTGGGAGTCGCGGGTGATGGCACGCTGAAGCCCGGCCCGCATGTGCGTCTCATCGTGCGTGATCGCGGCTGCGGCATCACCAGGGAAAATCTTGACCGCCTGTTCCGCGAATCCTTCACCACGAAGCCCGACGGCAACGGCATCGGCCTCACCACCTGCAAACGCTTCATCGACGAGATGGGCGGCGACATCCGCGTGACCTCCGCGCCGAACATCAGCACCGAATTCAGCGTGACCCTGCCCGCCGCCGAAGGCTCTGGCAGCACAAAAACACTCATTCCGGCCGACTCCGCCCCAGTCCCGCTCAAGCACGGCAAAGGCACCGTGCTGATCGTCGATGACGAGGACGACCTGCGCAAAGTCGCGCACATGATCCTCCTGCGCTGCGGCTACGAAGTCGTGCAGTGTGATAACGGCCAAGACGCTGTGAAAATTTACCAGAGCCTCTTCCGCACCGGCACACCGCCCGATGTCGTGCTCATGGATCTCACCCTCCGCGGCGGCATGAACGGGACTGAAACCGCCGCTGAAATCCTTCACCTCGACCCCGAGGCCCGCATCGTCTGCACCAGCGGCAGCGTCACGCAGGAAGTGCAGATGATTTTCCTGGAGCGCGGCTTCGTCGGGGTGCTGCCCAAGCCCTACGAGGCCGGTGAGCTCACGCAGACCGTGCATCGCGTCGCCACGATGATGAAACGGAATTGAGCATGCGCGGAGCCGTGCTTGTGTCGATGATTACCGCTTCACATGAAAACACGCCGCCACTTCCTCTTTGGCCTCGCCACAGCCGCAGCCGCCACGTTTACCGAAACGCTGCGTGCCGCACCTGATCCGAAAAAAGACACCGTCATCGGCCACGGCACGCACCGCTACAGGGTGAATAAGGACTGGGTGCCCGCAGGCCAGGGACGCCATCATCCCATCCTCAACTGCCACGAGATGGTGCAGGTCAAAGACGGCCGCCTCTTCATGATCGGCGATCACTGGGACAATCAGATGCTCGTCTTCAAGCCCGACGGCACCATCCTCGAATCCTGGGGTAGCCTGTGGCCAGGCGGGCACGGTTTAACGCTCTCGAATGAAAACGGGGCAGAGTTCCTCTTCGTCACCGACAGCGGCCAGTGGAAGTCCGGCAGCACAGGCTACCGCCAAACGGGCCGCATCACAAAAACTGACCTCGGCGGCAGAGAAATCTTCTCCATCAGCCATCCCATGAGCGTCGGTGCCTATGAACCGGACATGGTCTTCAATCCCACCGAAACAGCCATCGCTCCGAACGGCGACATCTATGTCGTAGATGGCTACGGCTCGCAGTTTGTGCTCCGTTACGATGCGCATGGCAAGTTCATCCAGCGCTTCGGCGGCAAGGACGGCGTTCCGCCCGAAGAACGCCTCAACAACGCTCATGGCATCGCCATCGACACACGGCAGGGTGCCAACAAGGCCACCGTCATCGTCACCTCACGCGTCGATAACTGCTTCCGCCGCTTCACGCTCGACGGCAAATACCTCGAAACCCTCGCCGTCCCCGGCTGCATGGTCTGCCGTCCCGTCATCGCTGGTCAGGAGCTCTACGCCGGCGTTTGCTGGTCAAGAACACCTGACATCAACAAGCTCCCGCAGAACCCCAGCGGCTTCACGGTGATCCTCGATGCCGCCGGCAAAGCCATCAGCGCCCCCGGCGGCACTGAACCCGTGTATGAAGAGGGCAAACTCAAGCCCCTCATGCAAGCCGAGCGAGTCTTTGAACATGGGCACGATGTCTGTGTCATGGAAAACGGTGATCTCATCGTCTGCCAGTGGAACGCCTTCCAAACCTACCCGATCAAGCTCGAAAAACTGGCCGCCTGAGTTTGCCCTCTGCCATAAGCTCTCCCCCACATGAAGTATCTCACCATCGTGCGTCACGCCAAGTCCAGTTGGGGCCAGCCGGGACTCGCGGATCATGACCGCCCGCTCAATGAGCGTGGGAAAAAAGCCGCGCCTGCGGTGGCTGCGTTTCTGCATCGCACCTACTTCGGCGGCAGCGGCAGCGGCACCCCCGCCCTGCTCCCCCTGCCGGACAAGCTCGTCACCAGCACCGCCCTGCGTGCCCTCACCACCGCGCAGATCATGCGCGAGACCTTCGCCCTGCCGGTGGAGAGCCTGCTGCTCCAGTCCCAGCTCTACCTCGCCGAAGCCGACCGCATTCTCGATGTCATGCGCCACTTCGACGAAAGCTGGAACCATGTCATGATCTTCGGCCACAACCCCGGCATGCATGACTTCGCCGAGCACATCCTCGCCCGCGCCCACATTCCGAAGATGCCCACCTGCACCGCCGTCATCATGGCCTTCCCGCACGAGTTCTGGGGCCTCGCCGACTGGAACGAGGCCCAGCTCATCGGCTACATCACCCCCAAGTCCCTCGAACGCCGCTTCCCCGACCTCTACGCCGGCATCTCGCGCGAGGACGGGGAGGATTGAAAAGCTGACAACCCCAGCCTGATCCTGCCAACACTCGACGCACGGCTGGATCATGACGTGGAGCTGACGCTGATCGGCCAATCCGCTCTTGCCCCAACGCCGTCAATCCATCGGCTGCGGCACAGATTTTCATAGGCGAGCCGGAGGCTCGGGAGAGGTTAGCCAGGGGTGGAGCGAGGCACGAGCGCAACCCCTGGAAAACTCATGTTCGCCCTGGTTCGCGACCTGGAAGGTCGCGAGAGGCCCGCGCCTTGGCCCGCGCCTGCAAACTGAGCGTGCGTCACCTTCTCGCACTCCTGCCAGAGCGCGACCCGTTGGGAAGTCATCTCACAACGCTGTTCCGGTGGTTCTCGTTCGCCAAGGCTCACTTCACCACCGGCTAGGCTCTTGCCGAGCCTCCGGCTCGCCTGATCCAGCCAGACGCTTCAGGATTAATCCGCTGGCGGTCCGTGTCGGTGATTTCGAGTTCATGAGCGCCGGAGGTGAAGCCGTCGTCAATCTCCTCATGCGGCAAAACCAGACCCGGCGCGGCGGCCACGTCCTCGATGTCCATCTGCGCGGCGGCGATGTAGCGCGGAATTCCGATTCCGCGAAGGTGCCGACTCGGAATCGGAATTCCGAGCTACATGTCACGTCGTATCAGACGGTACGGGTCTTCGAAGAGAGTGTGAGAAATGCGGGCTTTGAAGCTTGTCTGCGCGGTGGCGGGTTCACCGGGATTCAGCGTGTTCGTGCCATCAATCACCGCCCCCGTCACACTGGTGCCGTTCTCTCCCGGCGGACCCGCAGGCACCGTGTCGCTGAGTGCCTTGAGGCCGTTGAACTGATCACGGAACATCGCGCCAGTAAGGTCCACATGGTCGGCGGGGATGTCGGGATCGAACATTGAGTTTGCGGTGGTTGACGGTTGTTGAGGGTCGCAGCGGACATGAGTCCGCCTTCAGGTCATCCTCGATCAGGGAGGTTTGCGATGGTTTGAAAACCACGGTCAACGGCGCGAAGCGCCCTTCAGCCATGACAAACCACCGCAAACGCTCGCGCAGCGAGCCTCTTCGGCACTTAGCCGCCGAAGGCGATGCTCACGATGTCGCTGTCCTGGCCGACTTCCTCGTCATCGAGCAGCCCGCGCACCATGTATTCCCGCACCTCCGCCACGCCCGGCTGCCCCACCGGGCGCGTGTCGTAGTAGGGGCTGGCAGAGTCCGTGCCCAGCTTCGTCCAGCCCAGCGATCCGCGCAGGCGGCTGTACACCACCACGGCGTCCACCCCGGCCTTGGTGAACTCCAGTTTGATCTGATTGCCGTCGAGGGAGAGCTTGATCACAGATTTGAAGCTGCTGGGATCGACGGTGCTCTCGCTGCCTTTCAGGCCCAGCACGCCCTCGCTGCCAGAGGCCGGATAACCGGACAGCGTCTTCCAATTGCGCACATAACCGCGAATGGCGGCGGTGTTTGTGGTGGTGACGGACTTCTCCGTCGCACGGGCACCATCCAGCGCCTTTTCGGCGTCGTCGGTGGCTTCCATTTTGAGGCACTGGTTGGTAGCCACCGCTTTCGCGGCGGTGACGTCCGCCGGCGCCAGGGCGAATTTCGGGCCTTCGGTTTCGATGCTGTCGCGAATCTTTTTCCACCAGAGGTAGCGTTCCGCGCGTTTGGTTGGGATGTAATCCATGGTCGTGACTCCTGTTCTGCGTTTGACTGGCAGCACTGGCGCGGGCGTGGGTGGCGGAAGATTGGGAGGCTGGTCGAAATGATGACCTGCATCAAATCGCCTGCCCTCATCAAATCTGATGATTCCGCTACTCATGCAAATGAACCGAACGAGTGCTCATGTGGGTTGTGGTTGACAGCCAAATGCTGACAAAAACCCGCGTCGGGCGCAAGATTTATTTGTGCATTTGCACTAAACCGAACGCAGGTGACTCAGAATCAATCAACTACGCAGACTACAAAATCCGTTGATTTACATCCATGATCCCCTTTAGCGCCCCGCATCCCCCCGCCTTCAGCGCAAAAAAATAAATATTCACGCCACCCATCCTGAAAGGCGTCCCACCCAGCCGATTTATCACGCCGCCAAACCCCAGTTTGGCCGCGCCAAACCCCGGTTGCACCACGCCACACGGTGGCCTGGCCGCACGAAACCGTGACCTGACGCCACCAGGCCAGGGATTGGCCGCGCCAACTCTGGGCTTCACGCCACCAAACCGTGGCTTCACGCCCTCAAGCCGTGGCATGGCACCACCCACCCTGGGTTTGCCCCCACCCACTCCCAGTTTGGGCGCA
>JAJTDU010000136.1 GCA_021298725.1 Verrucomicrobiaceae bacterium | reverse complement strand
TGAAGAATGGCTTGCCGTCGAAATCGCGCTTGAGCTGATCGGCCGCCCATCGGCAGGCGACATAGTCCTTGGTCTCTTCGACCGCGGCCTTGCAGGCTCCCCATTTCGTCACTTCCTTTTCCTCGCCTTTCTCCTGGCCCTTTTCGTCAGCTTTTTCGCCTGAAGCGGATGACGGGGATTCTTCCCAAAGCATGCCTTTGTTGCGTCCTCCGCCTTCAGCGAACTCTTGGAACGCCCATTGGCCTTCATCCATTCCTTCAGACGTCGGATGCTTGTGGAAGATCTTTCCCGTGGAAAGCGTGTAGTAGCCGTTCTTGGCGAAGTATTCGGGAAGGGTGACGACATCCTTGGCTTTCGGGGCTTTCTTCAGGTTTTGAGTGTTGCCGTAAATGCCCGTCGTCGAGGGCCGTTTACCGGTCAGGATGGCTGAGCGGCTCGGGCAGCAGACCGTGGATGCGCAATAGGCTTTGTTCATCACCATCGCCTGCTCTTTGGCGAGTCGGTCAAGGTTCGGCGTGATCGCCTGCGAGTTGCCGCCAAAGCAACCGATCCAATCGTTCAGGTCATCGACGGCGATGAAGAGGATGTTCGGTTTTGTAGCTGCTTCCAGCGAGGTGAGAGCGAGCAGGAAGGCGGTGAGGAGCGTTTTCATGGATGCGATGGATCGGAGGCTACTTTTTCGCCACTTTGCCTTTGAGAATGTATTCCTCACGACTCACGAGGCCGTCTTTGTCACTGTCGTATTTGTCGAATCGCTCCGCCGCAGCGGCGGCGTCGGATTGGTGGGTGGTGTAGTAGTCTCGGGTGATCTTGCCGGCCTTGGCTTCGTCGAGTTTGTCGAATTTGGCGGCACGCTCCTGCTCTTCCTTCGTTAGGGGCGTCTGGGGCGTAGCTTCGGGCTTCTTCATGAGTTCCTCGCCCTTCTTTTTCTTGTCCTTGTTCGCGTGACGACCGGTGCCGTCACCGCTGTCGGGGATACCACCCGCAGGATTCAGTTTGGTGAGCACGGCGGCGAGTTTCGTGCGGGCAGGATGATCGCCAGTGACGAGTTTCTCGGCAAAGGGGGCTTCGCTCATGTCATAGAGTTCATTCTTCTCGTTGAGCTTCCAGTTCGCGTCTCGCACATACCACATGGCAGCGAGTTGATTGAAGACCCACTCGCGGGGAGTGCCCGATTCGCCACGGAGCAGAGGAGCGATGCTGTGACCGTCAAAGATCGTGTTTGGGGGCAAACTGCCGCCGGAGAGTGCGGCGAAAGTGGTGAGGAAGTCGGAGGAGTCGACCAAGTCGGCGCTGACTTTGCCAGCGGGCGTTTTACCCGGCCAATTGGCGATCATAGGCACGAGACCGCCGCATTCGAGCATGCTGCCCTTCATGCCGGAGAGGCTGCGCCCGCTGATGGTGGACAGCGGGGTCTGGCCTTTGCCGGTGCCGTTGTCACCCATGAAGAGGATGAGCGTTTTCTCGCGGAGTTTCAGCGCATCGAGTTCCGCGACGAGTTTACCGACGAGTTTGTCCATGTAGAGGATGTTGTCGCCAAAGAGGTCCTTGCTATCCGCTGCACTGTCTGGCGTGGGCTGGATGTCGCCATGCACATGGACCAGGGAGTAGTAGAGAAAGAAAGGCTTGTCCTGACTGGCTTTCAGAAAGCGCATGGCACGATTATGCATCAGGTCTGGCATGTATTCCTTCATACCGAGTTCCTGCTCCTTGCCGTTTACGAGGTATTTTTCGAGCTTCTCGGGCTTGCGGCTCCAGTAAACGCCGCTGCCGTTGAAGCGCAGATAGTCGTCGAAGCCTGCTTCATCCGGATCGCCCGGCAGTTGTCCCCATTTGCCGATGAAGGAGGTGTCATAGCCTGCGCTTTTGAATAAACGCGCCAGTTGCAGCTCCTTATTCGGCATCACCATGCAGGCATCTTGATTGCTGGATCCGTTGCGGAAGGCATAGCGCCCGGTCATGATCATCGCCCGCGAAGGGCCGCAAAGTGCCGCCGTGAAGCAATGCGTGAACCGTGTGCCTTCCGCCGCCAACTTGTCGATCTGCGGTGTCTTGTAGTTGTCCGAGCCATAGCAGCCGACGTTTCCGATGCCGAGGTCGTCGGCAAGGATGAAGATGATGTTGGGTTTGTCTGCGGCCAGGGTTTGGCCGTGGAGGACGGCGAAGATCGCGAGGAGAGTGAGGATGTGTTTCATGAGAATGGATTACTTTGGCATCGTTAACTGGAAGCTTGCTCAGTGAGTCTTCATTCTTGGTGGTGACCGTCTCGATGTGAGTCAAGGCAGCGAAGGGCGTCGAATGAGCGTCACCCGTACATCATCGGCATAGCTGCCGGTGAAAACGGGGGCTCCATTCGAATCAAAGGATTGGCTGATGTGCAGGCGGACGACGATAAAGTCAGTGTTGGCAGGCAAACGCATCTCGGTGGTGAGTCGCTGCCAACTTGCAGGTTCACGGTCCAGCTTGGTGCGACTGCTGCGAGCCATGGCATTTGCCTCACTCTCCAAGGCGGTGCCGATGTAACTCGCGCTTTCTGGCACCGAGTCCGCATCCAGTGCAAACAGCGAGATGGCGCAGCCAAACTTCTCCTCCTCAGAAAAGGGAGTCGCATTCACACTGGCCGAAGCCTGCACCACCACGTCACCTTGGGCCACATCCCCGCGATGCCCCCGCAGATCAATGAGCCGATACACATCAGCGATATGACTGCCTGCGCTCCTCGCTTTGCCCTGATGATCCTGACGCAAAAAACGCAGCATGCGCTGGCCGTTCACCGGATGCACCTCCTGCTCCGCGCTCACCGTCACCGCCTGATCTCCGCGCCACACACCTGGCTCCAGCACCACCTTCGAGGCCAGTGCAGACGCCTCCTCAAAACTTTCCTCCAGCAGTGTCAACGAACGCGCCAGAGGCATCACATACCCAAACACCACCGATGTGCAGAACATGCCAAATACAATCCCCGCGGCCGCAGCGGTGATGGGACGCCATTGCAGCCAAGACACCGGCTTGAGCGCAGCAGGCGCAATCCTTCGCACAGCTTGCGGGCGCAACGTCAGCCGCCCATCACCGAGTGCAGCGTGCAGGTTGGCGTAGCGGGCATACTGCCGACGCGCTTCAGCATCATCCAGCAATCTCGTTTGCAGAGTCTTAAAGTCCTCCGCAGAAGCCGTTCCATCGACGGTGCGGCGAATGAGTTCGTGTGTGTCCATCGTGTCGCTTGTTGAGTTCATGCCATCCCCTCGCGTGTCAGCACCCGTTGCGTGCAATCCATCAGCGCCAGCCGGATGCGGTGCAGCGCTTTGTAAAACGACATCGGCGTGCGGCCCATCGTGACCGCAAGCTCGTCGATGCGAGCACCCGGCTCGTAGGCAGCTTCCAAAAGTTTGCGCTGAGCAGGCTCGAGCTTACCCAGGCATTCGTCCAAAGCCTCGCGCTCGGCGGCATAGCCATCCGCTTCGTGATCCACCTCATCGGCCAGCAGCGCTAGCACCTCCTCGTCAAACACCAGCCGATCACGCTGGCGATCTCGATTAAAAGTCAGTGCCTCCATCCTCGCTACGCCAAAAGCCCATCGTCGGAAATCCGCAGGCGAACTGAGGCCGTCAAACTTCCGCCACAACACCATCGCCACCGCCTGCATCACCTCCCTAGCCTCTTCTCGGCCCGGCAAGAGTGTCAGTAAAAAACAACGCAACGCCTCCTCATGCGCCACATAGAGGCGGAGAAAGTGGTCGTGGCGTTCGTCGTTGGCTCCTTCTGGCATTCACCAACACACTCCATGAACACGACTCGTTTGCCGAAGAAGTTTTTTAAACATCTGATTTTTTGACGGTATGAGCTCTTGTCATACATGCACGACCTTGCTTACACCGCACTCGATGGCCGGTAAGTTCGGCAGCATCGACACCTGCTCGGAGTCGCAATACAAAGCGCTGCGCTACTACATGGTCCGGATCGCGCGCAGCGTGCCCATTTTCATGCTGCTGGGCGATCACGACGGCGAACGCGGTGATCGTGCCGACATGGCCGAGTGGTCACCTGGTATGCGGTGTCACACAGCTACGGGTGAGAGCTAGGCAGTAAAGCTCGTGAAGAATCAGCATGATTTGCTTCTTCCACACCCCGACCGCCGCAGATCATCGCTTCGGCACCATTCTGCGAAAGCAGAGCGAAGAGGGAAAAAATGCGTTTTTACGGCTGATAGCCCTTCGGGACGAGTTTCATCAGTTCAGCCACATTCGCCGCCCCTTCATGCCGCAACTCTCCACGGGCGTCGAAGGTGATGTTCTCCATCGTCAGCCGTTTCGCCTGAACGAGAGCCTTTTTGGCGATCAGTGCCTTTCGCGGCTCTACGAGCCGACGGAAGAGCACGTTGTCCATTTCTAGCTCGCACTGCTGGCCCTCACGGCTTGTTACGGTGAAGGGGTTTTGTGCGTTCGAAAAAATAACGGCATTCGTGAGCTTGTAGCGACCGTTGTCGAGAAAGTACAGATCAAAACCTATGCAATCCGCGATGAAGACGCGGTTGTAGCTCGTCTGCGCCGTCCCCGTGTCGCAAATGCCCGTGCTATTGCCGATGCTGATGAAGCCATCCACACGATACTGTGCTGATTCATGGGCGCTGATGCCGTCGTCGCCACATTCGATGGCGCGGATGTTTTCAAAGACCACGTCGCGGCAGTCTCCATGGATGTTGAAGCCGTCGTTGTAGGGATGCGTGGCCGTGAGGTTCTTGATCACGAGGTGCGCATTGTCTCCGCCGAACTGCACACCCGCACTGCGCATCGGCGCAAACACCTTCGCCTCCGCCAGCGTCTTCCCGGCACCCAGTTTGAGGTAAAAGGTGCCGTAAATCGCCTTCGACGGCGGTTTCTCACGACTCGCATCCTTCACAAACGTCCACTCACCCGCTTGGAGCTCCTGCGGTTTCTTCAGCGACGCACTCCGCCCCTTCGATGTGCGGCCCATGAGCTGCATTTTGCCATCAAAGAGAAAAAACCACCTACCAATCGCCGCATCGCTCAGCCCCGGCAGCAAATCATCATTCGCAAACAACCCCGGCGAAATCTCACGCCACTTCGCCGGATCAATCGGATCACTGCCCTCCAGCGTGGCCCCATGCCCATCGAGCGTGATCGGCTTCCCCGGCTCACCCTTCTTCAGGTAAAAGCCCGCGTAATCACGATAAACCTTCGGCTCCAGATGAATCGTGTCGCCGGGTTGTGCCGCTTTGATCGCCGCATGGATTGTCGGTGCCTCTTTGCCGACGTGAATGTCACGGGCGAGAAGGGTGGAAATGGGGAGAAGCAGAAGCAGCGCGTGTTTCATGGCTAGCTCCGACTACGGCAACGTGGCAGTCGATTCAAAGGGAAAGCGGTGCGGCTTCATGCCGGTGGCGTGGCCGCAGCTGCTGCGGCGTAGGCATCTTTGAGTTTTGGGTCCGTTTGCGTGTGGGAACCGCGATACACAAGCAGCAGGCCGAGGCGCGAGTGTTCGGTCGTGTTCGGCGCGGAGTGGTGTATCGTCTCGCACTGATGAATCGTGGCGTCACCCGGGGCGAGGAGGGCGCAGAATTGCTCGCTGATCGGCATGTTGGGCATTTCGGCCATACCGATGCTGTTGCCGCGCACGCCGCTGGGCTTGGTGGGGAGCATGCCTACCTTGTGGGAGCCTTTGACGAAGAAAACGGGGCCGTTGGCCTCGGTGACGGCATCAATGGCGATCCAAACGGTGAGCATGTCCGGCGGTGTTTGGCAGAAGTAGGCGTTGTCTTGATGATACGGCACGCCGGAGCCGATGCGGGCCGGTTTGTTGAAGGTTTCGACGCCGACCAATATGGGCTCGCCATGCACGAGCGGCGCGATGAGGACCTTGATGTCCTCGCGTTCACCGAGAGCGCGGAAGAACTCATTGTGCTCCTCCAAGCGCCAGAGGTTGCGCACGGTTTTCTCATCCTTTTCGAGCGTGCGGGCATTGAGCGGCTTACTGGCAAGATCGTTGTGGATGTAGCGATTCAGCTCGGCACTCACAGCAGTGACTTCTTCAGAGCTGAGGAAGCTGCGAATGAGGACGACGCCGTCGCTTTCGTAATCGTCAAGGAGCTTGGTGGTATTGATCGTGTTCATGAAGCGAGTTCGGCAAAAATATCAGGATCATCAAACTCCAGCGCCGCGAAGGCTTGATCGAGCTGCGCGGTCGTGCGACCGCCGATGAGCACGGTGTCGATACCCGGCTGATTCAACGCCCACGCAAGCGCGAGATGAGCCTGCGAATGGCCGCTGCGCTTCGCGACGGCTTCGAGCCGTGCAAGGCGCTGATACGCCGCGTCATGAAAATAGACGTCCTGATGCCCGGGAACGATTTCGAAGCGTGAACCGGCCTGAACGCCGTTTTGATGCTTCCCCGTCAAAAAACCGGCTCCGAGCGGACTATAGGTCACGATGGCGATCTCGTTCGTGGCGCAGTAGTCGCGCAATTCGTCGCTCACCTTGCTGACGGCGAGGTTGTGGTTGTTTTGGATCACGCTGAAGCGCGGACCGAGAGCGCGAAGCTGATCGAGCGTGACATTGCTGGCTCCGAATCGGCTCACGGGCAGTTTTTCGAGCGCGGCACCGGCTTGCAGCGCGGTGTCGTGCCAGCGATGCAGGTAAAGCAGGTCAATTTGATCGACGCCAAGGCGTTTTAGGCTCGGCGCGATGTCGATGCGATCATACGGCGGCAGGATCTTGGTGGCGATGGTGATGCCTTCCGGCTTTCGCGAGGCCAGCCACTTACCCAGGATCGTTTCCGATGCGCCGCCGCTGTAAGCCGCTGCGGTGTCGAAATGCCGCACGCCATGCTCCCAAGCGTGATCGAGCAGCGCATAAGATGCCGCCTCGTCGATCTCGCGACCGAAGGTGACGCAGCCGAGGCCGATGCGGGCAGGAGGCAACATGGCAGAGTGTTGCTTTATTTGGCCCGTTGCTTCGCCAGTTCGGCAAGGAAGGCTTTCTCGCGATCTTCGACGTAACGGTGATAGCCTGCGGGGTCGATGAAGGGATTGGTGCCACCAGCGATGAGGAATCGGGTGTGCTTAGCATTCATGTCGTAGTAGCCGCCGTGGGCGCCGAGGAAGAGATCCACGGGCTGAGCTTTGAGAAAGCGGAAGGTGCGCTCGTAGTCGGTGGCGATGCCGGGGTAATCTTTGTTGCCGACGAGAATGTAGCCGGGGTTCACGTTCGGACTGCCGATGATCACGGCGTGGAGTCCATCGACCTTCATC
>JAJTDU010000135.1 GCA_021298725.1 Verrucomicrobiaceae bacterium | reverse complement strand
GATCAACACGCAGCAGTTCATCTTTGTGCGTTAACCTAACCGCATGCCGCATGAAGTCGCCTGGAGGGAGAGCGAGGCGAAGCTGAAGGCCACGGGCCAGGGGCTTAGCTGCTGCTCCGACCGGGCCGCCCTCCCCGTACAAACCCCTTGCACCCCGGAAGCGGGCGGCTATTCTCCGCGCCCTTTTTCAGACCACCCCCAGCCCAGATATCCATCATGTCCCAGCATAGCAGCCTCAAGACCTCCGGCTCCGTCGGCACCAAGCGCAGTGTCCTGAAGCGCGGTGAGCGCATCAAGCTCCTGAAATCCCGTGGACTTTGGCAAGAGGGCCGTCTGCCGACGAACCTGCCAAAGACCAAGCCCGAATAAGGCTTCCCTGTGCGCCTTAATCGTTATCTCAGCCAGTGCGGCGTGGCCTCACGGCGCGGCGCGGAGGAAATCATCCTCGGCGGACGTGTTTCCATCAATGGACACGTCATCAAGGAGCTGGCCACCCAGGTGCAGCCAGAAGACAAGGTGGTCGTGGACGGTTCACCCGTCCGCTCTGAGACCCCGCTGGTCATCGCCATGAATAAGCCGAAAGGCTACCTCTGCTCACGAGGCGACACCCATGAGCGCATGACGATCTACGATCTGCTGCCTGGGAAGTTCCAAAACCTTCACCACGTCGGTCGTCTCGACAAAGAAAGCGAAGGACTGCTCCTGCTCACGAACCGTGGCGATCTCTCCCACCGGCTCATTCACCCCAGCCAGGGTGCGGAAAAAGAATACGAGGTCGTCGTCGATCAAGCACTGACCGCTGAGGTCATGGCGAAGCTCGTCAAAGGCATGATGACTGAGGAAGGCTTCGCCCGCGCCGAGCGCGCCTGGATGGATACCGCCTACCGGGCGCACATCGTCCTTAAAATGGGCCTCAAGCGCCAGATTCGCATGATGCTCTACTATCTCGGTTACGAGGTGGAGCGCCTTACCCGCACCCGCATCGGCTGGCTCCAGCTCAAAGGCCTGCCCAAAGGCGGCTGGAAAGAGCTGACGGCCACCGAGGTGGAGCGTTTCTTCAAAGAAGCCCCGGCCAAACCGGCCCTGGCCCGCAAACCCGCTGCTGAGAAGGAAGATCAACCCGAGCGCCCGTCTCCCGCCGCTGCCAGCCGCAAGCCCAAAACCGGCTTCAAACCGAAGCGCGAAGGCTTCAAACCCCGCCGCTCCGAGGAATCGCCACGCGGTGACAAGCCTCGCGGCCGTTCCGGCCCTCCAGGCCGCCGTCCTGCCTCCAAAGGAGCCAAAGGACCGCGCAAACGTTTCTGAAGTCGTCATTTTGGTCTCTTGAAGCGTTAGAATTTGACCAAAGAACCTCCGGGCGTCAAAAGTCGCGCCCCTGGCGTTCTTGCAACGCCTTTTCACCTCAAAAAAACGCACACCCATGGAATCAGCCAATCTCACCGTCTCCGTCGGCGGCAACGTCCCCGACTTCAGCATGGAAACCTACGAGCCTACCAAGGGCGACTTTGGCCAGGTCTCGCTCGCCGACATCAAGACGTCCGGCAAATGGACCATCCTCGTATTTTATCCCGCTGACTTCACCTTCGTCTGCCCGACTGAGTTGGCTGATCTCGCCGATCAGCAGGACAAGCTCGCCGCCCTCGGTGCACACGTCATCGCCGTCTCCACAGACACGAAGTTTGCCCACATGGTCTGGCGCAACACGGAAGGCCTCATGAAGAACGTGAAATACACTCTGGCTGCCGATCCGACCGGCACCGTGAGCCGCCTCTTCGGTGTTTACGACCATGGCAGCGGCCTCGCTCTGCGTGGCACCTTCATCATCAATCCGGAAGGCAAGCTCGTGACCTCCGAAGTGAACTTCTACAACGTCGGTCGTAACGCCAGTGAGCTCGTCCGCAAGATGGAAGCCAATGTGCATCTCCTGGCGAATCCTAATGAGGCCTGCCCGGCCAATTGGAAGCCCGGCGCGAAGACGCTGACTCCTGGCAAGGATCTCGTTGGCAACGTCGCGGGTGCCATGGCCTCTTGATCCGTCTGAAAGCTTCACCGGCCATGCAGGCTCTGCGCCTGCATGGCTTTTTTGTTTTTGGACACGAGTCACCTTTCGTGTGGCGCGGTAGCTTGGCCCTCGGCGGATGTTTTCGGCGCGAGAAGACGCCTGCATGGATGAAGCAGGATCGCCTAACCCAGCCTGCGACTGGCTTCACTTCCGATAATCCGCGCCAGTGAGGCTTTTCAGCACGCTGCTCTGCCAATCGCGGAGTTTGGTCTGAAGAGATGTCACGAGGTCTGGCTGTTGAGCGGCCAGATTTGACTTTTCAGCGGGATCAGCCTTCAAATCGAAGAGTTCGATCTTTGGCGCACCGCTCTTCTGCTCATGGATGACGAGCTTGTGGTCGCCCTCAATGATGCTGCGTGCACCGAGGTAGTCTTCCTCAGTGATCACTGGGTGCTTGAAGTTCGTGAAGTCACGCGTGGCCTTGCCGCCCATTTTTTTCACCAGTGGTGTGGTGCCCTTTTGGAGTTCCGGCATGATGTAGGGCTCCCCATCGGTCTTTTGGCGGTTTGCGGCCTGATATTCCCAGAAATGCAGGGCTGCGGGGCGCGCTGTGATGGTGCCATCGAGAACCGGGGCGAGGTCGATGCCGTCGAGCGGAGGCTGTGGCAGCGGCTGGCCGACCAGGGCGGCCACGGTGGGCAGCAGATCGCTTGTGCAGGCACGCACACTCGTGCTGCGTGGCTTCGGAATGCGTGCCGGCCATTCGATGAGGCCTGGGACGAGGGTCCCACCTTCATAAAACGTCGCCTTGGTTCCACGGTGCGGAAAGCCCAGCGCGGCATCGGGAGAGGTGCCGTTGTCGCCGCAGTAGAAGAGCAGCGTGTTCTCCCGCAGGCCGCTTTGAGCGAGATGTTTTCTCAGCGTGCCGATGGCGCGGTCCATGGCGGTGATCTCGGCGTAGCGCTCGCGCAGCACCTCGCCCTGCGGGCGTTTGGTGGCACCGCCGGTTTCGTTGGAGGTGAGTTTGACCTGCTTTGGGTATTTCGCGGGCAGGTCGTCGTAGAGCGCGAGATCCTGCGGAAGGCCGCTGTAAGGCTCGTGCGGCGAGCCGAACCAGATGACCTGGAAGAATGGCTTTCCGGCCTTTTGAGCGCGTTCGATGACTTGGATGGCTTCGTTGATCAAGACCGCGGAGCTTTCGCCTTTGAAAAGCTCCGGCGGGCCGCCATTGCGCGAGAGCGACGGGTTCATCTCGAAGAAGTTGTCATGCGAGAGGCACTCATGAAAGCCCATCGACAGCGGACTCACAGGCGATTCCTTTTTCACTGCGCCGACATGCCATTTGCCGAGATGCGCGCAGTGATAACCTGCTTGCGAAAGTATGTGAGCGCTGGTGATCTCCTCTGGTCGGAAGGACCAGCCCGGCGTGAAGGTGCCCATGCGATTCGGATGCCTGCCTGTGAGAAAACTCGCGCGTGTGGGCGAGCAGCTCGGATGCGCGGCGTAGAAGCGCTCCCATTTCAAACCTGAGGCCGCCATCTCGTCCAAAACGGGTGTTTTCACATGCGGATGGCCGTTGTAACCGGTCTCCTCCCAGCCGTGGTCATCCCCCATCATGAGGATGATGTTCGGCGTGGCGGCCTGGAGTGACACGCACCCAACGGTGAGGCAGAGGGAGAGAAGCAAAGACAGTTTCATGTGTCGCGATGAACGCAGAGCTTTAACGAACCTTCCAGATCTTCACATCGTCGATCCAGACGGTGTTGTTCACGAGAAAGCTGAACCAGCGTTTCATCGGATGCGCGAAGCCTTCCGAGCGATGTTTGGCAAGTAACTTGCCGTCGGTGCTGAGACGCATTTCATCGCCTTCGGTGGCGAGAACGAGTTCATGCCATTCGGTGTCGGCTTTGTAGGGAACGCTGATGTTTTTCGTCTTCAACAGCGCTTCGAGATCAGCGGGGACTTTTTCCTTCTTCGCCACGGCATCATCCCGCCGTTTGCGATTCTCCAGGTTCATGATGCCGGTCTTTTGGTCGGTCAGCGTGATGCTGCTTTGCGAAAGAATGCCGTAGCAGAGATGCCCGGCCCAGAGGCCCTTTGTCTCACGATCCACGAACCCAAGTTGTAGCGTCTCCGCCTTGTTGAGGCCAGGAAACCGGAAGCGGATCACCGCGCCACCCTCGGCAAAACCCGCTTCATGATGAATGTGCGCCGCATGCTTGGCCTCCTTCGAGGCACTGGCGATTTTGAGGATGCCGTCATCCAGATCCGCCATCTTCATATGCGGTACGCGATTCGCCGTGGCGCTGTTCCAGCCGTTGCCGATGGCTTTAGCGAGGTTGCCGTCCTCTTCACGCTCGAAGGCGTCATGGAAGATGAGCGTGCCTTTTTCGCGAAGCCAGGTGGCGTCGTTCTGCGCTGAGGCAACCAGGTTAAAGACGAAAAACGAAGAGATGAAGAGAAGACGTTTCATGGGGCCTACGGAATACGTGAAAGACACCGCAATCCAATCATCCCTGGATTTTACCGCTGAGCATCGAAACGCCGCCTTTGGGCGAATGCGCCTACGTTGCCCCCCTCTGCGGCAAAAACGAGTGTCCAAATCACCTTCAGAGCGTTGCAGCACTCCAAAACCGCTGCTAGCTCACGAAAGCCATGCCAACCCCTGCTTTCCACTACCAAGAACTCCTCGAACTCGGCGCCGACGACACCGAATACCGCCTGCTGACCAAGGATCACGTGCGCGTCGAAAAACTGGGCGATAAAGAGATGCTCGTCGTCGATCCCGAGGCGCTCACGCTGCTGGCGAATCAAGCGTTTCACGACATCAACTTCTTCCTGCGCCCGAAGCACCTCAAGCAAGTCGCCGCCATCCTCGATGACCCCGAAGCGAGCGAAAACGACCGCATGGTCGCCCTCACGATGCTCAAAAACGCCGATGTGGCCTCCGCGGGCCTGCTGCCGTTTTGTCAGGACACCGGCACCTCGATCATCATGGGTAAAAAAGGCCAGCAGGTCTGGACTGGCGGCGGTGATGAAGCGGCGCTCTCGAAGGGCGTCTATCTCGCCTACACGGAGAACAACCTGCGCTACTCGCAAAACGCCGCGCTGAACATGTTCGACGAGAAGAACACCGGCACCAACCTGCCTGCGCAGCTCGATTTGTATGCCACCGATGGCGATGCGTATAAATTCCTCTTCATCGCCAAAGGCGGCGGCTCGGCGAACAAAGCCTTCCTGTATCAAGAAACCCGCGCCGTGCTCAATCCGAAGAGCATCGTGAAGTTCCTGAGCGATAAAATGACCTCGCTCGGCACCGCCGCGTGCCCGCCTTACCATCTGACCTTCGTCATCGGTGGCACCTCGGCCGAATCGACGATGAAACACGTCAAACTCGCCTCCACGAAGTATTACGACGGCCTGCCCACCACCGGCAACGAACACGGCCGCGCCTTCCGCGATGTCGAACTCGAAGCCCAGATGCTCCAGGCCGCCCGCGAGTGCGGCATCGGGGCGCAGTTTGGTGGAAAATACTTCGCGCTCGATGTGCGCATCATCCGCCTGCCGCGTCACGGCGCGTCCTTGCCCATCGGCATCGGCGTTTCGTGCTCCGCCGACCGCCAGGCGAAGGGCAAGATCACGCGTGATGGCGTCTTCATCGAAAAGCTCGAAACGAACCCACTGCAATACATCCCCGAGGAGTTGCGCCATCGCAAGGACACCAACGCCGTGCGCATCGACACGAACCGTCCCATGGCCGAGATCCGCGCCGAACTCAGCAAGTATCCCACCACCACGCGCCTCCTCATCAACGGCCCCATCATCGTCGCCCGCGACATCGCACACGCGAAGCTCAAAGAGATGCTCGATGCCGGCAAACCGCTGCCCGATTACTTCAAGAATCACCCCGTCTATTACGCTGGTCCTGCCAAAACACCCGCCGGCATGCCCAGCGGCAGCTTCGGCCCCACCACCGCCGGCCGCATGGATAGCTACGTCGATCTCTTCCAAAGCCACGGCGGCAGCATGATCATGATCGCCAAAGGCAATCGCGGTCAGCAAGTCACCGACGCCTGCAAAAAGCACGGCGGCTTCTACCTCGGCAGCATCGGCGGCCCTGCGGCCATTTTGGCCAAAGAAAACATCAAGAAGGTCGAAGTCGTCGAGTTCCCCGAACTCGGCATGGAAGCCATCTGGAAGATCGAAGTCGAAGACTTCCCCGCGTTCATCCTGATTGATGACAAAGGGAATGACTTCTTCCAGACGGTGGGCCCGGGGTGCTCGGTGAAGCATTGATTCAATAGGCCGCCGCGTATCGACGTGATCGGAGGAAGGGCATGCTGCTGCAAACCCTCGTTTGCCGCATGGGGCGCTTCGTGACGGATGATCTCGGGAAGCAGCGGTCGAGCGTGCTCGACACCGTGCTGCGGGTAATGGCGGGATGCATGCATGTGTCATCCGACCCAGCGCTGCGTTTTGATGCGCTGCCAGTGTCGAAGTTCTTGTTTGAAGCGCCGTAATTTCGGCAGCTGAAGCCGTTTAACCTCAACACATGAAAAGACGTTCCCTTCTCAAACCCGCCGGAGCCGCAGGTGCCGCCGCGCCAGCGGACATCGCATCGCTCGCCAAAGAGGCCGCGCAGGTGGATAGTTGGGATCCAAAGGCGCTGGGTGATCCAAAGGCGAAGAGATCCCTCCAAAGAACTCTACGATGGCGATCGCCCGGTGCCCATCACAGATCGCGGCCAGCCGGTCCAAGCGCTGTTTGCTTGAGCATTTCTCCCCCAGACAAGAAGAGGCGGTTTGCCACCGTCCGTCACGTTTCATGAAACACATCCTTTTTGCCCTCGCGCTGCTTTGCAGTCTCATCACAGCTTCCCAAGCCTCGAACATCGTCATCATGGTCGTCGAGGACCCGAACAACTACGAAGCACCGCGCACCATGCGTGATTTTGCCGAAAAGCAGCTCCGTCCGCTTGGTCACCACGTCACGATCATCGACGGCGACCAGCCGCAGCCGCATCACTTTGCCGGACTCGTCGAGGCCCTGCAGGACGCCGACCCGGTCCGCACCGCGAACCACGCTTTCATCCCGAAGCCCAAAGAGGTCATCGATCCCAGTCTCGTGTCCTGGCCCGAGTTCACCGACGAAGTCCTCGGCGCACCGAACACCGGTTACGAAACCCAAGGCCTGCCCTACACGGTCCGCATCGCCCCTGGAGCCGAAAACAGCCCGCTTCTCGCTGGTGTGAAGCCCGCGAACATCCTCGGCGCTCAATCCCTCTACAAAGTGCTCCCGCTCGCTGCCGATGTCACGCCACTGCTCATCGGCACCGCCAAGACCGATACCAGTCCGCCGATGCCCATCGCATGGACCCGCACTTACGGTTCAAAGAAGGCCCGAGTCTTCTACACTAGCCTCGGTGCACCCGAGGACATGGAAATTGCCGATGTGCGCACGCTGCTCGTGAATGCCGTGAACTGGACCCTCAAACCATGAAGCCTCTCCTCGCTCTTTTTCTCCTCGCATTGCCACTGCACGCCGAAATCCTCGCTGGCATCGCCAAGGTGGACATTACCGACCGCACGGTGCCGGTGAATGATTCGTGTTTTGCCAAGGCGCTCGTTTTGAAGAGTGGTGAGACCACTGCGGTACTCGTCACGGTGGATGCGGTGGCGATTGGTGGCATCGGACGCATTGGGAATGGCTTCCTCGCGAATGTGCGCCAAGAACTCGGCGACCTCGCCGACGAGGTCATCATCAATGCCAGCCACTGCCACGGCATCGTCCGCACGGATTTGCAGCAGCTCGTCGTGCAGGCCATCCGTGATGCCGCGAAGAGCCTCGTGCCGGTCAAAGTGAGCACCGGTGTCGGCAGCGAGAGCCGCATCAGCGAAAACCGCCGCATGTTCCTCAAAGACGGCACGCAAACGGACATGCGCCGCGCCTATTCGATGCCGCGCGATGAGGAGGTGGTGAGCACCGGGCCGATTGATCCACAGATCGGCCTGCTGCGGCTGGATCGAGCCGACGGCACGCCGCTGGCCATCGTCTATCAGTTCGCCTGCCATCCGATCATGAATCCGCCGAGCAAGGGCAACTCGGCTGATTATCCCGGCTTTGCCTCCAAAGTCATCGAGGAGGCCACCGGCGCGATGGCGTTCTTCGTCCAAGGCTGCGGCGGCGACATCAATCCGGTGCATTACAAAGAAGTGAGCCGTCCTGCCGATGCCGAACCGCTTGGCACCATGCTTGGCGCGAGCGTTTTGGCCGCCATGAGACGATTTGAGCC
>JAJTDU010000009.1 GCA_021298725.1 Verrucomicrobiaceae bacterium | reverse complement strand
AAAGCCAGCGCACCTGCGAAAGCCAGCGCACCGGCGAAAGCCAGCGCACCGGCGAAAGCCAGCGCACCGGCGAAAGCCAGCGCACCGGCGAAAGCCAGCGCACCCGCGAAAGCCGCGAAACCTGCGGCCAAGCCTGCCACACCAGCGCCTGCCCCAGCCCCGGCTCCTGTGAAAGCGGTGGTCACCAAGCCGACCGCTGCTCCGTCCAAGCCTTCCAAATCCACCCCGCCGCCACTCGCGGCGAAAGGACGCACCTCTATTTCCACTTCTGGCACACCTCGCGGTCGTACCAACCGCGAAGAAGAAGGCATCACCATCGAGATCGCCAAGGGGCCAGTGAAAATGACCCCTTTCCTCAAGAAGCAGAAGCAGCGCCTCGTCGAGCTGCGTGACGCCTACCTGAACTCCATCCAAGGTGTCGCCAGCGAAACCATCCGCAATGAAGGCGGCGACTCCTCCGCCTTCGGCATGCATCAGGCCGATGCAGGCAGCGACGCCTATGACCGCGACTTCGCCCTCAGCCTCCTCGGCAAGGAGCAGGACGCGCTTTACGAGATCAACGAAGCGCTCAAGCGCATCGAAACCGGCACCTACGGCCTCTGCGAAGGCACGGGAGTCCAAATCCCCGAGGAACGCCTCGAAGCCATGCCCTTCGCCCGATACTCCGTGACTTATCAGGAAAAAATCGAGCGCAGCCAGATGAGCGGACGCTGGAGCCGTCCCGTCCACTCCCTCTTCGGCCTCGACAACGCGGACGACGCCGCAGACGACGACAAGGATGAGGATGACGCCGCGCCATCCTCGAATAATAACAACTC
Organism: Verrucomicrobiaceae bacterium; assembly: GCA_021298725.1. Taxonomy (GTDB): domain Bacteria; phylum Verrucomicrobiota; class Verrucomicrobiia; order Verrucomicrobiales; family Verrucomicrobiaceae; genus Prosthecobacter. Next base: position 32,493 of record JAJTDU010000009.1, on the reverse strand, counting down.
CGGCGAATCACTTGACTTCTCCAAAGAGTGACCTAGCCTCTGCGCCCCAAATTTATGCCGCGAGAAATCATCACCCTTGAATGCACTGAAGCGAAGGCCGCAGGAATGCCCCCTTCACGTTATGTGACCACACGTAACAAGAAAAGCGTCCGCACGCCGGGCCGTCTTGAGAAGGTGAAGTTCAATCACTTCATGAAAAAGCGCACCCTTCACCGCGAAACCCGCTAATTTTTACCCAGACTGCCATGCAACCGAAGACCAAAGAACGCATGTCCAACTTCCGCCGCGCCAATCGCAAGATGCCGCGCCGCCGGGTGGACATCCCCGTGGAAAAGATCGTTTACACCAATCCTGAGATCCTTTCCCGTTTCACCACCGAATCTGGCAAGCTCATCCCCCGCCGCATCACCGGTCTTCCTGCTTGGCTGCACCGCAAGGTGGTTCGTGAGATCAAGCGCTCCCGCGCTGTGAACCTCCTGCCTTGATTCGCAGACCACCCGTGAAGGGTTTCTATTGATCCACTTCCCACTGTTGCAGCACGCGGCAGTGGGAAGTTTCATTTCCAGCCATGTCCGCCCTCCAAGATACGCAAAGCGAACGCGACGACCGCCGTCTGCCCATCGACCGCGTCGGCGTCCGCAGCCTGCGCTTCCCCATGCGCATCCGCGACCGTGATGCCGCCGTGCAGCACACAGTCACCACCGTTTCCCTCGCCGTTGACCTGCCGCACCAGTTCAAAGGCACCCACATGAGCCGTTTCGTCGAGATCCTGCACGCTCACGGCACCGAACTGACCGTTTCCAATATCGTTGCCATGCCGCGTGAGCTGATGAAAAAGCTTCATGCCGACAAAGCGCATGTCGAGATGCGCTTTCCCTACTTCCGCGCCAAAAAAGCACCCGTTTCAGGCGCTGAAGGCCTGCTCGACTACGGCGTCGTCTTTGACGTGAATGCGGACGCTGACAAGACCGACTTCGTGCTCACCGTCGAAGTACCCGTCGCCACGCTTTGTCCGTGCTCCAAGGCCATCAGTGCCCGTGGTGCCCACAATCAGCGCGGTACTGTCACACTCTCCGTCCGCTTCAGCGAACCGGTCTGGATCGAGGATCTCCTCGAACTCGTCGAGACCAGCGCCAGCAGCGAGCTGTATAGCATTTTGAAGCGTCCCGACGAAAAATTCGTCACTGAAGCTGCCTACGACAATCCGGTCTTCGTCGAAGACCTCGTGCGCAACGTTGCCGTGAAGGCCAAGGCGCATTCACACATCACCTGGTTCCGCGTTGAAGCCGAAAACTACGAATCCATCCACAATCACAACGCCTGGGCAGTGATTGAGAGCCACGCAGAAATGACGAGTGACTAAATCCGAATGACGAATGAAGCTCTGATGCCCAATGTCGAAATGCGCGGCCTTGCGCCTGCCTTCATGGCCTTTCGTCATTCATGCTTGGTCATTCATTCGTCATTTAGAAATCCGTCACTCGTCATTTAAGGCCCACGCCAATCATCTTCATGTCTGCCACCCACGTCACTGCCGTTCTCCGCACCGATGAGCCCAATCTGATGCATCAGGCCGTCGAGGAGGCCGTGCGCCTCTTGCGTGAGGGCGAGGTCGTCGCCCTACCGACGGAAACCGTCTATGGCCTCGCCGCCAACGCGCTCGATCCTGCTGCGGTCACGAAAATCTTCGAGGCCAAGGAGCGCCCAACCTTTGACCCGCTCATCGTTCACCTGGCGAATAAGGATCAGCTCGATCTCGTCGCCGAGGTTCCAGAGGCCATCGCCCCGACGCTGAAAAAACTCATTGAACGCTTCTGGCCCGGCCCGCTGACCATCCTGCTGCCGAAAAAGCCCATCGTTCCCGACATCGTCACCGCACCCAGCGCGAACCGCTTTGGCTCCATCAGCCCCACCAGTGCGAGCGCCGTACTTTCCGAGCTCGATGGCCGCATTCACCTCATCGTCGATGCCGGTGCCAGCCTCTACGGCCTCGAATCGACCATCATCAAGATCGAAGCTGGCTCGCCCAAGCCGCTCATCACCATCGTGCGTCCCGGACCGCTTACGCCGGACGACTTGAAGCTTTACGGCAAAGTCAAGGTCGCCACTCGCAGCGTTTTGGATGGCCCCGCCGATTCTCCCGGCCAGCTCGCCTCGCATTACGCACCCAAGACCCCGCTGCGCCTGCTGGAACGCCCGTCCGATTTCATTCCTGAGGAAGGCAAGCGCTACGCCCTCATGAGCTATCGCGGCGAAGAAAAAGACGGTTACCTCAATCTCACCGAGTGGGAAGAAGTCATGATGCTCAGCCCCGGCAACGGCAAGCTCCCCGAGGCCGCCGTGCGTTTCTTTTACGTCCTGCGTGCGCTCGACCGGCTCGGCGTCGATGAAATCATTGCGGAACCGTTGCATGAACACGGCATGGGAATTGCCATGATGGACAAACTGCGGCGCGCCAGTGTCCGCTACGCATCATGAGCGCCGAAAAGAAAGACTCCTCCTCCCAAGCACGGTCCACCGGGATCGTCTCCATCGCCATCCTCTGCAGCCGCGTCCTCGGACTCGTGCGTGACCAGATGCTGAACGGCTTCTTCGGCTCCGCCTTCACCGGCATCTTCACCGCCGCCTTCCGCACGCCGAACATGCTGCGCGACTTGTTCGCCGAAGGCGCACTCTCCACCGCTTTCGTCACCACGTTCTCGAAAAAGATGAAAACCGAGGGCGACGAAGCCGCTTGGGCGCTCGGGCGGAAGATGATCTCGCTGTCGATGTGGTTCATGACCCTCGTCGCCATCGCCGGCGTGGCTCTGGCTCCGATTCTGTTCCGCATTCTCACGCCCGGTCTCAGTGAGGAGGCCAAAGTGCTCGGCACTTCGCTCGCGCAGATCATGTACCCCTTCATCGCGCTCGTGTCCGTCACAGCGCTCGTCATGGGCATGCTGAACTCGAAAAAAGTCTTCTTCATTCCCGCCGTCGCCTCCGCCTTCTTCAATCTCGGCTGCATCGTTGGTGGCGTGGTGCTCGCCTGGATCATCGATCCCGGCTTCCGTCACGGCAACGTCAGTGAAAAAGGCCTCACCGGCTTCGCCATCGGCACCCTGATCGGTGGTGTGCTGCAGCTCGCCGTGCAGCTCCCCTCACTGCGTCGCGTCGGTTTCCGTTTCCGTTTCGACTTCGGCTGCAAAGATCCTGCCGTGAAGGAAGTGCTGCACCTCATGTGGCCTTCCATGCTCGCCGCTAGCGGCACCCAAGTCGCCGTGCTGCTCAATTCCATCTTCGCGTCCTACACCGCTGGCAAAGAATCGTCTCTGGCCTGGCTGGCGAACGCCCAGCGCCTCCAGCAGCTCCCTCTCGGCCTGTTCGGCGTCGCTGTCGCCACGGTCACGCTGCCGATGCTTTCCCGCCTCGCCACCGAGGGCATGACGCCCGCTTTTCGCGGCGCTCTGGCCAAAGGCTTGCGCCTCGTGCTCTTCCTCACGCTGCCCTGCGCCGTCGGCCTCTCGCTGCTGTCGCAGGAGATCATCTCCGTCATCTTCGAACACGGCAAGTTCACCGCGCACGACGTCGCCAACACCGCCGCACCTCTGCAAGCCTACGCGTTCGGCCTCATCTTCTACGCTGCCATCAAGGTGCTCCAACCGGCGTTCTACACCATCGACCGCCGTTTCATCCCAATGATCGTCAGCCTGGGCATCATCGCGTTCACCGCGACGGTAAACTCGATCACCGTCTTCGTCTTCCATTGGGATCACACCGCGCTCGCCTGGGCCACCGCCGTCGGTTTGGCGCTCAATTTCTTCACGCTCTACCTCTGCATGCGCAAGTTCGCCAGCGGCCTTGAAACGCGTTCGCTCATGCAAGCGCTCATCAAGCTCATCATCGGCATCGCCGCGATGTCCGGCATCTGTCTGGCGGCCAAATTCACGATCATGGCCGACTGGGCACACCTGAATTTCATGCTGCGTAGCGCCACACTTGCATTGAGCATCGGCATCGCCGCCATCGCCTACTTCGCGGTCACGAAGAAGCTCAAAGTCGAGGAATCCGGCGAATTCCTGTCGTTGCTTGGCCGCCGATTTGGCAAAAGATAGCAGCGCATGCCGGTCCAACGTCTCTGGCTCCAAGTCGCCGCCTTCCTCGCCCTCGTCTGGGCTGGGGTGGCAGCGGTCATGTGGATCACGGAAGATGCGGTCTTCTCACCGGAAAAGACGCTCGCTCTGATGGAGCAGGCCCCCTGGTTGGGCGATGCAGACCTTGATTCAACGCAGCGCCAGCAGCATCTCGACCACGTCATCACCTCCGTCATCAAGCTCGACTTCAACCAGCGCAGCACCCTGCGTGAAGACGGTCTGGAGGCCATGGACCGCTTCTTCAAATCCCTCACCGACGAAGAAAAGGGCACATACATCAGCCGCACCGTCGAGGAAAACCTCAAGGCCGTCATGAAGGGTCTCGAAAAGCTGCCGGCGGAAGACCGCCGACGCATCATCGGCGGCATTCAGCGCGAGATGAAAAAGAGGTCCGCCAACAACCCCGAAATGCAGCTTCTCCTCGATCAGGACGCCGCCAACTTCGAAAAGACCTTCACGCAGGACATGGGCACCTTCTTCAAGGAGGCTCCGCTCTCCATGAAACTCGAAATGGCCCCCATGCTCGAAGGCATGCAGGCGCGGATGCAGGGGATGCGGATACGGTAGAGTAGTCCCGAGCTTTAGCTCGTTGGAGGCTTCGAAACGAGCTGAAGCTCGAAACTACTTTTCCCAACCCATCGGCTGCGTCCACGCGGTCTCCGTCTGGCCCTCGAACGACGGATTCGGATGCGGCTTCGATGACCCAATCGTTGCGCGGAAGTACAGCTCCTTGCCCGTCGGCTTCCAGACGATCTCAGCGCCTTCCAGTGTCGCCAGCGTCTTGCCCACGTCAGCCGAGTAAAGTTTCCGTGTCGGATAAGTGTCGCCTGCGGGTGTTTGCACCTCTCTCGTGGCCGTGTCGTAGCCCTGCAAGGTGCCGCGAATCTCCGTGATGTATTTCACACCCGGTTCCGCGTGAATCCGAATGCGCAACGTGCCGTCGGTGAAGTTCACGTCATCCAGGGTGACGCCGGAAGACGCATAAAAATCGCCCGCCTTCATCGCCTGCACGATCTCATCGGCATCCAGCTTCGCCGCCCGCACCATCACCCAGCCGCGTCCTGGGCTGCTTTCCTCGCCATGGTAGTGATGCGAGTCGTCCGTGCCCACGCCATACAGCGGCGCTGCCTTGAACTGCGCGATGCGCAGTGTGTTCGCGATGTCCCACAGCTTTTCATGCCCCACGCGCGTCTCATCGCCATGCCAATTGATGCCTGGGTGGCCGTTGTAGATCTCCCAGAAGTTCTCCTCCAGCACCGCTGCCATGTCCTCCGCCGTGAAGGCCCAGCGGAAGTTCGGATGATTGATGTGGGTGAACATCGGCACGCCCAGCCGTGCAGACTGCTCGTTCACCAGCTTAAAATTGGCCCGCAGCACCTCCTGGATGCTGCCCAAGTCTTTGATCGGCTTGATCTCCTCCCGCAAGTTCACCGCGTTCATGTGGACCGGCGCCTTGCCCAGCCCCGCGCTGATCTCCTCCGCCTGCACGATCAAAAACTTGCCCGGCTCCTCAAATTGGGGCCGGTATTCCTCCAGTTTCTTCAGCCGCACCTCGGTCACGCCGTCCTGGTCTCGTGTCGTCACCCATTCGCCTCCAAACCGGGCGCGATACTTGTCCATCGTCGTCTTCCCCAGCGCCTTGCGTCGCTTTTCGACCGCCGGAACCCCCATCCACACCTCTTTCGCCTGCAGCACGTTGTGATCGGAGATCGCCAGAAAGTCGTAGCCCTTCTGCTTGTACCAGTCCGTGATCATCTCCGGGAAATCATTCCCATCGCTCCACAGCGAATGCGTGTGCGTATTGCCCTTGAACCACTTCAGCTCCTGGGCTTGGGCGTTTTGAATCAATCCGAGAGCAAGTAAGCAGAAAACGGTTGGGCGCATGCTTCCCGAACGTACTCAATCGACCTCATCTCACTTGGGATTTCACACTCGGCGTGTTCGGAGACCCGGCTGTTACCGGAAACGCGGTCAGAACATCCACAGACACCGCCAATGCGGCGCTGTCGGACAAAATCTCACTCGCAAAAAAGACGCAGCGTTTACGCCTGAACGCGGGACTCCGAACGTCACGGCTCCACTTTGAAGAGATGCATCGAGGTGCCGTGCGGATTGAGGCCGACGTAATTGTCTGCGCCTTTCCATTCGTAGCTCTGGTTGTGCAGAAGGTCGGTAACTTTAAAAGGACGGCTGCCATCCAGGCCCAGCACGGCGAGATCCAGGTGCACCATGCCACCAGCGGGATGATGCGGGTCATGACTGATCACGCAGAGGATGCGGTTGCTGAAGTCAGGCGTGGCTTTGCTGTAGCAGAGGATCTGGTCGTGGTCGGAGCCGTGGAATCTGAGATTGTCGTAGAGATGCAGCGCCGGGTTGTCCCGGCGGATCAGGTTCAGCATGCGAATGAAGGCCGTGAGGTTGCCCGGCTTGTTGTAGTCGCGCTGCTTGAGCTCATACTTCTCGCTGTGGTTGTACTCCTCCTTGCCGGGATACGGATCGTTTTCGCACAGCTCGTAGCCCGAATACATGCCCCAGGTCGATGACAGGGTAGCGGCCAAAGCGGCGCGGATGCGGAACATCTGCGGCCCGGCGTTTTGCAGATGGCCAGGCAGGATGTCCGGCGTGTTCGGCCAGAAATTGGCGCGATAATACCAGCGCATGTCGCTGCGCGTGAGTTCGGTGGCGTATTCGGTGAGCGCGTGGCGATCCTCCCGCCAAGTGAAGTAAGTGTAGCTCTGCGTGAAGCCGATTTTGCCAAGCACCTGCATCATTTTCGGCTTCGTGAAGGCTTCCGCGAGGAACAGCACGTCAGGGTCTTTGCGCTGGATCGTGGCGATGAGCTCTTCCCAGAACGCGACGGGTTTCGTGTGTGGATTATCAACGCGGAAGATCTTCACGCCGAGATCGACCCAGTGCTGCACCACGTCGATCAACTCCTTCCAGAGATTACGCCAATCATCGCAGTGGAAATTGATGGGGTAGATGTCTTGATATTTCTTCGGCGGGTTCTCCGCATAACGAATGCTGCCGTCGGGCCGCTTGTAGAACCACTCAGGGTGATCTTTGACATACGGATGATCCGGCGAGCAGTTGATGGCGAAGTCGAGGGCGATCTCAAGGCCGCGCTTCTTTGCTTCTTGGATCAACCACACGAAATCTTTCTCGGTGCCGAGCGCTGGCTCAATCGCACGATGTCCGCCCGCAGGGCCACCGATGGCCCACGGCCTGCCGACATCGCCGGACTGGGCGGTGAGGGTGTTGTTTTTGCCTTTGCGGGCCGTGATGCCGATCGGATGGATCGGCGGAAAGTAGATCACATCGAAACCCATGTGCGCCGCATGATCGAGGCGGCCCAGACAGTCACGAAACGTGGAATGCTTGTCTGCACGGCCTTCGGCACCACGCGGGAAGAATTCATACCACGCTGAGAACCGAGCGCGTTCACGCTCGACGATCACGCGCAGCGTATCCGAGGTGGTGGACTGATCGCGGTCAGGATACTGATCCATCAGGCTTTGCATCTCGTCGGACAGCAGCACGTCCATGATATCGCCCGGCTTCATCGAGGTGAGCAGATCCGCGCAGTCCTCGAGCTGCGTCGCCGCCAGGGCGACTCCGGCGGCGCGGGCACGTTTGCCTGCCTCGCGCAACAACCTAGCGCCTTCTTGGGCTTCAATCGGCACATCGGGATCTTTGGCCTGCACCCGCACGGCGAAGGTCTTTTTCCACGAACGGAACGTGTCTCCCCAAGCCTCGACCACATACTCCCAGCGCCCGGCTTTTTCAAAAAAGCACTGTCCCTGCCAGCGGTCATTCTCCAGCGGCTTCATCCGCACCTCAAACCAGCGCCGCGTGCCCGCCAGCCGCCAGCGCAGCACTGCGGTCATCACATCGTGCCCGTCCTTGAAGATGTCGCACCACACATCCAGCGGCTCGTCGATGACCCGCTTGACCGGATGACGTCCGCCTTCGAGGCAGGGGTAGAAATTCTCGATGACGACCGTGGGAGCGTGGGTGGCGGACATTGGGAGATGTTTGCGGTGGTTGACGGTTGTTTACAGTGGTTGACGGTGGTTTTCAAAGAGCTTCCGAGCGGCGCAGTTGGGAGTCGCGGAGATTGTGGATGCGCACGGCCAAGTCATAAGCCTGATCAAGAAGCAGGTCAGTGGTTTCAGCAGATGCAAAGCCAAGATCGGTGGCGATGATCAAGTCTGACGCGGTTTCCATGAGCGAACCGTGCGTCTGGTTCGAGAAATGCGCCTGATCCTTGAAGCTCGACCTGCCACAACCTTCTGCGAGGTTGTTGGCGACCGAGACGGCTGCGCGTGTCATCTGGCTGGTTAGGCCAAAGCGTTCCTCACGCGGAAAGCTCCGTGAACATTGATACACGCCGCCCACGAGCTTTCGCGCGTCTTGCCAAACTTCGAGCTTCTCGAAGGGAAACTGTTTTCTCATGGGGTTTACGATGGTTGACGGTTGTTTAGAATTGTTGACTGTCGTTTCCGAGCCAGCGGCTTCGCCGTTCTGAAACAACGGTCAACCATCGTCAACCACAGTAAACTACCGTCAACTCCCTCCTCAACCCAGCAAAGGCCTTAGCATCTCACAGATCTCCGGCACCTTCACAAACGGGTCTTCCTTGGTCTCAAATTCGAGCGTGAACCAGCCCTGGTAGTTCGCATCACGCATGATCTGGATCACGCGTTTCACATCGCTGGCCTCGGCTTCCTTCGCGCCTTCACGTTTGATCTCCATCTTGAGCTGCACATTGACCGCGTAGGGCGCGATCTTGGCGAGGTCGGCATACGGATCGGCGGTGTGGAAGTTACCGCTGTCGAGGTTGATGCCGGCCCAAGGGCTTTTCGCGGCCTGCACCATTTTGATGAGGTTGTCCGGCAGCGCGACGATGCCGCCGTGGTTTTCGAGGCCGAGGAAGACACCCTTCTTGCCTGCGTAATCGAGGCACTCTTGATAAGCTTCCTGACAATGGGCGACGGCTTCCTCCTCCGTGAGGTCTTTGGGCTTCGCCCCGGCAAACACGCGGATGTGCGGTGCTCCCATCACCGCAGAGTGGTCGATCCACTTCTTTGTGTAAGCGATCTGCTCGCTCAGCTTCTCGCCCTTTGGGAGTGCGAAGTTGTTGCCGACTGCGGTGCCGGCGATCTGCACGCCGCGCAGGTAAGCACGGCGCTTCACCTCAAGCAGGAAGGCTTCATCGACTTCCGGCGGGAAGAAGTAGCTCGTCACCTCGGCTCCAGGCACATTGTTCTCGCCGCACCAGTCGATGAAATCGAGAATGCTCCAATGCGGACGGTCGCCCTTCGGCTTCTGCTCCTTGTAACGCATCCACTGGAAGTATTCGCGGAAGCTGTAGGCCGCGACGCCGAGCTGCATGCGGCTTTTGCCGGGGCGCTTGATCGGTTCAATGGCCGGAAGCGAGGTGACAGTAAGCGCACCGAAGCTGGTAGAGAGAAAATGACGACGTGAGATCATGGCGGGTGAAAGAACGAGTTGGAATCACAGGATTAACAGACTTCCAACCTCATGAACAAGCTTTCTCTTTTCGCTGCCGCGCTCTTTTTAACCGCCATCGCCCAAGCTGAACCCGCCAAGGTGCGCCTCTGGCCGGAAGGCGCTCCCGGCGCGAAGGGTGACACGGACAAAGACCAGCCTTTCATCAATGTCTGGCCTGCGGCGAAGGACAAAGCCAATGGCGCGGCCTTCGTCGTGTGCCCAGGCGGTGGCTATGGTGGTCTGGCAGCGGATCATGAAGGCATTCAGGTCGCCAAGTGGTTCAACGGCCTCGGCGTCTCGGCCTTCGTGCTGCATTATCGTCTCGGCACGAGCGGCTATCACTTTCCCACGCAACTCATCGACGTGCAGCGCGCCATCCGGCATGTGCGTGCGAATGCGCAGCAGTATGGCATCGATCCGAACCGCATCGGCATCATCGGTTTCTCCGCCGGCGGTCATCTCACCTCCATGGCGGCCACGATGTTCGATGAAAAGCCCGCAGGCATGACCAACGATGCTGTCGATCAAGTCAGCGCCCGTCCTGATGTCGCCGCGCCAACGTATCCGGTGATTTCCATGATCCAGGACTTCGGCCACAAAGGCTCGCGCAAAAACCTTCTTGGACCGAATGACAACGACGAACTCGCCAAGCACGTCAGCACCGAGACACGCGTCACTACGAACACGCCACCGATTTTCATCTTCCACACCGACGAAGACACCGTCGTGCCCGCCGAGAATCCCGTGGCGCTCTACCTCGCCTGCCGCAAACACAAGGTCCCCGCCGAACTGCACATCTACCAGCCCGGCCCCCACGGCGTCGGCCTTTACCTCGGAGATCCCGTGCTCGGCACCTGGAGCGGCCATCTGCGCGACTGGCTGCGCAATCAAGGCTTCCTTAAGCCGGTGAAACGCACCGCCATCAACGGCAAAGTCACCGTCAACGGCACCCCCGTGAGCTGGGGCAGCGTGATCTTCACTCCCGAAGATCCCTTCGCGCCCATCGCCTGTGCTCGCGTGATGCGCGGCAGCTTCAAGCTCGACGAAAAAACCGGTCCCATGATCGGCAAAGTGAAGCTCACCGTCAGCTACAGCGCTGCGGATGTCCCCGGCCTCGAAAGCGCAGATGGAACGGTGACAACCAAAGAGCAAAAGCCCGGCGCGGGTGACTGGAGCCTAGAGATCGGTGAGAACGCTCAGAGCCTGGAACTCCAGGTCTCGCGTTAACAGCCTTCAAAGATCCAATGATCAACCCTCGAACTTCTTGATCAGCAGCGCGGCGTTGTGACCGCCGAAGCCGAAGGAGTTGCTGAGTGCAGCGTTCACCTTGGCGGGACGAGCGGTGTTCGGCACAACGTCCACATCGACTTCGGGATCGAGATTTTCGACGTTGATGGTGGGCGGAACAATCTGGTCTTGGATGGCTTGAATGCAGGCGACGAGTTCAATGCCACCGGCGGCACCAAGCAGGTGTCCGGTCATCGACTTGGTGCCGGAGACAAGCAGTCCGTTACCGCTCTTCGCGTAGTCGCCAAACACGCGCTTGATGGCACGCAGTTCACACAAATCACCGACTGGAGTCGAGGTGGCGTGTGCGTTGATGTATTGCACGTCCGTGGTGTTCAGCTTGGCATGACGCAGGGCCATTTCCATGCACTTGGCTGCACCCAAACCTTCGGGATGCGGAGAAGTGAGGTGGTAGGCATCAGCGGTGGCACCGTAACCGGCCAGTTCGGCATAAATCGTCGCACCGCGCTTCTTGGCGTGCTCCAACTCCTCGATCACGACTACACCAGCACCTTCACCCATGACGAAGCCATCACGATCCTTATCCCAAGGGCGAGAGGCACGCTCAGGCTCGTCATTGCGCAGGCTGAGTGCCTTCATGTTGGCAAATCCGGCCAGACCGCAGGGACGGATGGAGGCTTCGGCACCGCCGCAAATCATCGCGTCGGCATCGCCAAACTTAATGAATGTTCGGTCCCATGAAGCCGTATTCCGCCGCGATCATGCCGCTGGCGATATTGGTGATCATCATCGGGATGAGAAACGGCGACACGCGGGAGGGCGATTTCGTCAGCAAAATCTCATACTGCGCCTCAATCGTGCTCAGACCACCGATGCCACTGCCGACCATGACGCCAACACGGTGCGGGTCGAGGCTGTCCGGGTTCAATCCAGCGTCCTTTGCGGCCATTTTCGAGGCAGCCATGGCAAACTGGAAGTAGCGGTCAGCACGCCGCGCGTCCTTGTGGTTGTTGAAAAACTTGGTGGGGTCAAAGTCCACCACCTCACCGCCGATCTTGCAGTCGTACTTCTCCGTGTCCATCGACTGGAGGCGGCGGATTCCGCTCTTACCGGCCACGAGCCTCTTCCAGAACTCCTCCTTGGTATTGCCGTTCGGGGAGACGACTCCCATGCCGGTGATGACGACGCGACGCTCGCTCATTGTATGTGAATTGGTGGGTTGATTTGAAAGTTGAGAGAACACGGTTTGCTCAGAGGGGCAAGGGAAAACATGGCAACGGCCTTTGCCACAGCACTTGTGACTTCATCGATTCTGGTCTCTGGGTGTAACCGTGATTCGTTCGTTGCTTTTCATCGCGCTCGCCGCCTGTCTTTTGCTCTCAGCTCAAGCAGCGCCGGAAGCATCGTCGATTCCACCGGTGTTTAGAGATTGGATAGCGGCGCAAAAGGACGCTGGCAGCATGCGAGTCGCCTTCAAGCAGACGCGCACCACGCCTGCGCTCAAAGAGGCCGTGGCCTCAAGCGGCCAGTTCTGGCGGATGGCGGATGGTCGCTTTCGCTGGGAACTGGGAAACCCCGCCACGATGATCCTCATCTTTGACCAGGCAACGGTGCGCCTCAAAGAAGACACCACCGCCCCCTGGCAGACCTTGAAGCCAGACGACAGCCGCGTGCGCATGTGGATGAAATTTCTGAGCGGTCGGGAGATGGACGCCGAATCGCTCACGCAGAACTTCACACTCAAGGTCACGCAGCAGGAGAAGACCTTCGTCACCGTCGCGATGATCCCTCGACCTCTGCTCATCAAGAAATACCTCAAACAGCTCGACATGCAGATCGAACCGGGCGGCAAGCGCCTCCTCGGCTTCCGCATCGTGCAGGGCGATGGATCAACGCTGCTGATGAACTTCGGCCCGCCGGAGAAACCGGGTGCGGATGTGGAGAAGCTGTTTCGGGTTGAGGCTCAATAATCCCGGTTCAGAAGATAATCCGAAAGCTGACGCAGCCGTGAAGAAGCCTCGCCAAACACATCCAGCGCCCGGTGCGAGACCTCAGTGAGCCGATGCGCCTCGGTGCGTGAGGCTTCCAGGCCCATCAGCGCCGGATAGGTGCTTTTTTCTGCGGCGAGGTCTTTCCCGGCGCTTTTGCCGAGTTTTTCGCTCGTCTGCGTCACGTCGAGGATGTCGTCGATGATTTGGAAAGCCAGACCCGTCGCCATGCCAAAATCATGCAGCGCCTGCATCTGTGCCACGTTCGCGTTTGCACTCATTGCGCCGAGTTTCACGCTGGCGGTGAGCAGCGCGGCCGTTTTACCTTCGTGAATGAAGCGCAGGTCGTCCAGCGGCAGTCGTTTACCCTCGCCTTCGAGATCGGCCACTTGTCCGCCCACGAGATGAAGGCTCCCTGCGGTCCTAGCGAGTTCGAGAACCATCGAGGCCGTGGTGTGATTCGCCGTGGCAGGGGTTTTCGTCACCAGTTCAAAGGCCAGCGCCTGAAGCGCGTCGCCCGCGAGCAGCGCCATCGCCTCGCCATAAACCTTATGGCAGGTCGGCACGCCGCGGCGCATGTCGTCGTCGTCCATGCAGGGCAGGTCATCGTGAATGAGCGAGTAGGTGTGCAGGCATTCCGTCGCGCAGGCATTGAAAATCGCGTCATCCACCGCCCCGCCGCAGGCTTCTGCTGCCGCGAGGCACAAAATGGGCCGCAGTCGCTTGCCCCCCGCAAAAACACTGTGCCGCATCGCCTTGTGAAGCGTCACGGGGCGTGTTTCCGCGCTCGGGATGAAACGTTCGAGCGCCGCGTCCACGATCTGGCAGCGCAGGGTGAGGTGTTCTTTGAGGTCGGACATGAAACGTGACACTTGGAGCCGCCTGAGCCGCCTTCAACCTCATTTCTGGCCCCATTGCCGCCAAATGGGAAGCCAGCGTGGGCTTTGGAAGAGGCTGAACTACCCCTTGCCAACTTGAGAAGTGCCCTCATATTCTCGCCCCTTTTATGGACATCTTCATTGGAATCCTCACCGCAGTGGAAGTCATCGTCAGCCTTCTGCTCATTCTCGTCGTGCTCATGCAGCGCCCTCGTCAGGAAGGCCTCGGTGCCTCCTTCGGCGACGCCGCCGCCAGCCAAGTCTGGGGAGCGCAAACCACCAACGTGCTGCAAAAATTCACCGTCTGGCTCGCCGTGATCCTCTTTGGCCTGACCCTGCTGCTGGCCGTGCTCGTCAGCCGCACCCACACCAGCGGCAAGACCGAAAAAATCTTCGGCGACGCCAAACCCGCCCCCGCAGCCCCCGCAGCCCCTGCGGCTGCCGCACCGGACGCCGGAGCCGCCAAAGTGCTCGAGAAAATCCAAGACGCTGTCAAAGCCGAGACTGCGAAGGCTGGCAAGCCAGCCAACGCCGTTGAAACTCCCAAAGCTGCCCCTGCTGCCGCGACACCCGCTCCTGCTACTGTGACACCCGCCCCTGCTAAGGCTCCTGAAGCACCAAAACCCGCAGCTGCGGCTCCGACGACTCCGGCACCTGCTCCATCCACAACGCCAGCCCCAGCCCCGGCTCCTGCGGCACCGGCCACGCAGCCGAAGTGATCGACTGATCTCACAAGTTCCCAACGAAAAAGGCACGACCGGAAGGTCGTGCCTTTTGTTTTGATGGCTTTGTATCGACTCGTTATGGCTTCGGCTTGGTGAGCATCTCGAAGTCGTCGCTGCGGAAGGGAGTGACGGGAAGACCTTCAACACTGAAGAGGTTGCACACGGGATTGTCCGACCAGGCGTAGCGAACAGCGACGGGATTGGCAACGGACGCGGCGCTGATTTCGATTTTGTCCTTGCCGATGATCTTGGCGGTGGCCCAGGTCCATTTTTTGTCCTCGCCACAGATGACGAAGCCCTTCACTTCATTGATATCGACGGTGCGCAGGCTGCTGCCGAAGGTGTCGAGCGTGACGATGGCCTTGCCACCGACGAACTCGGCGGATTTGAACTCGGGGCTGCGATAGGGCAGCTTCATGCCGTAGTCCTTGGCCAGCGCCCAGCGAGCGAGGCGCTCGGCCACGTCGCGCTTGTTTTTGGGATGGATGTCGTTGGCCTCACCGAGGTCGATGATGACGGCTTGGCCGCCGTTTTGGATGGCGCTCTGTGTTTTGGTCTGGCTTTCGCGCAGTTCGGCCCACTGGCTGGCAGTGGCCTGCTCGGCGTCGGCTTTTTCGGCCATGAAGTCGGCGAGCTGCACCCAGTAGAAGGGGAAATCACCCTGCTGCCACTCGTTGCGCCAGTTCTGGATCATGAAGGGGAAGAGGCTGGCGTATTCGTAGGCACGGCCTGCGTTGCTTTCGCCCTGATACCAGATCGCTCCCTTGATGCCGTAGCCGATGGTGGGCAGAAGAGCGCCGTTGTAGATGTTGCCGGGACGCGCATTGCCACGCAGCCAGCCGTCGGGTGCTCCAGGAGCGCGGGTGGTGAAAGACTTTCCGGCCGCCTTGGCGGCCTCGGCCTGTTTCTTCCAAGCGGCAAGATCGGCTTCGTATTTCTGCTTCGCGGCGTCGGAAGTGAGGAAAGCTTCATTCTTCTTCGTGTTTTCCATGAGCAGCTTGAAGCGCGGGTCTTTTTCCAGCTCGCCGCGATTCACCCAGGCTTCAGCAGCACTGCCGCCCCAGGCATTGTTGATGAGGCCGACGGGCACATCGAGCGTCTTGTGCAGCACGCGACCAAAGAAGAAGCCCACGGCGCTGAAGCCACCAACGTTCTGCGGTGAGCACTCGGCCCACGCGCCTTTGAAGTCGCTCTGCGGCTCCTGCGTGCCGACATTTGGCACGGTGATGAGGCGCAGGTTCGGATGTTTCGCGGAGGCGATCTCCAAATCAGCATCCCAAGAACTCTGCACGCTCCACTGCATGTTTGACTGGCCAGAGCAGATCCAAACCTCGCCGACGAGCACGTTCTTGAGTTCCTTCGCGCTGCTGCCTTTGATGGAAATCGTGGCTGGGTTCGCGTTGGCGGGCACGGGGTCGAGTTTCACCGTCCACTTGCCATCCGCACCAGCCTTGCCGCTCTTGGTTTGACCGGCAAACGTCACCGTCACCTCGGTTCCAGGCGTGTCCCAGCCCCAGATGGGATTCGCGAGCTGCTGCTGCAGCACCATGTGGTCGCCAATGATGGCGGGGAGTTTCAATTCAGCACGGGCAGTGAGGGCCAGAGCGGCGAGGAGGGTGGTCAGTGACGTTAATTTCATGGTCGGATGGACGAGCATGAACAAACGCACCCTCCCTCCGGTTTTCCATCAAACTTTCGTCATCACTCCTGATCTAGCCACGAGACAAGTCCACGCAGGGCGCTCAAACGGTCGAATGCGGCACCTTGGGGTGATTCTCCAGGTCATACAAAACTGAGGTTGCGCTCTCATCATCTGGGGCAGATCTGGCCTGAGGCTTACCGTCTTTGAACAGAAAAAACTGCCCATTTACGTTCCAGCATTCATTGATCCTGCCTGGGATGAGTGAGACTTATCTTGAGCAGAACACCTGCGTCTGGCAACTTTCGAGCCGTTGAGCCGTTGGTTCCTCGCTGATGCAAACGCGCCCGTCATTCAGACTCATCCTCATCTCGATCTTGCTCGCTGGGCCGGTGCGTGGTGAGGAGCAGCGTCCTAGGGCACCCAAAGCGCCCCAAACCGACCTCGCCACGCTGCTGCGCATTCAAACGGACGTGCAAAAGCTGCTGCCGCAGGTGCGTCAGGCGCTCGTCGCCATCCAAACCGGCGGCGGCACGGCCAGCGGTGTGATCATTTCGGCTGATGGCCTGTTGCTCACCGCCGCGCACGTTCCTGGCGGTCCAGGCAAGGACATGCGGGTCATTCTGGAGGACGGCAGTGTCACCACCGCGAAATCACTCGGTCTGGACAAAACGACCGACGCCGCGCTGGCACAGCTCAAGCAACGCGAAAAGCCCTGGCCCTTCGTGAAACTGAGCCGCGAGGTCATCCAGGCGCAGCCGGGCGAGTGGTGCTTCGCGCTCGGGCATCCGGGCGGTTTTGACAAATCTCGCGGCCCGGTGCTCCGCGTGGGCAAAATCATCAAGCAGACTGCCAACAGCCTGCACACCGACTGCGTGCTGATGGGCGGCGACTCCGGCGGGCCGCTGTTCAACTTCACTGGTGAGGTGATCGGCATCCACAGCCAGATTTGGGAAAACCGGGATCAAAACGTGCATGTGTCCATGGCCCCGTTCCTTCGCTCCTGGGAGGCGATGCAGAAATCCCAGGTCATCAAGGTCTGGGGCGTCGGCGCGGGCGGCTATCTCGGCGTCGCCACCGTCATGAGCGACGACGTGGAGCTGGAGGTGGCCGACGTGATCGACGACTCACCGGCACAAAAAGCGGGCGTGCGCGCGGGCGATGTCATCCTCAGCGTCAATGACGACGCCATGACCGACCAGCAGCAGTTCACTGCCACCGTGCGCTCAAAGGCCGCGGGGGACACCTTGAAGATCAGGCTCCGCAGCGGCGGCAAAGAGCGTGAGCTGGCGGTCAAACTGGCCCAAAAACCGCAGGAGGATTCGGAATGACGAATGCTGAAACATGCGCCCGCCTGTCTGGCATCTCGACTTCGTCATTGGAGCTTCGTCATTTCTTCGCCCTTCGGAAATTCGTCATTCGTCATTCCGCCGTCCTTCTCCTCAGCCCGTTTTTTGCCCTCGCGGACACGCCGCTTCCCACGCTGCCGCCGGAGCAGCGCACCAATGGCAAGCAGACACTCTCTGCGGTTTCCCCCTTGAAGCCGCTCACGCTCGACTGCGCCGCCCGCATTGAAAGCGTGCTCGAGCGTCCCATCTGCACCGCCACCATCGTCGGCGCAGATGGTTATGTTTTGACGAAGGCAAGCGAGGTGCCCGATCTCGACAAGGCGCGGGTTCGTTTCGCCGATGGCCGCACAGCGGCGCTACGGGAGGTGCATCGCGAAGCGCGGCTTGACCTCGTTTTGGCGCAAGCGGTCGGCATCACCGGTCTGCCGGTTGTTTCCTTTGGTGCGTCGAAGCCGCTCACCCTCGGCCAGTGGCTGTGCAGCACCGCAGACGCGGGCCAGGAGCCACGCATCGGCATCGTCAGCGCAGCTCGTCGTGCCATTCCCGGCACCGGAGCCGCGCTGGGCATCCGCATGGACGAAAAAACGCCGAAGGAGGTCAAAGGCGTGCGGATCATCGGCATCGCCAGTGAAAGCCCCGCCGAGATCGCCGGCCTTCAGGAGAACGACGTGCTGCTCAACATCGCGGGCGAGGCCGTGGCACAGTACCGCCGCGTGCATGAGCTGGTGAACAAACGCCAGCCAGGCGAGGTCATTGAAGTGCGCTACCTGCGCAAGGACAAGGAGGAGACCTGTCGCGTACGCCTCGCCAGCCGCACGAAAGTGCTGCAAAACTGGGAGGGAGAGGACTTCGCCAACGGCGGCATTTCCCTGCGCTCCGACAATTTCCCCGAAGTCCTTCAGCACGACATCCCACTCTACCCCAGCGACATGGGCGGGCCCGTCACCACGCTCGAAGGCAAGGTGGTCGGCATCAACATCGCCCGCGTGGATCGTGTGACGACGTTCGCGCTGCCCGTCGAAGCGTTCAGGACCGAGGCGCAGCAGTGGATCAAGGCGGACCGCCATCCGCCGAAAGCCGTGCCGGTGAAGTAAAACGAATGTCCACATTCGTTTGAGCGCGCGCCGAACCTTGCAACGAATGTGGACATTCGTTCTACCTTCCAATCATGCGCTACCAGCCCCTCCCCGCCGAACTGTTCGCCTCCAACCGCCAGCACCTTTACGCTAAGCTGCCGCCGCAGTCGGTTGTCATCGTGCATGCCAATGACGTGCTCCCCACGAATGCCGATGGCTCCCTGCCCTTCATTCAGAACAGCGATCAGTTTTACCTGAGCGGAGTCGATCAGGAAGAGACGATCCTCATTCTCTTTCCCGATGCCGCCGACCCGAAGCAACGCGAGATGCTCTTTGTGCGCGAAACGAATGAAACCATCGCGGTATGGGAAGGCGAAAAACTCACCAAAACGCAGGCCACCGAACGCAGCGGCATCCAGCGCGTGCATTGGCTCACGGAATTCGAGACACACTTCCGCTCCGTCATGTGCCAGGCGGACCATGTTTTCCTCAACTCAAACGAGCACATCCGCGCCACCATCCCGACGGAAACGCGCGAGACACGCTTCACGCACCGCTGCCAACAGGAATATCCGCTGCACGACTACCGCCGCCTTGCCCAGCTCATGCACGAGCTGCGTGTCATCAAGAGCCCGCATGAAATCACCGCGCTCAACGAGGCGATCCGCATCACCAGCGATGGTTTCGACCGGCTGCTGAAGTTCGTGAAGCCCGGCGTGCATGAGTTCGAGATCGAGGCCGAGCTATCGCATGAGTTCATCCGCCAGCGTGGTCGTGGATTTGCCTACACGCCGATCATCGCCACCGGCGGCAACGCTTGCGTGCTGCACTACATCACCAACCACTGCCAGTGCCAGGACGGTGAGCTGCTGCTGCTAGACGTGGCCGCCAACTACGGCAACTACAACGCCGACCTCACCCGCACGATCCCGGTGAATGGCAAATTCACCCCACGTCAGCGTCAGGTCTATGATGCTGTGCTCCGCGTCTTCAAACAGTGCTGTCAGATGCTCCGTCCCGGCGTCATCATCCGCGAATACCAAGAACAAGTTGGCCTGCTCATGCAGGAGGAACTCCTCGGCCTCGGCTTGATCACGCCAGAGGACATCGCCAAGCAAGATCCCGAGAAGCCCGCGTATAAAAAATACTTCCCACATGGCACCTCGCACCCGCTCGGCATCGACGTGCATGACGTCGGCCACATGTGGAAGCCCGTGCAGCCCGGCATGGTCTTCACCGTCGAGCCCGGCATTTACATCCGGGAGGAAAAAATCGGCGTCCGCCTCGAAAACAACCTCTTCATTGGCGAAACCGAAAACATCGACCTGATGGCGCATATTCCCATCGAAGCGGATGAGATTGAAGCCCTCATGAGTCGCTGACATGTCGCTGCCACGCTTCCATCTCCCCACCTTCGAGTGGCGCGAGCATCATCTCACGCTCACTGGCGATGAAGCGCAGCATTGCAGCCGTGTGATGCGCAAACAGCCCGGCGACATGATCGAGATTTTCGACGGCGCAGGCCGTATGGCTGTCTGCGAGATCACGCAGGTTTCCAAATCGGAGGTGCAGGCCCAAATCACCTCCGAAACGCGATTCGAGCCGTTTCAGACCGTGATTCATCTCCTGCCGGCCCTCATCAAAGCCGAACCCTTCGAGTGGTTGCTCGAAAAAGCCGTCGAACTCGGTGCTACGAGCGTGCAGCCTGTCATCACCGAGCGCACCATCGTCCATCTCGATGCCGTGCAGACGGAAAAGAAGCTCGCCAAATGGCGCAGGCACATGATCGAGAGCGCCAAGCAGTGCCACACGCCTTTCGTGCCCGAATTGAAGGCTCCCATCGCTTTCGCAGCCAGTTTGAAGATTCAGGCCGACTGCAAACTCATCCCCGCGCTCAGTGAGCACACGCGCACGCTCAAACAAGCCCTGCCAGCATCGAAACCAGCCAGCGTCGCCGTCTTGATCGGTCCTGAAGGCGATTTCACCTCCGAAGAAGAAGCGCAGGCATTCTCGGCGGGCTTTGTCCCCATCACGCTCGGTGCGCTGGTGTTGCGTGCCGAAACCGCCGCCATCGCCACGCTGGCGATTTTGGGGCATGAGCTAAGGTAGCGCGGACAATCCATTCAAATCCGCCGGCGTGTTCACATTGTGGAAAAGGGCAGCCTGATCGCTGCTCATCTCGTGAGTGAGGGCTGATCCGTTATGCACGCAGGCTTTGATCACATGCTGGAGTTTGAGATTCTTTTCACTCAGCGCCTGGCGCATGTGTGGCAGCATGGCGGGAACATACATCCCCGCGAGAGCTTCAGCACCATACGAGCCGCAGAAAAACCAGCCTTGATCCGGATTTTCATGCTCACTGAGCTGTTCACGCAGAAAGGCAGCGGTCATCCAGGGCATATCGACGGCAAGGACGAGCAGTGGCATCTGCACGCACTCCAAACAGCGCGTGATCGCGCCCAGCGGGCCGTCATCCACACCGGCGGGATCATGGATGATCTCAACGCCGTCGTTCACGAGCAAAGCTTGCTCGCTGCGGCAGGAGAGCAGCACGCGTTCAGCGCCAAGAGATAGCAGTTTGTGCAACTGCACCTGCCACAGCGCCTGCTCATGCCAGTGAAGCAGCGCCTTGTCCTGCTTCATCCGGGTGGAACGACCACCGGCGAGCAAAACGGCAGCAAAGGGTGAGCTCATGACTTGCGGAGGATGCCATCGCTCAAAATCTTCGCACGCAGGCCGCCGTGGCCTTTGAGCGCCTCTTCCGCGCCTTCGGCGAAGGCTTGATTCATCCAATGGCATGGCGCGGCCTCCTGCGTGCCGAGGAAACGGATGCCCTGCACCTCAAACTCGGTGCCGATGAGCGTGTTGAGGTCGATGCCCTTCGTGATGATGTTGCGACGAAAGGCGGAGGGTGGCACGCCCATGACGCTGAACTGTTCGCAGAGCCGTTCATACTGCTCGTGCTCGAAAAAAGTGACTTGGCCTTTGTAGTCCTCCTTCCAGCCGAAGAAACGATCTCCCACCAGGCCTTTGCCCGCCACGCACTCGGCTTCCGGCACCTCGATCTCTGGCGCGGTGCCTGCGGGCATGCCATGGTGGCCGTAAAAGTTGTGCTCGGGTGAAAGGTAGATGTGCAGGATTTGCATGCAGGGCTTGGATGTTGGCGCAAACGTGTCACGATCCATACGTCTATGACCTCCCCAGAGCAACCCATCCGCATCGGCATCATCGGCGCCGGTGGCATCGTCAAATCACGCCACATGCCCGGCCTGCGGGCGATTCCGAACGTGCAGATCACGCAGGTGACCAACCGCTCCCTGGCGAGCGCCGAGGCCTTTTGCCAGGAATTTGCGCCAGAAGCCAAGGCGGTGGAACGCTGGGAGGAGGTAGCCTCGTCACCCGAAGTCGATGTCGTGTGGATCGGCACGCATCCCTACATGCACGCGGAGATGACGTGCTACGCGCTCCAGCACGGGAAGCATGCCTTCACGCAGGCGCGCATGGCGGCCTCGCTAGCAGAGGCAAACCAGATGTGGGAGGCGGCGATTCGTTATCCTGAACTCGTCACGGGTATCTGTCCTGCCCCACAAGGCATGAAAGGCGGTGAACTCGTCAAGCAACTGATCGCCGAAGGTACCATCGGCACACCGCATCAGGCGCTGCTGCACAGTTTCAACGACGCTTGGCTCGACCCGACCACTCCCGCGCACTGGCGGCAGCAATCGGAACTGAGCGGCATCCAAATCCTCACGCTAGGCATCTACACCGAGGTGCTGCAGCGCTGGCTCGGTCACATCGTCGAGGTGGAGGCGCGTGGAAACGTGGTGATCCCCGAACGTGCGGGCGTCGAGGTCGATATTCCCGATTTCATGAACGTGATGGCGAAATTTCGCAGCGGCCTTGAAGCGACGATGCTTTTCAGCGGCGTGGCCGCGCATGCGCCGACAGACAAGCTGTGGCTCTTCGGCTCCGAAGGCACGCTGAGCTATGACTTCGCCACGGACGACCTCCAACTCGGCAAACGCGGCAGTAAACTGGAGTCGGTGCCGATTCCGACCGAGATGCAGCGAAGCTGGACGGTGGAGCGCGACTTCATCGCCGCCGTGCGTGATCCTTCGGCACCACGACCGAGGCCTGACTTCAACGAAGGCCTGAGCTACATGCGCGTGGTGCATGCGGTGTGGCAGGCGATGGAGGGCCGGGCGGTGGCAAGAGTGATGTGATCAAACCGCACGGCGGCGACCCATGGCGAGTTCGTATGGCCGCCCCTACTGCATGGCCTCTTGTTAGAGCTGCAGGGTGTCCTTTCAGGTCAGGTGCTGGCACGAAAATACCGGAACAAGCGACAAGGTCGCAAGAAACCACCCCAACGGGGAGGTTTGTTCTTTCCCACCATGAAATCGCGCCTTCTCCTCCTTGCGATCGGCACCTCTGCTCTCGCTGCCGACCCCAATCCCAAAGCGGATGACATTGCCGGCAACGAAGCAGTGAAAAAGATCATGGAGACCCGCCCCGGACGCGGCGTCATGCGCGATGACACCCCACCCACCGCGCCGCAGGACGCATTGAAGCTCTTCAAAACTCGCAGCGATGTCGCCATCGACCTCATGGCATCCGAGCCAGTCGTCGAGCAGCCACTTTATGTGAGCTGGGACTCGAAAGGCCGCATGTGGGTCACGCAGTATCGCCAATATCAATTTCCTGCCGGTTTGAAGATCGTCAGCTACGATCAGCACCTCCGCGCGAAGTTCGACAAAGTGCCGCTCCCACCTCCACGTGGCGAAAAAGGCGCGGACAAGATCACCGTCTTCGAAGACACCGATGGCGATGGCTTTTTCGACAAGCATGAAGACGTCATCACCGGCCTCAACATCGCCAGCGCCGCGTTGCACGGCATGGGTCGCATCTGGGTGCTGAATCCGCCTTACCTCCTGAGCTATCCCGATGCCGATTTCGATGCCAAACCGGATGGCGATCCCGAGGTCGAGCTCAGCGGCTTCGGCCTCGAAGACACACACAGCGTCGCCACCAGCCTGCAATGGGGCATGGACGGCTGGCTTTACGGAGCCAACGGCAGCACCACCACCGGCAACGTCAGCAGCGCGAACACGAAGAACGTGAAATGGGAAGGCCAGTGCATCTGGCGCTACCATCCGAAGCGCAAAGTTTTCGAAATCTATGCTGAAGGCGGCGGCAACACCTTCAGCCTCGACTTTGACAGCAAAGGCCGCCTCTTCTCCGGCACCAACGGCGCCACCCGCGGCATGCACTACGAGCAGGGCAGCTACGGCATCAAAGGCTGGGGCAAGCACGGCCCGCTCACCAATCCGTATGCCTTCGGCTGGTTCGAGCACATGAAGCACGAAGGCGATAACAAACGCTTCCCTCAAGCCTTCACGATTTACGAAGGCGGCCTGCTCGGTAGCGCCTACGAGGGCAAAATCATCGCGCCGAATGCCCTGCACAACCTCGTCTATGTCAGCGAGCGCCTCCCCGATGGCTCCACCTTCCACACCAAGGACGAAGAGCAACTCATCACCACCAAAGACCGCTGGTTCCGCCCCGTCTGGGCCGGCGTCGGCCCCGACGGCGGTTTCTACATGGCCGACTGGTATGACACCCGCCTCAGCCACGTGAGTCCCGTCGATGACTGGCACAAAACCAGCGGCCGCATCTACCGCGTGAGGCCAGCGAGCGGTGCGCCGAGGTTGAAGCCGTTTGATTTGAGCAAAGCGAGTGGCGAGGAGTTACTCGGCTATCTCAGTCATCAAAACGAGTGGTTCAGGAAGCAGGCGGTGCTGGAGATTGCTTGGGGGAAGCAAGCGGAGCTAGCTCCCAAGCTATCGGACATGCTAGACGGACCCCATGGATTGGAAGCGCTCTGGGCCTTGGATATGCTGGATCACAGCTTGGAAGGTCAAAACAAATCCGTTCAAGACCTTCGCTACGCTGCCCAAGAGAAAGCGATTCACAGCAAGGACCCGTATCTGCGCCGTTGGGCCGTCAAAATGGTTGGAGACGCAGACGGACTGTCATTTTGCTCGCTGGATAACCTTCATGGTGAAACCCACCCCGAAGTCCGTGCGCAACTCCTCGCCACAGCGAAACGACTGCCTGCTGTTTTGGCTCTGCCAAGGCTTCAAAGCGGCGATGCCGAGGATGAAAGCGGCCATCTTCCTCTTCTCGCTTGGTGGGCGCTTGAATCGAAGGCCGAAAAGGAACGCGAGGCCGTTTTTCATTACCTGAAGACCCATTTAGACTTCTTGAAGACCAAACTCTTCCGCGACCACCTCGCCGAAAAGCTCGCGAAACGCTTTGCACTGGCGGGTGGCGAAGAAAACCTCAACTCTTGCGCCGACTTGCTCGCTCTCACGAATGACGAAGCCCTTCGCGGCAAATTCATCGCAGGCATCGCCGCAGCGTTTGAAGGCGCGGAGATGCCGAAACTACCGGATTCGCTCACCAAGGCTCTAAACGACTACATGGCGAAGCAAAGCGGCGGCGACCTCACGCTCGCGCTGCGCAGCGGAAACGCGGATGCGCTCGCGAAGGCTCTGAAACTGCTTTCTGACGCCAAAGCGACCAATACGGCCCGAATTGCCATCGCGAAGACTTTGGCGGAACTGGGCAAGCAAGAGGCCGTAATGCCCATGGTAGGCATTTTGAAGTCCAGCACGGCTCCGAGCCTCAAACGCGGCATGTTGCAGGCTGCAGCCAAGTTTGATGACAAACGCCTCCCCGAGGCCCTCCTACTCGGTTGGGAAGGCCAAATCGCCGGAGATAAAGCCCTGCGCGAGGACGCACTGCGCGTCATGGCCGGTCGCAAGGAGTGGGCGCAGATCCTGATGAACTTCGTCAACGAATGGAAAGTGCCCGTGAAGCATTTCACCATCGACATCGTCCGTCAGCTCAGTCTCCACCAAGATGCCGACATTGATGCCAGCATCGAAAAGCACTGGAAGGGACTCCTCGCCACCGGACCCACGCCGGAGAAGAAACGCGAAGCCGAGCGCATCAAAGCCGTGCTCAAAACCGGTCTTGGCGATGCGGAGAAGGGCAAGATTCAGTTCATGGCGCGTTGTTTTGCCTGCCACAAGCTCTTTGGCGAAGGCGGAGCCATCGGCCCTGAACTCACTGGCTATGACCGTGCCAACGTGGACTTCTGGCTCGACAACATTTTCAATCCCAGCCTCGAAATCCGCGAGGGATTCGGAGCCTACATCGTGAAAACCAAAGGCGGCCAAGTCCTCACTGGCCTCATGGACGCCCAGGACGCGAATGGCATCGTCATCAAAGACATGGCCAACAACAAAACCGCCATGAAACAGGCCGACATCGAGACAATGGAGGCGTCACCGATCTCCCTGATGCCAGAAGGCCTGACAGCAGGAATGAGCGACGCCGACTTGAAGGACTTCTTTGCGTATTTGCTGAAGAAGTAGAACGAGTTTCCCAACTCGTTCCGAACGAGGGCGATCAACCGAGCCATCAACTCCAAGCGCAGGGTGGACGAACACGTCATCGGTAAAAAAACCTTCTGTAACCTGGGCGAGAGCTATCGCCGCCGCCGAGCTCTAATGATGTGCACCGCGTGTGTTCACATACAGCGAGTAGAGGCTCTGACTGGCGGTGATGAAGAGGCGGTTTCGTTTGGGGCCGCCGAAGCAGAGGTTGCTGGCGGTTTCGGGCAGCTTGATGAAGCCGATGAGCTTGCCCTCGGGATTGAAGACGTGGACGCCATCGTAGCCATCACCGATCCAGCCAGCGCTTGCCCAAATATTGCCTTCGATGTCACAGCGGATGCCGTCGGAGTTGCCCTTGCTCTTGGGGTCAGCGAGTTGGCCTTTGTTCGTGGCGAAAACCTTGCCGTTCTTCAGGTTGGAACCGTCCACGTCATAAACGCGAATGTTTTTTGGTGCGCCGGTATCGACGATGTAGAGCTTCTGGTAGTCGGGTGAGAAGCAGAGTCCGTTGGGTTTGGTCAAATCCTCGGTGACTTTGGTGATCTCGCCGCTGGGATCGATGCGATAGACGGCTTCTTTGAGGAGTAGCTCACCTTTGTTTCCCTCGTAGTCCATCATGCTGCCATAGCCAGGATCGGTGAACCAGATGCCACCATCAGGATGCACCACTGCGTCATTCGGGGCATTGAAAGGCTTACCATCGAAGGTTTCGGCCAGGATGGTGATCTTGCCGTCGAGCTCATAGCGCACCACACGACGAGTCGCATGCTCGCAGGAGATCTGGCGACCGTGATGATCGAAGGTGTTGCCGTTGCTATTGTTGGCGTTATTGCGCATGACGGAGACATGGCCGTCCTCAGGCAGGTAGCGCATCTGGACGTTGTTCGGGATGTCGCTCCAGACGAGGTAGCTGCCGCTGCCGTTCCAGGCAGGGCCTTCAGCCCAGAGCATGCCAGTGTGAAGGCGGCGGATCGGCGCGTTGCCTTGGATGAGTTTTTCAAAAGCGGGATCAAGCGCGATGACGTCGGGATCAGGGTAGCGTTCGGGTGTCTGACCGCTCCAATCACGGGCGAACATGGTCGTGGTGGCAGCAGAGACAGCGAAGCTGGTGAGGAAGGTGCGGCGGTTGGAGTTCATGACGCGGTGGTTGTAGCGAATGGAAGGCCGGATTGGCAAGAGGTTTGGTCGTGTGATTCAAATTGGCCGACGGAACACACGGAATCCCCCCGAAAACCAGACGTTTGAGCACTGATTTGACGTGATGGTAAGCAGGCGGGTTTCGCTTTTGTCGGCAGGGGTGCTTCGATGGACCATCGAAGCTACAAAAAAGCCCCGGCGCATGACTGCGACCGGGGCTGATGAGAGGCAGGTGTAAACGAGCGTTAGACGATCTCCACGGCCTGGAGGCCGAGCTGCGCGTAATCTTTGGCCGCAAAGCCTGGGATGGCGACCGGGTAGCGCCCTTCAGCGTCTGGTTTGACGGGTGGCTCGGACTCAAGGGAGATGATGTTGGGCATGTGCTGAACTTTGGAGTTCATGACTTCATCCCACTTCAATTCCTTGCCGGAGTAGGTGGCCATGCGGCCCATGATGGCGGTCATGGTGCTCTCGGCACCGTAGTAGGCGTTGTTGAGCGGCTTGTTTTCACGAATGGCAGCCTGAAGGGTATCGTGCTCGGTCTGATACGGATCGGGATCGAGGCGTTTGGCAGCTTTGCCCTTGGCATCGCCGATGTCTTTGCCGCCAGGGCGATATTTCCAGATGGTTTCGCCTTTGTGATTGTTGGCGTAGCAGCGACCGCTGTTGTCGAGGTAGATCTTTCCTTTGGTGCCGGTGAACTCCTCGCGCACGGCGTTGGAGACGCCAGACTGATGGCGGCACTGGCTGTTGATGCGAACCCCGTTTTCATAGGTGTACTCGACGTAGTGGTGGTCGTAAATTTGAGCGAACTTTTTGTCCACACGCTGCATGCGACCGCCCATGCCCTGGGCACTGACGGGATGACCACCGATGAACCAGTTGGCGACGTCGATGTTGTGGATGTGCTGCTCGTTGATATGATCGCCACAGAGCCAAGTGAAGAAGTACCAATTGTTGATCTGGTACATGAGCTCGGACTGATCGGGGCGCTTGTCGCGGAACCAGATGCCACCACCGTTCCAGTAAACTTGGCCGCCGGTGATGTCGCCGATGATGCCCTGCTCTTTCACCTGGGTGAGAGCATCTTTGTAGCAGTTCTGGTAGCGACGCTGAAGGCCGACGACGACTTTGAGGTTCTTTTCGTCAGCGACCTTGGCCATTTCGAGCACCTTGCGCACGCCGGGGGCATCGACAGCAACGGGCTTTTCCATGAAGATGTGTTTGCCAGCGTTCACAGCGGCTTCGAAATGATACGGACGGAAGCCGGGAGGCGTGGTCAGGATGACGACGTCGCAGCTTTCGATGACCTTCTGATAGGCATCTGGACCGGCGAAGATGCGGGAGTCATCGACCTTCACCTTCTCCGCGACTGCCGCAGACTTGTTTCGCAGGTTGCTGAGAGCGCCATCGGCTTTTTCTTTGAATGCATCGGCGACGGCGTGGAGCGTGACGCCTGGTTGGTTGGTGCTGAGTGCCTGGCTGGCCGCACCAGTGCCGCGACCGCCGCAGCCAATAAGGCCGACTTTGATTTCATCGCTGCCTGCGGCCCAGGCGGATTGGGCGACGGTGAGGGCGCTGGCGGCGGCAGTAGTGCCGATAAACTGGCGGCGTGAGGTGGCCGCTGCGGGTGTGGTGGTCGGTGTGTTCATGGATGGAATGGGTGTTGGACGTTGCATCAAGCCAGCGCGTTTTTGATGAGCGCGTAGCCTTCAGTGTAAACTTGCTCGGTGCTGGGGAAGAAATCGCGCCAGACGCGAGTGGCGGCGGCAAGATCTGGCAGAGCACTGCCAAATGCCTCGATGGTCATCCAGCCGTCGTAGCCGATTTTTTTGAGGTGCTTGATCTGCTCGGTGATGTTGATGTGGCCGCGACCGGGTGTGCCACGGTCGTTTTCGGAGATGTGCACGTGGTTAAGCTTACCGGTAGCAAACACCGTGTCGATCGCGGCGAATGGGTTCTTCTCCTCGATGTTTGCGTGGAAGGTGTCGTACATGGTGCCGAAGTTCGGGTGATCGACGCGCTTCACATAAGCGGCGGCCTGCTCCATGGTATTGAGGAGGTGAGCCTCAAAGCGGTTGAGAGCTTCGATGGCGCATTTCACACCTGCGGCTTCGGCCACGGGAGCAATGGCACGATGGACCTCGGCAGCGCCTGCAAGTTCTGCTTCGGAAGGAAAAGCACCGGTGAACTGGCCGAGCACCTGGTAATAGGGACCACAAAGGGTCTGTACACCAGCGTTGTGAGCGCATTCGAGGACACGTTTGAGGTGATCGATGGCTCCCTGGCGATTGCTGGCGAGGGGGCTGATGGCGTTATGGGCTTCATCCGGCAGCACAGTGACGGCGGTGCATTCCAGGCCGTTGTCCTTGAGCACTTGGCCGATGCCTTTGAAATGTGCAGGATTGCTGACATCAAAAATCGGAACCTCAACGCCATCATAGCCGGTGGCCTTGAGTTTTTCGATGACTGAGTAGTTCGCCTCGGTGACGTGGCCGGTGTAGAGAAGGAGGTTGAAGCCGATTTTCATGGGGTGGGACCACAAGCTAGGGAATGGCGGACGAATTGGCAAGGTTTGTGTCGGGAGATTTGCCAGTGATGGCAAAACGCGATTCACAGAGTGCTATTTCCAGGATGTGGCAGAATTGCTAGCCAGATCGGGTGGCGGCAAATTAAGCATTGAAAAGGATGTGTCCGATTTCATTAGTGCGATGTCATTGCATCCTCCGGTTGGAAAACCGCACTACCTCCACCTCATGACCGCCCTCCGCACGCTCGTGCTTTCCACCATCTGCCTCGTGCTCGCTTCATGCGAAAACACGAAATCCACTAGCAGCGACCCCTACGCCTCGAACTACGGCAACGATGGCCACTACAATCCGTATCCAGGCCAAAGCGGCTACGCGTCGAGTTCGACACCGACCTACCAAAAACCACCGATGCCAGTGGAACTCGAGTCGCCAGCCGATCCATACGCCTTCAACGCCACGAAAAAGACGTCGCCAGGCAACTCGTCTGACCCCACGACGAAAAAGACCACAGCATCGAGCAACCCAACAAAGAAAAAGTCAACTCCCTCGAAATCCACGACCAAGAAGTCTTCTTCAGGCTCCCGCTACGCCGTGTCAAAGGGTGACACTCTCTACGGCATCGCTTTGAAGAAGAAAACGACCATCGCTAAACTCAAGGCTGCCAACGGACTCAAGAATGACCTGATCCGCCCTGGTCAAAGCCTGAAGATCCCGTGATTTTCACACACGGGCACTCTTTTGCTCCAATTCGACTCTGCTTCGAATTTCCTTCGCTCAAGACCGTCCATCCTCCGCCTTTCCTTTGCCATGCCCTCTTCAGCCGCGACTGACCCAGGCGAAGTCTCCGACATCGACTTGGTCAAACGCAGCCAGGCGGGAGACACGCGGGCCTTTGACACCCTGGTGACAAAGTATCGGGGGAGGATCTACGCCATGACTTACCATTTGATCCAGAACGAGACGGAAGCCTGGGACCTCGCGCAAGAGGCCTTCATCAAGGCGTGGCGCGCCCTCCCGAACTTTAAGCAGGACGCAGCCTTCTACACTTGGATCTACCGCATCGCCCACAATGTGACTTACGACTGGCTCCGGAAGAAGAAGATTCAGGGAGATGGTGAGTTCGACGACGAGCGCACCGAACATCGCGTCGCCGCCGGAGCCGAGGCAACGCCCAAAGGTGATGCCGCCCCCGACACCGCCATGCGCAATGCTGAACTCGGACAGCGAATCCAGGAGGCCGTCGCCAAACTTTCACCTGAACACCGGCAGGTCATTGTACTACGTGAGGTCGAAGGGCTCGCCTATGAAGAAATCTCCGCACTTATCCCCTGCTCGCTGGGCACGGTGATGTCGCGATTGTTTTACGCCCGTAAGAAACTGCAGGAACAACTCAAAGACGTTTATGAAACCACCCTCTGAAGACCACGACCTCATCCGCTGGCTAGATGGCGAGATGACTGATAGCGAAATCGCCGCTTTTGAAGCCCGGCTCAAGGCCGATCCTTTGCTGTCAAAAGAGGCTGGCGAGCTGCGTGCCTTAAGCTCGGGCATCCGCGAGCATCTTCCCGCCGAGATGCAGGTTCCACATTCAGACTTCTTCAATTCACAGATTCAAGTGCGCATCGCTCAGATGGATCTGGATAAGAGCCACCAAAAGGAGTCTGGAAACCAATCTTTGGCAGTGCCACTCCTCACGTGGCTGCGCCATCCTTGGTTTGCAACTGCTGCTGCCGTTGCGCTTGCCATACTTGGCTTCGTCTTGATGCGCCCGGAAACGCCGAGCAGCGGTCACAGCCTGATTCTCAGCTCCTACACGCCAGGGCTCGGTGTCGAAGCGAGAACCTATCACCATATCGAAGCGGATGCGACCGTCCTCATTCTCGATGGCCTGGAAGACGTGCCCGCAGACCATAAAATCTCCGGCCTCAGTGTCCACAGTAGCGACAACCAGTCGCAAGTTGCCACGACCACACTTTTTGACGCCACAGGCTCTCCACTGCTCGTCATTTCACGTGACGCGGTCGGGCATCCGCTATTTCTAACGAACACGCCTCGCGGATGAAATCTCTTCTGCCAGCCTTGTTGCTTTTGTGGCCCGTCCCGAGCCTGTTCGCACAGGAAAAGGCTACTCCACAGCCGCTTCCTGCCGTCAAACCGGCTACCGAGGGTAAGGTCTGGGGAGCGCTCATTTTCGCCACCGACGATGCTTCGCAATTAACCGGCTCACAGGAGAAAGCACCAGCGAATCTCGGGCCGTTTAATGCCCGTCTAGCCAAAGTGTTTGCCTTCAAACACTTTGAAATTTTAGGCCAACATCAGCAGGATATTTTTCGTGAATACGAATCCTGGGTAGTGCCTTCGCGAGACATGTTTCTGAAAATCGATTCCAATGGACCAGCCGATAACGGTGGAATCAAACTCCATCTTCAAGTCTGGAGAGAACAGCAGGTGTTAGTCAAAAGCGACGCAGTGTTACGATCTGGAAGCCCGCTGTTCATAGGCGGCCCCAGATGGAAAAATGGTCGGCTTATTTTTGTACTGTCGCTGGAGCGTTGAATGACTCCAATAGACATCATGAAAATTAGGGGAAGGCTATGCCGCACACAGACAGAGTGCGAGGAGCTGGTGGCACGATTGTAGCTGTAGAGTCGTGAGGCTGCGCAGTCGAAGCTGGAGTCAGCAGTCGAAGCTGGAGGTTGGTGGTTGGAGTGGGGAGGATGAGATTATAAACGAAGACACCCCGCATCTTTTGGGATGCGGGGTGTATTTTAATCTGGCAACGTCCTACTTTCGCATGGCCTTTCGCCATACTATC